>NZ_CP102830.1:1274545-1593181 GCF_024730785.1 Pseudomonas sp. LS44
CCCGACTTCCAGGTCGGCGTACGGGGTATTGGTGATTTGCGGCATGGTGGGCTCTCTCGTAAAGACAGTGACAAAAGCGCGTCGCCCAGGCGTCGCGCTGAAAATTGCCCCGGTCTTTTACCACAGGTGGCCGCGCTCAAGCCTCATCCGAACCGGTGAGCTCGGCCAGCAGCTCGTTCTTCAACTGCGCAGACGCGGCGAATTAGGTGCTTTGGTCAGGGCGTCGGCGGTTCGCAGTTGGCCGCGTTGTACGAAAAGAACCTGCCGGAGCTGTACGAGCACATCGAAGAGACCATCTTTCGCAGCGCCTACCGCTTCTGTCACGGCAACCAGTTGCAGACCGGCCGCTTGCTCGGCATCAGCCGCAACATCGTGCGGGCGCGGCTGGAGAAAGTCGGCGAACTGGAGTCGTCGGGGCGTAGCGCCGATCTGCTGTCGACCGGCTGAGCGCAGCCTGACTGAGCGCAGTTAGTAGCCCGGATGTAATCCGGGAAATCGGCAACTCGGCTCCCGGATTGCATCCGGGCTACGGCGTGTTCAGGCCAGGGCTTGCGCGGGCGCGACGGGGGTCTCGGCGAGGGTGCGTTCCAGCCAATCGATGAAGAAGGCGGTGACTTCGTCGCGGTTGGTCTCGTTGAGCAGTTCGTGGCGGGCGTCGGCGTAGACCTTCAGTTCGACGTGGCGCAGGCCGCCGGCTTGCAGGGCCGCGGCGAGGTCGTTGAGGCGCTGGCCCTGGCTGACCGGGTCGCGTTCGCCGCCGACCACCAGCACCGGTAGGTCGTGGGCGATCTGGCCCAGATTGGTGCTCGGGGTGATCTGTTGCAGGCCTTCGAGCAGGTCGATCCACAGCTGGTTGGTGCAACGGAAGCCGCACAGCGGGTCGCTGACGTACTTGTCGACTTCCACCGGGTCGCGGCTCAGCCAGTCGAAGGGCGTGCGGTTGGGCTTGAAGGCCTTGTTGAACGAGCCGAAGGACAGGAATTCGAGCAGTGCGCTGCGCCCAGTCGGGCCCTGTCGCCAGCGTTCGAAACGGGCAATGTTCGCCGCCAATTTGTACAGGCCGACCGGTTGATAGTTGGAACCGGAAAGGATGGCGCCCTGCACGTCAGCGCTGTGCTGGATCAGATAAGCCTGGCCGATGTAGCTGCCCATGCTGTGGCCGATCAGGAAAATCGGCGTGTCCGGATGCTGCTGGCGGATGTGCTGGTTGAGATTGACCAGGTCATTGACGACGCGCTGCCAGCCGCCGTGTTCGGCGTACAGCCCCAGCACGCCGCGCTGGGCGGTCTTGCCGTGGCCGCGCTGGTCGTGGGCGTACAACGCATAACCAGCCTGCACCAGATGTTCGGCCAAACGCGCATAGCGACCGCTGTGTTCGGCCATGCCGTGAGCGAGCATCAGCACCGCCTTGGGCGGCTGTTCGCCACGCCAACGGTTGACGAACAGAGGAGCGGCGTCGCTGGCTGTCAGCCAAAGATCATCGTGACGCATGGCGGTTCCTTGTGCCGGAAAGGCCGTCATTGTGCCTCCGTGCCTATGCCGGGTGAAGTCTATTTGACGACTGGGTGGTCACTGGGGGACTGCGATGCTGTTGTGCTTGCGGATGATGCGCATGTAGTCGCCGGTGGCATGCAGCTCGCGCAAACCCCGTTCGAACGTCGCTGCCCAGTCGGGTTCGCCAGGACGTTGCGGAAGGAAACCGACTAACAGCGGAGTGCGTTCCAGCGAACGACCTTGCCAGATCAACTGCCCGCGCAGTGTCGCGTGACTGGCGATCAGATGCTCGCCGACTACGCGCTCGAGCAACACCAGGTCGAAGCGCCGCGCGGCAAGTTTGCGCAAGTTGCTCAGGTCATCCACCGCTTCTTCACTGCGAAAGCCCGAGTGGAGCAGGGTTTGCGGATAACCGTAGCCGCGCACGATACCCACCCGATGACCCTTGAGCTGATTCAGGGTGGTGAATTGCACCGGTGTATCGCGGCGTACGAAAAAGCCCAGCTCGCTATAGAACAGCGGACGCGAGGCGATCAGCTGTTCTTCAACGATCTCGCGTGGCCACAGCGGCAACGCCCCGGCATAGCGATGACTGCGCAATTCGGCGCGTGCCCGCGCCCAGGGCATGAAATCGATATGCACGCTTTTGCCTTGGCTGGCCATCGCCTGGGTGACCAGCTCGACGATGCTGCCGCCGCCCGGGATTTTTGCCGAGCTGTAGGGGGGGTATTCCAAACTCACCAACCGCAAGGGTTCTGCAGCATTGGCCGCAGGCACGCACCACAGGAGAGCAAGCAAGGCCGCCAGGCCCGAGAATCTGGACATCCGGAATCGCTTAGCCAGAAGAGAGGGTGTGCTTGTGAGGGCAGGCTGTTCGTGTATAGCCCACTCGCGACTATTCAGGGCCGCTGGATGGAAGATTCACACGATCTATTCGCCATACCCACCTATTTGCCAGTTTAGTCATAGCTGCTAACTTCCGGCTATCCCGCATGCGCGGGGCAGACACTTTGCAGGCTACGGGGACAACAACAATGCAACCTGAGTTCTGGAGCGACAAGCGCCCGGCTGGCGTACCCAACGAGCTGGACATGGGTACCTACAAATCGGTCATCGAAGTATTCGAGCGCTCGTGCAAGAAGTTCGCCGACCGCCCCGCTTATACCAATATGGGCGTGACGCTGACCTACGCCGAGCTGGATCGACTGGCCGGCGCCTTCGCCGCCTACCTGCAGAAGCATACCGATCTCAAGCCCGGCGATCGCCTCGCCGTGCAGATGCCCAACATTCTGCAATATCCGATCGCGGTGTTTGGTGCGATGCGCGCCGGTTTGGTCGTGGTCAACACCAACCCGCTGTATACCGCGCGGGAAATGCGTCACCAGTTTAAGGATGCCGGCGTGCGTGCGTTGGTGTACGTCAATCTGTTCGGCCATCTGGTCCAGGACGTACTGCCCGATACCGACATCGAATACTTGATCGAAGCGCGCATGGGTGACATGCAGCCGTCGCTCAAGGGCTGCCTGATCAACGCCGCCGTGAAGCACATAAAGAAGATGGTGCCCGACTACAACCTGCCGCAGGCCGTGTCGTTCAAATCGGTGCTGAAGATCGGCCAGGGGCACACCTTGAAGCCGGTCAAAGTGACTCTCGATGACATCGCCGTGCTGCAATACACCGGCGGCACCACGGGCGTCGCCAAGGGCGCCATGCTGACTCACGGCAACCTGGTCGCCAACATGCTGCAGGTCGACGCCTGCCTCGGCCAGCTCGGTCCGGACGGTACCCCGCTGATGAAGCAGGGCCGGGAAATCATCATCGCGCCGCTGCCGCTCTATCACATCTATGCGTTCACCCTTAATTGCATGTGCATGATGGTCAACGGCAACCACAACGTGCTGATCAGCAACCCGCGTGACATCGGCGCGTTCATCAAGGAGCTGAGCAAGTGGCGCTTCAGCGGCCTGCTCGGTTTGAACACCTTGTTCGTTGCGCTGATGAGCCATCCGGATTTCAAGAAGCTCGACTTCAGCGGCCTGAAGCTGACCAACTCCGGTGGCACTGCGCTGGTCAAGGCGACCGCCGAGCGCTGGGAGCAGACCACCGGTTGTGTGGTGGTGGAGGGTTATGGGCTGACCGAAACCTCACCCGTCGCCAGCAGCAATCCGCGTGGAGAACATGCCCGTCTGGGCACCGTGGGCATTCCGGTGCCGGGTACCGGCTTCAAGGTCATCGACGATGAGGGCAACGAGCTGCCGTTGGGCGAGCGCGGCGAGCTGTGCATCAAGGGCCCGCAGGTAATGAAAGGTTACTGGCAGCGTCCGGAAGCCACCGCCGAGGTCTTCGATGCCGACGGCTGGTTGAAGACTGGCGATATCGCGGTGATCGAGGCAGACGGCTTCGTCAGCATCGTCGACCGCAAGAAGGACCTGATCATCGTCTCCGGTTTCAACGTGTATCCCAACGAGATCGAAGACGTGGTCATGGGCCATCCGAAGGTTGCCAGCTGCGCGGCTATCGGGATCCCGGACGAGAAATCCGGCGAGGCGGTCAAACTGTTCGTCGTGCCCAGCGAGCACAGCCTGACCGTGGACGAGCTGAAGAACTACTGCAAAGAGAACTTCACCGGTTACAAGATTCCCCGGCAAATCGTGCTCAAGGAAGCGCTGCCGATGAGTCCGGTGGGCAAGATTTTGCGCCGCGAGCTGCGGGACATTGCCTAACGCAACATAGCCAGAAAGCCGGGCTGCCAGCCGTTCATCGGCAGTCCGCTTTGTTTGTGCAGGAAATGACCGAAAGCCCTGCTTTCGGTCTTTTTTTTGACCGGATAGGCCAGGTTTGGTGCTATTCGCTGTTTGGCAAAGCTGCTACTCTCGGCGCGCTTTTTCCGGCCCTGGCGGGCTGAGAAGATCAAAAAACACAAGAACCAACCGCCATGCGGTGACGATAGATGTTGCTTAGGAGTAGGCGTCCATGACCGATAACTTCTGGAAGGATAAATACCCCGTTGGGGTGGCTGCCGAGATCAATCCCGATCAGTTCGGGAATGTTCAGGCGGTGCTGAAACTGTCCTGCGAGCGGTTCGCCGACAAGCCTGCTTTCAGCAACTTGGGCAAGACCATCACCTATGGCGAGCTGTATGAACTGTCCGGCGTGTTCGCCGCGTATCTGCAGCAGAACACCGATCTCAAGCCCGGTGATCGCATCGCCGTGCAGCTGCCCAACGTGTTGCAATACCCGGTCGTAGTGTTCGGTGCCATGCGCGCCGGCCTCATCGTGGTCAACACCAACCCGCTGTACACCGCGCGGGAAATGGAACACCAGTTCAACGACTCCGGTGCCAAGGCGCTGGTTTGTCTGGCCAACATGGCCCACCTGGCCGAGCAGGTGCTGCCGAAGACCGGCATCAAGCACGTGATCGTCACCGAAGTGGGCGACCTGCTGCCGGCGTTCAAGCGCCTGCTGGTCAACAGCGTGGTCAAGTACGTGAAGAAGATGGTGCCGGCCTACCACCTGCCGAACGCGGTGAAGTTCACCGCCGTCATGGCCAAAGGCCGCGGCCAGGCCGTGCAGGAAGCCAGCCCGCAAGGCAATGACGTCGTGGTGTTGCAATACACCGGCGGCACCACCGGCGTGGCCAAGGGTGCAATGCTGACCCACCGCAACCTGGTGGCCAACATGCTGCAGTGCCGCGAGCTGATGGGCGCCAACCTCAACGAAGGTTGCGAAGTCCTCATCACGCCGCTGCCGCTGTACCACATCTATGCGTTCACCTTTCACTGCATGGCGATGATGCTGATCGGCGCCCACAACATCCTCGTCACCAACCCGCGCGACTTGCCGGGCACCGTGAAGGAACTGGGGCAATGGAAGTTCACCGGCTTTGTCGGCCTCAATACGCTGTTCGTTGCCCTGTGCAACAACGAAGACTTCCGCAAGCTGGACTTCTCCGCCCTGAAGGCGACCTTCTCCGGCGGCATGGCCCTGCAACTGGCCACCGCCGAGCGCTGGCAGGCCGTCACCGGTTGCGGCATCTGCGAAGGTTACGGCATGACCGAGACCAGCCCGGTGGTGTCGGTCAACCCGTTCCAGCACATCCAGGTCGGCACCATCGGCATTCCGGTTCCATCGACCCTGTGCAAGGTCATCGACGATGCCGGCAACGACCTGCCCATGGGCGAGCGTGGCGAACTGTGCGTCAAGGGCCCACAGGTGATGAAGGGCTACTGGCAGCGCCAGGAAGCCACCGACGAGATCCTCGACGCCAACGGCTGGTTGAAGACCGGCGACATCGCCGTGATTCAGGACGACGGCTACATGCGCATCGTCGACCGCAAGAAGGACATGATTCTGGTGTCCGGCTTCAACGTCTACCCGAACGAACTGGAAGACGTGCTCGCCACCCTGCCGGGCGTGCTGCAATGCGCGGCGATCGGCGTGCCGGACGAGAAATCCGGCGAGGTGATCAAGGTGTTCGTCGTCGTCAAACCGGGCGAAAGCGTGACCAAGGAACAGGTCATGGAGCACATGCGCGCCAACCTGACCGGCTACAAAGTGCCGAAAGCCGTCGAGTTCCGCGACGTGCTGCCGACCACCAACGTCGGCAAGATCCTGCGTCGCGAACTGCGTGACGAAGAGCTGAAGAAGCTGGGCAAGAAGTAATCGTGCTTGCTCGACAAAGCCCCGCCTCGGCGGGGCTTTGTCGTTTCTGGCGGTTCGCCGACCGTAGGAGCGAATTCATTCGCGATCAAAGGCGCCACCGGGGTGCCCAAAAAAATCGCGGATGAATCCGCTCCTACACTTTGGTCATGCATCCAGCGCCTGTCGACCATCCGCCACGCGGCGCCTACCATAGAGCACCTCTCAGCCTTTAGACCCGATCGCCATGGCCGCTTCTACCGACGACATCACCCGCGCCGAGACGCTGACTCGCTACCTGCACGAGAACATCCCGCTCACCCAGTTCATGGCCATTCGCGCCTTGCCCAGCGTCCCCGGCCAGCTGCGCCTGAGCGCGCCCCACGCGCCGAATCGCAATCCGCACAACACGGTATTCGGCGGCAGCCTGGCGACCCTGGCCATCGCCACCGGCTGGACCTTGCTGTTCGACGCCCTGCAGCGCGAAGGCCTCAAGGCCGCGCTGGTGATTCAGCACTTCGCCTGCGACTACCGTGCCCCGGCCGCCGCCGAATTCGTCGCCGCCGCTCGATTGCCCGAGGACTGGCCGGCGTTTCTCGACACCTTGCGCAACCGCGGCCGCGCCCGCCTGAACCTGCCGATCCAGCTGAGCTGCACCGACCAGCCGGTACTCACCGCTCACGCGCGCTACGTCGCCATTCTGGAACGCTGAACGCCGTAGGTTGGGTTGAGAAGCGCAGCGCCGAAGCCCAACGTGGCAGGTCGATTCCGTATCGTTGGGCATCGCTGCGCTCAGCACCAACCTACGTCCGCGCGACCGCGTGGTGGGCAAATCTGCGACAATCGCGGCCTTTCCCGGATGCCCGCGCCTGCCCGATGACCGATATCGCCTCCCTCGATTCCCTGCTGAAAAACCTCGATCAGGCCATGCTGGCCGATCGTCACCGGCTGCGCCGCCAACTGCACGAGCTGCACAAACACTCGGCACAGCCCGATGCGGCCAAGCTGGCGCAGTGGCTGGAGCGTTTCCAGGCCTCCTGCGCCAAGGTCGAGGCGCGCCGCGCCAGCGTGCCGGTGATGCGCTACGACGATGCCCTGCCGATCGCCGCCAAGCGCGACGAAATCAAGGCCGCGCTGGAGAAGCATCAAGTCCTGGTGATCGCCGGCGAAACCGGCTCAGGCAAGACCACCCAGCTGCCGAAAATCTGCCTGGAGATCGGTCGCGGTCAGCACGGCTTGATCGGCCACACCCAGCCCCGCCGGCTGGCCGCGCGCAGCGTCGCCACCCGCGTTGCCGAAGAGATCGGCACGCCGCTCGGCGAGCTGGTCGGCTATCAGGTGCGCTTCGAGGATCAGAGCAAGGACAGCACGCTGATCAAGCTGATGACCGACGGCATCCTGCTCGCCGAGACTCAGCACGACCGCTTCCTCGAGAAGTACGACACGATCATCGTCGACGAGGCCCATGAACGCAGCCTCAACATCGACTTCCTGCTCGGCTACCTGAAAACCCTGCTGCCACGCCGCCCGGATCTGAAGGTCATCATCACCTCGGCGACCATCGACCTGGAGCGCTTCAGCAAGCATTTCGACGATGCACCGATCGTCGAAGTCTCCGGCCGGACCTTTCCGGTCGACACCTGGTACCGCCCGCTGGCCGCCGAGGTGGACGAGGAGGGCGAGCGCCTGCTCGACGACCTCACCGTCGACCAGGGCATCCTCGCTGCGCTGGATGAGATCGCCGCGTTCGAGCGCAGCGAGGGCAAGCGCCCCGGCGACGTCCTGATTTTCCTGCCCGGCGAACGCGAGATCCGCGAGGCCGCCGAAGTGTTGCGCAAGGCCAACCTGCGCTTCACCGAAGTGTTGCCGCTGTATGCGCGATTGACTCCGGCCGAGCAGCAGAAGATTTTCGCGCCAATGGCCGGACGCAAGATCGTCCTCGCCACCAACGTCGCGGAAACCTCGCTGACCGTGCCGGGCATCCGCTACGTGATCGACAGCGGCACTGCGCGCATCAGCCGCTACAGCTATCGCGCCAAGGTTCAGCGCCTGCCCATCGAAGCCGTCTCGCAGGCCAGCGCCAACCAGCGCAAGGGCCGTTGCGGGCGGGTCGAGCCGGGCATCTGTGTGCGCCTGTACAGCGAGGAAGACTTCCTCGGCCGTCCGGCCTTTACCGATCCGGAAATACTGCGTACCAACCTCGCCGCGGTGATCC
This sequence comes from Pseudomonas sp. LS44, assembly GCF_024730785.1. NCBI lineage: Bacteria > Pseudomonadati > Pseudomonadota > Gammaproteobacteria > Pseudomonadales > Pseudomonadaceae > Pseudomonas > Pseudomonas sp. LS44. The sequence goes on from NZ_CP102830.1 coordinate 1,282,893, forward strand.
TGCAGATGCTTCATCTGCGTCTCGGCACCATCGAGGATTTTCCCTTTATCGAGCCGCCGGAAGGTAAGGCGATCAGCGACGGTTTCACCCTGTTGCAGGAGCTGTCCGCGGTAAACCGCGAGAACCAGCTGACGCCGATCGGCCGCCAGTTGGCGCGTCTGCCCATCGACCCGCGCCTCGGTCGGATGGTCCTCGAAGCCGCCAAGCTCGGCAGTCTCGACGAAGTGCTGATCGTCGCCAGCGCGCTGTCCGTGCAAGACCCGCGTGAGCGGCCAATGGACCGCCAGCAGGCCGCCGACCAGGCCCACGCGCAGTGGAAAGACGTGGATTCCGACTTCGCCGCGCTGGTCAACTTGTGGCGCGGCTTCGAGGAGAAACGCCAGGAACTCGGCTCCAATCCGCTGCGCAACTGGTGCAAGAAGAACTTCCTGAATTACCTGCGCCTGCGCGAATGGCGCGACTCACACCGCCAGCTGGTGCTGATCGCTCGCGAGTTGCAACTGTCCGGCAACCGCACGGCTGATACCCGCTCTGCTGCCCGTAGGGTGGACAACGCCGCAGGCTTGTCCACCGCGGTGGATGGCTCCGGCCATCCACCCTACAAGGGCGGCGTCGGCCAAGGTAGCCCCGTAGGATGGGTTGAGCGCAGCGATACCCATGCGGCCCAATCTGCCCCCGTCGCCCAGAACGATGGGCATCGCTCCGCTCAGCGCCATCCTACGAAGGCGGCTGCCGGCAACGCCGACAAACCCCTGGACGAGCAGCAGCAACGCAGCGTCGACTACGCCAAATTGCACAAGGCGATCCTCTCCGGTCTGCTCAGCCAGATCGGCCAGAAGACCGAAGACGGCGATTACCTCGGCGCGCGCCAGCGGCGTTTCTGGCTGCATCCGTCCAGCGTGATTGGCCGCAAACGGCCGCAATGGGTGATGGCCGCCGAGCTGATGGAAACCACCAAACTGTTCGCCCGCCAAGTCGCGAAAATCGAGCCGGATTGGATCGAGCCGCTGGCCGGCCACCTGATCAAGAAAAACCACTTCGAACCGCATTGGGAGAAGAAGCGCGGCCAGGTCGTCGCCTTCGAGCAAGTCACCCTGTATGGCCTGATCGTGGTCGGTCGCCGCCCGGTGCACTACGGTCCGGTTGACCCGACGGTAGCGCGCGAATTGTTCATCCGCGAAGGCCTGGTGCGCGGCGAAATCAACAGCCGCGCCAAGTGCCTGACCGCCAACCGCCTGCTGCTGGAAAAACTCGACGAGCTGGAGGCCAAGGCGCGCCGCCGCGACATCCTCGCCGACGAGGAAACCCTGTTCGCCTACTACGAGGCGCGCATCCCGCAGGACATTTACCAAACCGCCAGTTTCGAGAGTTGGTACAAGACCGAGAGTCAGAAGAATCCGCAGCTGCTGATCATGCGCGAGGAAGACGTCCTGGCCCGCGATGCCAAGGAAATCACCGCCGCGCAGTACCCGGACATCCTGCACCTCGGCGAGTTGCAACTGCCGCTCAGCTACCACTTCGAGCCCAATCACCCGCGTGACGGCGTGACCCTACGCGTGCCGGCACCGCTGCTTCCGCAGCTGCCCAGCGAGCGCCTCGAATGGCTGGTGCCGGGCCTGCTCGAGGCCAAGGCCATCGCCCTGGTGCGTAACCTGCCCAAGGCGCTGCGCAAGAACTTCGTGCCGGTGCCGGACTTCGTTGGCGCCGCGCTCAGCAAGCTGACCTTCGGCCACGGCAGTTTGCCGGAAGCGCTCGGCCGCGAACTGCTGCGCATGACTGGCGCGCGCGTCTCCGATGAGGCCTGGAGCGAAGCCGCCGCGCAGCTCGACGGTCACCTGAAGATGAATCTGGAAGTGGTCGATGCCAACGGCAAGTTCCTCGGCGAAGGCCGCGATTTGGCCGAACTGACTGCGCGCTTCGCCGAAGCCAGCCAGGCTGCGTTAGCCATTCCGCAGAGCGCCACGGGGCAAAAGCCGGTGCAAGCCAAGGAGTTCGCCGAGGTCGCCGAGAAGACTCAGCAGAAGATCGCCGGCCTCTCGATGACCGTGTTCCCGGCGCTGGTGGAAGACGGCGGGGTGGTCAAGGAAGAGCGCTTCTCGACCCACGCCGAAGCCGAATTCCAGCACCGCCGCGCCTTGCAGCGCCTGCTTCTGCAACAACTCGCTGAACCAGCCAAGTTCCTGCGCAGCAAACTGCCGGGCCTCACCGAGCTCGGTCTGCTGTACCGCGAACTGGGCCGTGTTGAGGCGCTGGTCGAAGACATCCTCCTGGCCAGCCTGGACAGTTGCATCCTCGACGGCGTCAGCCCACTGCCACGCGACGGTGCCGCACTGGCTGCCTTGGCCGAGAAAAAGCGCGGCGTCTGGACCGAGCATGCCGAGCGCCTGGCGCGCCTGACACTGGACATCCTCAAGCTCTGGCACAGTCTGCAAAAGCGCTTCAAGGGCAAGATCGACCTGGCCCAGGCCATGGCCCTCAACGACATCAAGCAGCAGCTCGCCAATCTGGTCTATCCCGGCTTCGTCCGCGAAACCCCGGCCGAATGGCTGAAGGAACTGCCGCGCTACCTGAAAGCCATCGACCAGCGCCTCGACAAAGTCGGTGCGCAACTGCAGCGCGACCGCGTGTGGACCGGCGAACTCACCGGCTACTGGGAGCAATACAAGGCGCGCCTGGCTAAACACAGCCAGGAAGGCAAACGTGATCCGGAACTGGTGCTGTACCGCTGGATGCTCGAGGAATACCGCGTCTCGCTGTTCGCCCAGCAACTGGGCACCAAGATGGCGGTGTCGGATAAACGGATGAACAAACAGTGGAGCAGCGTCGACGCCTGATGCGTGGCTCGGGAATGGACAAGCGCAGCGTTGTCCACCCACGACGCCCATCCCATTACCGTAAGGGGAGCCGCGCAGCGTTTCCCTCCTTCCCCCCGTTCAATCTGGAGTCCCGCCAACCATGTTCGCAATCCAACCCATGAGCCCTGAGCGCTATCGCCAGCAGACCCGCCGCAGCACCCTGCTGATCGGCGCCATCTTCCTCGGGCTGGGCATGCTCTGCGCCGCCGCCAGCGTCAAGCTGTTCGGCACCTCGGACGGAGACAACTTCCGCTGGAACCTGCTCGGTGTGCTGGTCGGTCTGGCCCTGACCGTCGCCGTAGTGCGCATCAGCCTGTGGCGGCAGCCCTGGATGGCCCCGGCGGTCTATGGCTGGCAGCTCAAACGCAGCCTGATGCGGGTCACCAACGTGATGCACCAGGTGAAGGCCGGCGTCGCCACCGGCGATACCGCGGCCATGAAGCTGCTGCGCTTCTACCACCTGGGCCTGACGCAGATGCACCAGTTGGACGGCAACAGCAGTGAGCTTAGCCAGCTGGTCCGGGAGATCGATACTCACCGCGAGGCGATGGAGGCGCAGGGGCTGGACCCTACTCAGGACCGGCTCGATCCCGCCTGGCTGGAGACGGTGAAGCGTTTCGCAAAGTGAGCCGCTGCCGCTTGGGGCTAAGAACCTGAGCATCGAGGCCGCGTCGGTGGTGGTGAAGGCACCCGCCGTAGCCTCAGGTTATGGGAGACCTCAAGGCGACCGGGAAGCCTCTTGATGATGGTGGCAACTCAAACCATCACAGCCACTGAGTTCGGGCCCAAGCACTTAGGCGTCTTATCGGTGCAGTCAATTTCCAGCTGCGCGGATTGAATATTGCCTCACAGGCACACCATCCTCATGCCCATAGCTCTTGACGTGCAGCCGTGGGGGGTAGGGCTGCCGTAGCCATAACAAACGCCTTCCGATGCGGCGATGTCTTGAAGGGGGGGCGGATATGGCGATGCCTTGCTGATCGTTGAAGTGACCCAGGCCGAGCGTCGTCCCCACTGAACCAAAACCGCCGAATGCACGCCCCCGCAGCCAGTGCAGCACATCGATTGAGTCTGTGGGTGCGGAAAGCGGCTGCTACCGCTTGTCCATTGGCATGGCCGGAAGTGAACTCCACCCGCTCGCGGGGAGTCTTTCTGCTGTCGTCCAGCGGGTGAATTGCATGGCCATTCGCTACCCCTGGCGACAGCGCAGCCTCGCATTTCACCCCTACAACAATTCGCTTGGCCGCTCCTATCGCGCCCGTTTACCGGGCTTCGTTCTATCGTCATGTGAAGATCGCCCATGCCCCTATCTTGTCATTTCCCCGCCTGTGCTTCCCCGCTCCAGCTCCGCGCCATCGCTGCCTGCCTGCTAGCTGGTCTACTGGCGGTCGGTGCCCCCGCGCAGGCCGAGGAGCCCGCCAGCACTGCGCGCTGGGTGAGCGATAGCCTGACGACCTTCGTGCGCAGCGGTCCCACCGACGGCTACCGTATTGTCGGCACGCTCACCTCTGGACAGAAGGTCGAGTTGTTGCGCACCCAGGAGGGTTACAGCCAAGTGCGTGGTGAGAACGGCAACAGCGTATGGATCGCCAGCCGCGATCTACAGGAAGTGCCCGGCCAAGCCGAGCGCCTGCCGCAGTTGGATCAAAAGGTGGCCGAACTCCAGGCCGAGCTGAAAGGCATCGACGACACCTGGAAGACCCGCGTGCAAGGCATGCAGGAGACCCTGGATTCGCGCAAAGTGCTGATCGACGAATTGCAAGCAGCGCGCACCGCGCTGGACAGTGAACTGAGCCAGGCCCGCACCGAATTACGCGAGGTGCAGGCGCAGTTGGGCGACGAGAACAAGCAGGTACTGATGCGCTACATGATCTACGGCGGCAGCATCGCCGGTGTCGGGCTATTCGCCGGGCTGATCCTCCCGGCTCTGCTGCGGGTGCGGCGCAAGCGTAATGATCAGTGGTTTTGACGAGCTAGAAGTCGGCGCGCAACGTTACTCACGGCTACTACGTGCGCGCGCTCGCGCGCTGAAGCCAGCGTGGCAATCGCGTGAGGTGTTCGAGCGGCTGGGCCTGGCCGGCAGCGCGCGGCCGTTCAGCTTGTGCCTGCGTTGCCATAGGTTTCCCATGGCCACCGCCACCTTCCGCTTCTACGAGGCGCTCAACGACTTCCTCCCCGCCGATCGCCGTCGGCGCATCTCGCCGGCAGGCGGCTGGATGATGTGCTTCTCGTAGCGCAAGGCATCGGCGTGGTCTTCGTAGTAGTCGTTGATCAGGGCAAAGCGTCGATAACCAACCCCTTCGTAAAGCCCGATGGCTGCCGGGTTGTCCGGACGGACCTCAAGGCGCACACCTGTGCAGTCGTGCGCCAGGGCGCTTTGCTCCATCTCTGCCAACAGGCGTTTGGCCAGCCCTTGACCGCGGGCCTCTGACGAAATGGCGATGGAGTAGAGCCGGGCCAGTGATGTGCTCCGATGGAACAGCAGCAGGGCGTAGCCCATCAACCCACCTTCAGTCTCGGCGACGACCAGGCTCGCGTGGGCGCGGCTGATCATCCACTGAAAGCTGCGGGGCGTCAGTCGGTCGTGTTCGAAACACTGGTTCTCCAAGGCCAGCAATGGCTGGAGGTCTTCGGGAGTGGCATTGCGAAATATAAAGTCCATAGGAGTCGCCGTAAAACTTTCGTAATGAAGCGAGACTTTTAAAAAAGTCCGTGTTTAATAGTTATGCACTTGTTCTTCGACGGGTCAGAGAGATGGCATCGCTACAGGTTGATTTGCGCGGAGTATTAGATAAAGGTTTGGATTCTACAATGGCTAGGAAAACTTATCTTGTAAGTGAAGGTAAGAGTTCAGGTCAGCTGGTTATTATTGTGGAGCGGAAGGAGGACTGGGCTAGTTACTTCCCGAGCGAAGATGTGGTGAGCGCGCAAGAATACCTAGAGCAGTCGCGCAATAATGAGTTTGGAAAGCGTGTTCAGGTGATTAATTTATGCCGTAATTACAAGTACTTAGGGCATGGGTATTATTGCTCGTTGCTGGCTGAGGCGCGTGGTCACAAAGTAATTCCATCGGTTAAGACAATCAGCGAACTTACCCGTAAGTCACTCTATGGCTTGGCCCTGGATGATCTAGAAAAGACACTTGAGAAGGCGCTGAGCAATCACCAGTATTTAAGTACTGAAGGTTTTACCCTGAGGCTTTATTTTGGCCGAACAGATATGGAGCCTCTGCAGGATATTGCCCGCCAATTATTTGAGGCATTTCCCTGTCCGATATTGCTGGTCGAATTCAGAAAGGCCGATGGCTGGCAAATTGCCGGAGTGAAGTCAGGCGCTTTGCACAAGTTGCGTGAGAGTCAGGAAGATCAGTTTGCCAACGCGTTGGATGGTTTCAGCCGCAAGATCTGGCGCGTCCCTCGATCCAGGCGCGTGGCGCGCTATGACCTGGCCATTCTGCATGATCCTGACGAAACGCTGCCGCCGTCGAATGCCAAGGCCTTGGAGAGTTTCGTCCGCGTTGGCCGGAGCATGGGTATTGATGTCGAGTTGATCGAGAAGAAGGATTACGCACGGCTTGCTGAGTACGACGCCTTGTTGATCCGCGAGACCACCAGTGTGGACAACCACACCTATCGCTTCGCCAAGAAGGCTGAAAGCGAAGGGCTAGTGGTGATGGACGACCCGACCTCCATCCTGCGCTGCACCAACAAGGTCTACCTGACCGATCTGCTGCGCAGCAACAAGCTGGCGATGCCGGCCAGCGAGATCCTCTACAAGGACAACCCGCAGGAGCTGGAGCAAGTGGGCGAGCGGCTGGGTTTCCCGTTGGTGCTGAAGATTCCCGACGGCTGCTTCTCGCGCGGAGTGATCAAGGTGGAAAACCAAGAGCAGCTGCTCAAGGCTACCGACGAACTCTTCGAGCACTCGGTGCTGCTACTCGCCCAGGAGTTCCTCTACACCGACTACGACTGGCGCATCGGAATTCTTAACCGCAAGCCGATCTTCGCCTGCCAGTACTTCATGTCGAAGGGCCACTGGCAGATCTTCAACCACAAGGCCATGGGTGCCGAAGTGATTGGCGAGTGCCGCACGCTGGCCGTCCATGAAGCGCCCCGCGCGGTGGTGGAGCTGGCGGTGAAAACGGCCAACCTGATCGGCGATGGTCTCTATGGGGTGGACCTCAAGCAGGTTGGCGACCGGGTAGTGGTGATCGAAGTGAACGACAACCCCAACCTCGATGCCGGGATCGAGGACGCGTACCTGCAGGACGACCTCTACACCCTGGTGCTGGAAGAATTCGTCCGCAGGCTGGAACTGAAACGACGCGGCCAGGCCTGGTAGGGCCGTTCCACTAGAAGTTCGGCGAGGATCGAGGCATCCAAATGGTTAACAGCTTCCAACTCTCCCAAGGCGTATTGCGTCCGACCGAAAGCCTGGACGCCGAGGTGCTTCTCTTCATCAATCCGGATGCCGCCGAGCGTGACCTGCTGCAGAGCAGGTTCCGCCTCGACGAGCATGCGCTGGCCTCGGCCCTGGACCCGGACGAGGTATCGCGCATCGAGTTCCACCCGGACAGCCTCTTTCTGATCTGGAAGCGCCCCGAGAACTACTCGGGCGGCGACAGCTTCTCCTTCGAGGTGTCGTCCTTTGGCCTGCTGCTGAGCGCCGAACGCCTGGTTCTGATCGCCCCGGACGACTCGCAGATGCGCGGACTGGGCGCCCGCCACGACCTGCACACGCCATTGGATGTGCTGCTGGACATGCTGTTCAGCAACATCCACCACTACCTGGGCCATCTCAAGGTGATCAAGATGGTGGCCCGCGAACTCCAGCAGCGCTTCAACAGCTCGATGCAGAACCACCATCTGGTGCAGATGTTCAATCTCAGCGAGAGCCTGATCTATTACATCAACGCCATCCACAGTAACGGCACAGTGCTCTCAAGGCTGCGCAACCATGCCGAGAAGAGGCATTTCAGCGCCGAGGTGCTGGCGCTGATCGACGACCTGATCATCGAAAACAACCAGTGCTACAAGCAGGCGGAGATCTACTCCACGGTGTTCGCCGGGCTGATGGATGCCCGCGGCAATTTGGCCAACAACACCATGAACGAAATGCTGCGCAAGCTGACCCTGATCAACGTGGTGTTTCTGCCCCTGAACCTGATCGCCAGCATCGGCGGCATGTCCGAGTTCAGCATGATGACGGCCGGCGTGCCCTGGTGGCTGGCCTATCCGATTCTGGTGTTGGCGATGTTGTTACTGGGCGGGGTGATGGTGCTGTTCCTCAAGCGCCTGGCGCGGGACTTCCGCGGTGGACGCCCGGAGGCATCGGCAGATGGTGGCCGGGACCGGCGTTGGAGAGGGGGATTTTTCACAAGGATCTTTTCGTGAGCCCGCGGGCTGCGAGCGGTAGAGGCTTCTACCAACGCTTCACACCTGGGTTTGTCGCAGGACTAACAGTCGACGCTTGGAGATATTGATGAGCAGCACAGATGTTGGGTTACTCGTGGTGTCCCTGATTCTTCTACTTGGGGTGGTGAGTTTTTATCTGGATGTTGTCAGGAAGAAGGACAAGTCCAACTGAGACCTGGGTTGCCAAGGCGCTGACAAGGAAGTTTCGGGAGCGTTGATCGGTTCAACTTCTCGCCGATGGTCCTATTTCAAGGTATCTGAAATAGCCCAGTTGCCCGTGTACGCGAGCGCCGCCCAAGGCCAGTAGTTTCCGCATGGTTATCGCCACCTTCCGCTTCTACGAGAAGCTGGCGCGGGGTGGTTGAGTGGAGAGGGGTAGATGGCCGCGTGGGTATCGCTGCGCTCGACCTAGGCGGCCCCACCCACCCTACGAGGCGGTGGAGTCGGGTTGGATGCCGGCGGGAAAAGGGGGCAGATATATTTTCTGTCTTCGGTCAACACTCGCCCGCCGCACCTCTCCCAGCCCTGCCATAGTTCCCCCATGACCACCGCCACCTTTCGCTTCTACGAAGAACTCAACGAGTTCCTCCCCGCCGACCGCCGCCGGCAGGACATCACCTGCGTCTGCGCCCGCGCCGCGACCACCAAGCACATGATCGAAGCCCTCGGCGTGCCGCATACCGAGGTGGAGTTGGTGTTGGTGAATGGCGAGTCGGTGGGGTTTGAGCGGTTGATTGAAGACGGCGACCGGATTGCGGTGTATCCGAAGTTCGAGGCGCTGGATGTCAGCTCGCTGTTGCGGGTGCGTGAACGGCCGTTGCGGGTGACGCGCTTCGTCGCCGATGTGCATCTCGGTGGGCTGGCGCATCTGCTGCGCCTGGCCGGGTTCGACACGCTGTACGAGACGGACTTCGCCGACGCGCAGATCGCCGCACTGGGCGCTGACGAAGGGCGAATCGTGCTGACCCGCGACCGAGAGTTGCTCAAGCGGCGCAATGTCACCCACGGCTGCTATGTGCGGGCGTTGAAGCCGGCGTTGCAGTTGCGTGAGTTGTTCGAGCGGCTGGACTTGGCCGGCAGCGCGCGGCCGTTCAGCTTGTGCCTGCATTGCAATGCGCCGCTGCGCGAGGTGGACAAGGCGGCGGTACTCGAGCGCCTGCCGCCGAAGGTGCGCGAGTTGTATCAGCGCTTTCTCACCTGCGATGGCTGTCAGCGGGTGTTCTGGGAGGGCTCGCACTGGCGCAGCATGCAGGCGCTGCTCCGGCCGTTGTTGGCGGCGCGGGATGGTTGAGTGGCGAGGGTGGTTGGAACGGGCGGGTATCGCTGTGCTCGACCTGCTCGGCCCGACCCACCCTACGCGGCGGTGGGGTCGGGCTGGATGCCGGCGCGCTTGAGCAGTTGTTTGCAGCGCTCGGATAGATGCATGACGCGCAGGTGTTTACCGGCTTTGGCGTAGCGTTCGCGCAGGGTTTGCAGGGCGGCGATGGCGGAGTAGTCGACGAAGCTCAGGTGGCGGCAGTCGAGGGTCGCCTGCGATGGGTCGCCGGCGGCGTCGAACAGGTTGAGAAACTGCGTCGAGGAGGCGAAGAACAGCGTGCCGTGGGGCAGGTAGAGCTTGCTGCCGTCGCTTTCAGTGTGGCTGTCGGCATACAGCTCGCGGGCGTGCTGCCAGGCGAAGTTCAGCGCGGCGATGACGATACCGCAGAGCACGGCGGTAGCCAGGTCGGTGAACACGGTGATGACGGTGACGGCGACAATCACCAACACATCATGCAGCGGCACCTTGCCGAGCACCCGCAGCGAAGCCCAGGCGAAGGTCTGCTGAGCGACCACGAACATCACGCCGACCAGCGCGGCGAGCGGGATGCGCTCGATCAGCGGCGAGAGGAACAGCACGAACAGCACGATCATCACCCCGCTGACCACCCCGGACAGCCGGCCGCGGCCGCCGGAGCTGAGGTTGATCACCGTCTGGCCGATCATCGCGCAACCGCCCATGCCGCCGAACAGGCCGGAGACCATGTTGGCCGCGCCGAGGGCCACGCATTCGCGGTCGGGGTGGCCACGGCTTTCGGTGATCTCGTCGGTGAGGTTGAGGGTCAGCAGGGTTTCCAGCAGGCCGACCAGTGCCATCAGCAGCGCATAGGGGGCGATGATGCGCAGCGTCTCGAGGCTCCAGGGAATCTCCGGCAACGCCAGGCTCGGCAGGCCGCCGGCGATGTGCGCCATGTCGCCGAGGGTGCGCGTCGGCAGGCCGAGGGCGAAGGTCAGCAGGCCGACGCCGAGGATCGCCACCAGCGCCGGCGGCACGGCGCGGGTCAGGCGCGGCAGGGCATAGACGATGGCCATGGTCAGCGCGACCAGGCCGAGCATCCAGTACAGCGGCGTACCGGACAGCCAGGCCTCGCCCTGCTTGAAGTGCTCCAGCTGAGCGAGGGCGATGATGATCGCCAGGCCATTGACGAAGCCGAGCATCACCGGGTGCGGCACCATGCGCACCAGTTTGCCCAGGCGCAGGGCGCCGAACAGCATCATCAGCAAGCCGCCGAGCAGCACGGTGGCGAGCAGGTATTGCACGCCGTGTTGCACCACCAGGGCGACGATCACCACTGCCATCGAGCCGGCCGCGCCGGAGATCATCCCTGGCCGGCCGCCGAACAGCGCGGTGAGGGTGCAGATGATGAACGCACCGTACAGGCCCATCAGCGGGTTGAGGTGGGCGACCAGGGCGAAGGCGATGCACTCGGGCACCAGGGCGAACGAGGAGGTGAGTCCGGCCAGGACATCGGCGCGCAGACGGGCGGGTTTCATGGAGTACCTGTGGCGGGCAGCGCGGGCGCTGCGGGGGCTTGCGAAAGGGCGGCAATGTTAGAGCCTGTTTACGATCTCGCGAGCTAGAGCCATGCAAGACAAAAACAGGCGAGGAAGCGGAGTTTACGAGCTGTAAATGAGCATTTCGAGCCTGTTTTTAACGCAGCAGGGCCGACGCGCAGCAGATCGTAAACAGGCTCTTGGGGGATCGGGCCGCCGTCCGGCCAGTACGGGTGACCAGGTTCAGTTGAGGCGGTAGCGGGTCAGATCGGCCGCGGAGAGGACGCGCATCTTGTGCGGCGGGATTTGCTGGATGTCCTGCGCCAGGCTCGGCGCCACGCCCATGTCGCGCAGATAGCGGGTCGGGTCGCCGCCGGTGGACAGGTCGCGCGCCGAATCACCACCGGGGAAATAGGGGCGGTGCAGGCCGACGGGGCCGCGCACGGTCCGTTGTTTGCCGGCCGCCAGCAGGTAGATGCAACTGCCCTGGCAGAGCCCGGAGTCCGGCACCAGCGCGTCGAAGCCGTATTCGCGCAGCAGACGGCCCATGCGCGTGGCTTCCACGACGCTGCCGCCGATGGTGTCGAGCAGCAGGATCTTGCGCGCGAATTTGCCTGGATGGGCACGCAGGCCCTTGAGCAGCGCCTCGTAGTCGCCGGGGGCGATGTCCTCGGTGATCTTGACCGCCAGCACCGGGCCGAGGCGTGGATTCTGGACGGACGTGACGTCCACCTTCGCCTGGGCGGCGAACGATAGCGAGATCAGCAGGGCAAGGCTCAGGATTCGATACATGGTGCGGAGATTCAGGGTCAGGTGGCGCGGCAGGCGACGATACCTGTCGCGCGTCGAGGCGGGAAGGGGGCGCCAGCGGCGGGCATGGCGCTGCGTTCGAATGTTGCAACGCGTAGGAGCGAATTCATTCGCGATGGGGGTTGGGGCAATCGCGAATTAATTCGCTCCTACGAAAGCCAGGTGGTAGCCCGGATGCAATCCGGGGAGTCGATGGCGGCGCTCCCGGATTGCATCCGGGCTACGGCATGAAACGCCTATGTGTTGGTTTGGTTTTTCCGGCGGGCAGAAGTCGGTATCGTTGGTCCATTGACCCTCGGCCCAATGGAGACCTTATGAGCCTGCACGGTACTTATGATCCACAGAACATCTTCGCCCTGATCGTCAAAGGTGATGCCCCGTGCTTCAAGTTGTACGAGGACGATGAGGTGCTCGCCTTCCTCGATGCGTTCCCGCAGTCTTACGGCCATACGTTGGTGATCCCCAAGCATTCGGCGGCGCGCAACATCCTGGAGGTCGATGCGGACACGCTGTGCAAGGTCATGCGCGTGGTGCAGAAGCTCACCGCGGTGATCGTAGAGGAGTTGCAGCCCGAAGGCGTGCAGGTGGCGCAGTTCAACGGCGCGCCGGCTGGGCAGACGGTGTTCCATATCCATGTGCATATCGTGCCGCGCTTTGCCGGCGAGAAGCTCGGCGTGCACGCGGCCAACAAGGCTGATCCGGAGGCGTTGAAGGAGCTGCAGACGCGGCTAGTGAAGCGCATTCAGGGTTGAGCCCGGTAGGGCGTACTCGCGTCGCAGTACGCCAATGCGGCGGCGAGCATAAAGCGGCGGACTGTTCGCTGGCGCTCCTGAGTCCGCCCTACAGGGCTGGAGCGCCGCAGGGCATTCAAAGGGCATCGGTGAGCGGATCGCTCGCAGGCAACGGCATGGGGCGGAGCATCCGCCTAGCCTGTCGACCTTCCTTGGTTTTAGGCGACGGCCGGCGTGGCAGGCCGTCGTGTATCGGCGTGCCCCGCCCCTCGCTGGTGAGAGGGCGGGGTTGCTAGCCGTTGCGGCTTACTTCAGGTCCAGCGCATTGACGATGGTGAAGAACAGGTCGGTCTGGTCGGTCAGGCCGGTGACGTTGGCCGCGCGTGGGCCGTAAGCGGCGATGCGCAGTTGGCTGCCGGTGTGCTCCTGCGAGCTACCTTCGGACGTGCCATAGCTCACGGCCATCGGCGCGCCGTCTTTGGTGGTGAGCATCTGGCTCAGGCCGGGTGCCGAGGATTCCGGGGCGACGATCTGGCTGGAGTGGGCGTGGTCGGCGGTGACGATGACCAGGGTGTTGCCGTCGGCCTTGGCGAACGCCAGGGCTTTTTGCACGGCTTCGTCGAGGTCGACGGTTTCCCCGATCTGCCCGCACGGGTTGGCGGCGTGGTCCTGTTTGTCGATGGAGGCGCCTTCGACTTGCAGGAAGAAGCCGGAGCGGTTGTCCTTCAGCAGTTCGATGGCCTTACCGGTCATTTCCGCCAGGGTCGGGATGTCGCTGCTGCGCTCCGGGTTGACCTGGCAGGTCACAGCCGGTTGGGTGAGGTTGCCGTGGTAACTGGCTTTCGGGCCGTTCCAGCGCACTGGCATGTTGCCCGTGGCGAACAAGCCGAGCAGCGGCTGCCTCTGGTTGGCGCTGCGGATGCTTTTCAAGTCGGCGCTGTTTTCGACAATCTTGAAGCCCCGGGCGAGGGCTTGGTCGCGCAGGGTTTTGCCGACCCATTTGCCGGCTTTGGCGGTTTCCGCGAAGCTGGCCGCGCCGCCGCCCAGCACCACGTCGGCACGCGCGTTGAGCAGCTGTTCGGTGATCGAGCCCAGCCCGCCATTTTCCAGGGCGTTGCTCGGGCACTGGGCGCTGGTGGCCTTCGGTCCATAGCATCTGCGCCCGGTGACGTGCGCGACCTGCACGGCCGGCGTGGCGTCCTGCAACTCGGAGGTGGAGACGTTGCCGGTGGCTTTGCCACGCAGCTTGGCCAGCTCCAGAAGGGTCATGTGCGGCTTCTCGTGGATGTCCACGCCGATGGCGCCGTTGTAGGTTTTCACCCCGCTGGCCCAGGCGGTGCCCGAGGCGGCGGAATCGGTCACGTAGTCCGGCTTGCCGGTGTCTTTGTGCAGCGCGTAATGGGTGTATTGGCCGGTGATCGGCAGGGCGTCGATGCCCTTGAAATAGCCGCCGGCGCCTTCGGCGTAGTTGCGCGCCAGGGTGATTTCCGAGTCGCCCATGCCATCGCCAATCAGCAGGATCACGTTCTTGGCCTTGCGATCGGACAGCGAGGCTTTCACTGCGTCGGTCAGATCGCGGCTGATCCGCCGTGCGCCGCCAAACTCGGTGATGTCACCGCGCGCCTGGCGGTTGCTCAGGCCTTTGCTGGCGTCGTCAGCGAAAGCCGGAGACGTGCTGCCGAGCAGGGCAGCACATACGGTGGCAGAGAAAGCGGCGGAGAAGGCCAGTGGGTAGCGAATGGTCATGTGAAAGTCCCTGTGCGTGTCTGGGCTTGAGCAAGTGGGGTAGTTGCTTTTCCGGGACGGCTGCCAGCACTTACCTGGCCCGCGGCTATGGAGCAATCCGAAAGTAGAAGGCGTAGATGAAGCTGGAATGACGCTGCGATGACAGCTGCAAGACGCACAGGATGGGTGTGACGAGGTGCGCATTCGCCCAGGTCAGGCGGGCGCGGATGCGGGAGGTTTAGAGGGGCTGAGCTGCGCAGCGACGATACCCATCGAGCCGATGCCGATGGGTATCGCTACGTTCGACCTATGCGGTCCGACTCATCCTACTGGTGCTGCTGCATCCTCGGGTTGTCTCGTAGGAGCGAATTCATTCGCGATGCATTCGCCTGCCCATCGCGGATCGCGAATGGATTCGCTCCTACTGGGTAAGGCGGTGTGTATGTGGATTGGAGCGAAATTCGTAGGATGGGGGAGTCGCGCTAAGAGCAGCCCTCTCCCTGGGCGTTTTGCGGTCACGGCGTTGCTCAGCTTGAGCGATGCGCAGGCATCCCCAATACTGCCCGGACACGTCGCCCAAGGAGCTTTACATGCGATCGATCGTTGCGCTGTTGGGGCTGGCGCTACTCGCCGGTTGTTCGTCTTACAAGGCTGAGCAGGTGCAAGCTGTGCCGAGCGAGCGTTTGCTGGCCTATCAAGAGGCCGCGGAGGGTAGCGGGACCATCGTGGTCAACCGCGATCTCGGTTTCCTCGGCGGCGGCTGCTATGTCGCCGTGCTGGTGGATCGTCAGGTGGCGGCGCGCATCGGTGTCGGTGAGGTGGCGACCTTTCACGTGCCGGCGGGTGCGCGAGTCGTGGGGATTTCCGCCGACAAGCAGGACGACACTCTATGCGGCAAAGGCCTGCTCTGGCGCGAGTTGGCGGTGCAGGTGGCGGCGGGGGAAAGTCGCGGTTTTCATATCGTCAGCGAATCCAAGGGCGGTTTCGCGATTCGCCCGGACGCGCCCTGATCTGCCTGGCAACTACCTCGGCTGGTTCGCCCGCGAAGGCTTCCCAAGGGCGAGCTCGGCCGCCTGCTAGCGCTAATGCACGAGATCGACCACAACGGGCCTAGGCGCCTTGCTCGAGCCGTTGCGCAAGCGGCCGCGCGGGTGATCTCCGGCACCTGTTGCTAAGGTCATAGGAGAAGCGCCGCACCGGGACCGTGCACGCGGACGTTCTCTGGGAGAGCCTGATGAACCACGTGACCACCCCGGAACCCTATTGCCGCAACTGCCGCCTGGTTCCGCCCTCGCTCGGCGAGGACCGGCTGCACGACCTGGAAGCGATCATCAAACCCGCGCGCATGCTCAACACCGGCGAGTACCTGTTTCGCCAGGGTGACCCGTTCGACAGCGTGTACCTGGTGCATTCCGGTTCGATGAAGACCGTCGCCACCAGCGAGCAGGGGCTGGAGAAGATCACCGGCTTCTACTTTCCCACGGAAATCTTCGGCTTCTCCGGCATCGGCGAAGGGCGCTTCCCGGTGTCCGCCCAGACGCTGGAGAAAACCTCGTGCAGCCGCATTTCATTCGACGAACTGGAGCGTCTGTCCGAGCGCACGCCGCGCCTGGCGCACCAGATGCTGCTGCTGATGAGTCAGAAGATTCGCGAGGACCAGCAGATGAAGCTGCTGCTGTCGCGGCTCAATGCCGATTCGCGGATCGCCGCGTTTCTGCTCAATCTCTCCGCGCACTTTCGCGAGCGCGGCTTCTCCGCCCTGCGTTTTCGCCTGAGCATGTCGCGGCACGACATCGCCGATTACCTGGGCCTAGCGGTGGAAACGGTGTCGCGCAGCTTTTCGCGCTTGCAGAAGCAGGGCCTGCTGCACGTCGATCGGCGGGAGACCGAGATTCTCGATTTCACCTCGTTGTGCATGCTGGCGGGCGGCGAGCTGGACCTGTAGCTCAGCGGTAGCGGGCGAGGATGGCGTCGAACTCGCCATCCTGCTTCATCCGCACCAGGGCGCGCAGCAGCGCCATGGTCGGCACGTCAGGCTCGTCGCGCACGATGCAGGCGACTAGGTCCTCGGAGAGCTGCTCCACTGGATACAGCGGCTGGTTGGCCGGGCGCTGGCGGTTGTACCAGGCCAGCGCCAGTTCATTGCTCACCGCGTAGTGATTGCGCCCGACGCTTAGCTTGCTCAGCGTCAGCGCCTGGGTGCGCGCGTCGTCACGCTGCAACTGGCCGCTGGCGAACAGCGGCTCCAGGCGCGAGTAGCTGAAGCCGAGCACGGTACCGATCACCTCGTCGTGCAACTGCTCCGGGCGGATCAGGGTTGGCGTCGGTGCCACCAGCAGGTCGCGCTGGATCATGAATGGCACACTCCAGATGTACTGGTGGTGCGACTCCTGCAGCCAGGTCGGGTTGACGTAGCAGCGCACGTCGATTTCGCCACGCACCAGCATCTGCTGCACGCGCTTGCGCGGCATGACCAGTTGATTAGCCTGGCGGCCGACCTTCTGCGCCAGGCGGGTCTGCAGGTCGTAGAGGATGCCTCCGGTGGCCTGGCCGTTCTCGATGTGCATCATCGGCATCGCCCAGCTCTCGCTGACCGAGAAGCGCAGCGGGCGCTCGTCGGCCGCGGCGGCACCCGTCAACAGCAACAGCGCAACAAGCAGAAAGGGCATGCGGATTCCGTTCGACCGAGGGCGCCTGCCAGCGGCAGGAGAAGGCGGCCCGCTGGAATGCGCCGGGCCGCCGCGTGCTAGACAGCTTATCGTTCCGGGCTAACGCTGCAAGCGCGCGTGCCGCCAGACTCAGGGCCGCAGGATGAACTTCTCGGTGCTGCCCTGATTGACCGCCAGATAGCACGCCGGTCCTTCGCTCAGCGGCACTTCGCGCAAGTCGCCGGGTAGCGGCAACTTGCGTTGGTCGAACAGCGCACCGAAGCCATCGAGCATCGCCGCGCAATCGGCGGTGCTGTACAGCAGCGTGTTGACGCCGACCAGCGTCCCTCCACGCCGGTACAGCGCCAGGGCCGGTAGCTGCACATAGCCGTCGGCTGGCGCGGCGATGTAGGCGATGCGCCCAAATGGCGCGAGTGCCGACACGGCGGCCGGTAGCCAGAAACCGGTGGTGTCGAAGATCACCTCGGCGCCGCCGGGGAAATGCGCTTTCACCTGCGCGGCGAGGTTGGCCGGCTCGTCGAGCTGAATGCTCTGCACGCCCGGCGCAGGCAGATAACCAGGACGCCGCACGGCGGCCACTACCTCGGCGCCACGGGCCAGGGCTAGACCGATCGCCGCGCTGCCGACCGCGCCGTTGGCGCCGATAACCAGCAGGCGCGTCCCGGCGGTCACCTGGCTGCGTTGCAGGGCATCCCAGGCGGTGGTGTAAGGCACGCCGCAGCTGGCGGCTTGGGCGAAACTCAGCGATTCGGGCTTGCGCGCCACGCCGCTGGCCGGCAGGCAGATGTGACTGGCATGGCTGCCGTCGCGGGAAAAGCCGATCTGGTTGCCGGTGCCCCACACCGCCTGGCCGATCAGTTCGGCCGGGCCCTGCACGACCACCCCGGCGAAATCGCGACCGGGTACGCGAGGCAAGGTGGTGTAGGGAAAGCGACCGAGGACGTTCTTCACATCGCTGGGGTTGAGGCCGGCGGCGTGGATTTCCACCAGCACTTCATCGGCGGCGGGAGTCGGGGTCGGCAGCTCGCGGTGGCTGAGCGCGGCCAGATCGCCAGTGGCGGTGAATTGCAGAGCGTACATGGGCGTTTCTCTCTCTCGAAAAGGAACACGGCGCAGTGCGTGAGGGTAGCGCAGCACGGCGGGCTCAGCGGATCGTCGTGTAGCACTTCGACCGGGAATGACTCGGCGTGACACTCAACGAGTCAACGGCAAGGCCACGCCCATCAAGCCGAAGAGTCCGCCGCAGCAGCGGTTGAAGGCTTTGCCGCTACGTTCCAGCCACGGGCGGACGCGGTGGGCGAGGCGCGCCAGAAGGTATTCGGTCAGCCCTTCGGTGAGGGCGAACGTCAGGGCCATCACGGCGAATTGCAGCCACAGATTGCCTTGCGGATCGATGAACTGCGGCAGGAAGGCACCGTAGAACAGAATCACCTTGGGGTTCGAAATCGCCGACAACAGGCCCTGACGGAACATCGCCGTGCCAGGCTTGCTCGCGCTACCGCTGGGGGCGCTGAGCTGCATCGGTGGCGCGCGCCAGAGCTGAATCCCAAGCCAGACCAGATAGGCGCCGCCAGCCAGCTTGAGCACCACCAATGCGTCGTTCGAGGCCTTGAGCAAGGCGCCGATGCCGAACATCGATAGCGCCATCAACACGACGAAGCCCGCGACACCGCCGCCGATGGTCCACAGCGTGCGGCGATGGCCGTACAGGGCACCATGGGTGAGGGCGAGCAAACCGTTGGGGCCGGGCGTCAGCGACAGGCCGATGATGGCGGCGAAATAGATCAGCCAGGTATGCAGGGCCATTGGCAGTTCTCCGTGATGTGTCAGGGTGGTCAGGGCGCGACCGAGTTTCGGTGAGGCCTCGGCTCGGCCAAGGTAAGAGCGCAGGCCGGTCGGATGGTCGCCAGGTCGAAGCCAGTGGTGCGGGGCAGTCTGCAGGATATGCCGTGGAGCTGCCGTCTTGCCGTATCCTTGCCGGCGCCGCCTGCCTTGGCGGCTCGTTGAACAATCGTTATGGGACGCGCATGAAGCCTGAAGATCTGCAACTGTTGGTGACCCGCCCGATGCCGTACGGCAAGTACAAGGGGCGTTTGATCGCCGA
Source organism: Pseudomonas sp. LS44 (assembly GCF_024730785.1). Taxonomy (NCBI): domain Bacteria; kingdom Pseudomonadati; phylum Pseudomonadota; class Gammaproteobacteria; order Pseudomonadales; family Pseudomonadaceae; genus Pseudomonas; species Pseudomonas sp. LS44. Next base: position 1,302,012 of record NZ_CP102830.1, read on the forward strand.
TCTACCGGGCAACTATCTCAACTGGTTCGCCCGCGAAGGCTTTCCCAAGAACGAGATCGGTCGTCTGCTCGAGTTGATGCACGAAATCGATCACAACGGCCTGTCCGATTTGCTCACGCCGTTGCGTCAGCGTTAGTCGTCGGCTTCGGCATCTAGGGCCGCTTGATAGGCGGGCGCCGCGTAGATACCCACTTCCACGCACAACTCCATGACCCGGGCGAGATCGCTGGTGTAGACCAGTACGGCCTGCAACTCGTCATCCAGCGGTTCGCTGAAATCCACCAGCACGTAGCCGCCTTTTTCCGGATACAGGCTGCTTAGCTGGACCTGGATACGGTTCAGTGCTTTCAGCGGCTCGGTCTTCAGCAATTGCTTGGGTTTGAGGACGAAATTCACGTCGGCGCCGAACGAGGCGACGATCTGCTCGAACAACTCGGCATAGCTGTCGGCCTGAAACAGCACGATGTCCGGCAGGCTGCCGACCACCACCCATTCGCCTAGCGGGATGGGGAAACTGTCGTCGTAATTGATATCCGGATTGGCCTGCAGGAACGCCTGCGGGTCGGCGTAGGCCTGGGCGGCTTCAGCGGCGATTCGCTCGATTTCCTCGACGTTCATGCAGCCGGAGCTGATTTTGCCGATCAGTTCGATAAGTTGATCTTTCATGGTCGCGGTTCCCGTCGGAAATGGCCGCGAAGAATATACCGAAGTGCGCCGCATGAGGACGCCGGCGGCCGGCGGATGGCAGTCCGTCGGTAGGCCATGCGCCGTGATGGCGCTAGGCTATATTCACCGGCAACACCTTAGTGAGTTGTAAACATGGAAGAAAGACGCTCCAGGCCAGGGAAAAAGACAGGCATGTCGTTCGTACGACGGGCGTTTTGGCCACGAGCGATTGGCTTGGGCGTGGGCTTTTTTGCCGTAGCCGGCGTGTTCTGGGGTCGCGGTGAACCGCTCTGGCTGTGGGGCGCGCTGGCGTTGTATTGCTACGTCTGGCCGCTGCTGGCCTACCGCATCGCCGCTAACTCCCACGCGCCATATATAGCCGAGCAGCGCCATGTTTTGATCGACTCGCTGGTCGCCGGCTTCTGGATCGCGACCATTCAGTTCAACGTGTTGCCCACTGTGATGCTGCTGTCGATGTTGGCGATGAACAACACTGCAGCCGGGGGCGTGCGCTTCGTGGCCCTGGGCATTCTCCTGCAAGTGCTTGGGGTCGGCCTGTCGGTGCTGCTGCTGGGCTTTGGCTTCTCGCCGAAAACCACGCCGCAGCAGGTCTACGCGAGCATTCCAATGCTCGTGGTGCATCCCATGATCATCGGTCTGGTGCTGTATCAGCTGGCGATCCAGCTGGCAAAGCACAAAAAGGCGCTCCGCGAGCTGAGCCGCATCGACAACCTCACGCGGCTGTTCAATCGGGGCCACTGGAAAGAATTACTGCAGTTCGAATTCGAGCAATGCCAGCAGTTGAAACAGGGCGCCAGCCTGGCGTTGATTGATGTCGATCACTTCAAGTCCACCAACGACCAACACGGCCACATCGCCGGCGACATGGTGTTGCGCCTGGTTGGCGAGCGCATCGCGCACAACCTGCGCAGCGAGGATCTGGCCGGACGTTATGGCGGCGATGAGTTCTGCATTTTGCTGCCTCGCACTTCGCCGGAGCGCGCCCAGGAAATTCTCGAACGTCTGCGTAGTGACGTCGCGACATTGCAGTGCGACGAGGCGCCAAACCTCAGTCTCAGCCTGAGCATCGGCATCGCCGGCTACGAGCAGCATCTGACGGATGCCACCGCCTGGCTGCGCGAGGCCGACCGGGCGCTATATGAAGCCAAACGGCACGGACGCAACCGCATCATGTTGGCCAATATGCTGACTAACGATGAATGGGTGACAGGCAGCACGCCGGCCTGAATCACACCGCGCCGGCTGCTCAGGCCAAGACTTTTGGCCGGCTTTGCCTTACCGGCACTAGCAGGCCGTTGAAAAATGTAGGCGAGGCAGCCGAGACAAGGCAAAAACGGCCGAAAAAGCGCAGTTTACGTGTTGTAAATGAGCATTTTGAGGCCGTTTTTAACGCCGTATCGGCAACGCAGGTAATTTTTCAACGGCCTGCTAAGGGAAACCGACAGTGCGCTCGACCTGAGAGGGCGGCTACACAGCAGCCTCCAGAGTGGCGGCCGAAGGCTTGCCTCAATTGCTGCCCCAGGTCGGACAAACGCTCTCTCTCGATGTAGGGAAATGGCGGCATTTTGGTGCACAATAGCCGCCATTCGATCAATAACCTCTCAAGAGGAACGACTGTGCATAACGTCGTCATCAGTGGTACCGGCCTTTATACCCCGGCGAACAGCATCTCCAACGACGAGCTGGTGGAATCCTTCAATGCCTATGTGCGGCAATTCAACGCCGACAATGCAGCCGCCATCGAACGCGGCGAAGTCGAAGCGCTGACCGAGTCGAACAGCGCCTTCATCGAAAAAGCCTCCGGTATCAAAAGCCGTTTCGTCATCGACAAAGCCGGCATTCTCGACCCGCAGCGCATGGTTCCGCACATTCCGGAGCGCTCCAATGACGAGTGGGGGATTCTCTGCGAGATGGCGGTTGGCGCCGCCAAAGAAGCGCTGCAACGCGCAGGCAAGACCGTCGCCGATATCGACGGGGTGATCGTCGCCTGTTCCAACCTGCAGCGCGCCTACCCGGCGGTGGCCATCGAAGTGCAGGCCGCACTCGGCATCAACGGGTTCGGCTATGACATGAACGTCGCCTGTTCGTCGGCTACCTTCGGTATCCAGGCCGCCACTGCCGCGGTACAAACCGGTCAGGCCCGCGCGGTGCTGATGGTCAACCCGGAAATCTGCACCGGCCACCTGAACTTCCGCGACCGCGACAGCCACTTCATCTTCGGCGACGGCGCCACCGCGGTGATCATCGAGCGCGCCGACCAGGCGACCTCCAAGCACCAGTGGGACGTGGTCGGCACCAAGCTGCTGACTCAGTTCTCCAACAACATCCGCAACAACTTCGGCTTCCTCAACCGCGCGGCGGATAAGGGCAAGGGCGCGCGCGACAAGTTGTTCGTCCAGGAAGGCCGCAAGGTGTTCAAGGACGTTTGCCCGATGGTTGCCGAGTTGATTGGCGCGCATCTGGCGGAAAACCAGCTGAACGTCAGCGACGTGAAGCGCTTCTGGTTGCACCAGGCCAACCTCAACATGAACCTGCTGATCGCCCGCAAGCTGCTCGGCCGTGACGCCGAGCCAGGCGAGGCGCCGGTGATTCTCGACACCTACGCCAACACCAGTTCGGCCGGCTCGGTCATCGCCTTCCACAAGTACCAGGACGACCTGCCGAGCGGCAGCCTGGGCGTGCTCAGCTCGTTTGGTGCCGGGTATTCGATCGGCAGCGTGATTCTGCGCAAGCGCTGATTCCGTCCTGTCGCGGCGACCGTTCCCCACGGTCGCCTGTTTCGTGGGCCCCGCGCCTTGTAGGAGCGGATTTATCCGCGATGGGCGTTGCCGGTTATCGCGAATAAATTCGCTCCTACGGTTTCGTGGGGCTGCCTACCCACCGTCTCTTCGCGGCGATGCCCTGAAGACTCACATCTGCAGAATCACCTTCAACGCCTGACTGTCCGCCGCTTTGCCGAACACCTCATAGGCCTTCAGCGCGTCGCTGAAGGCGAAGCGGTGGGTAATCATCTGCTGCGGATCGAGCTTGCCGGCTTCGACCATCTTCAGCAGTTGCGGCGTGGTGAAGGTATCGACCAGGCCGGTCTTCAGGGTGATGTTGTGGCTCCACAGCGTTTCCAGATGCAGGTCGACCTTGACCCCATGCACGCCAAGCACGGCGATATGGCCACCGGGGGCGATGATCTGTTCGCACAGACTGAACGTCGCCGGCACGCCGACCGCCTCGATGGCTACGTCTGCACCCCGCCTATTGCTCAAGGCCTGCAACTCGGCCAGCACATCATCGCGATTGCTGTTGAACACATGGCTAGCACCGAACTGCCGGGCGACGGCGAGGCGGTTGTCGTCCAGGTCGACCATCACGATCGCCGCCGGTGCATAGAACTGCGCGGTGAGCAGTGCGGCCAGACCCACCGGACCGGCGCCGATGATCGCGACGATATCGCCGGGTTGCACGTGGCCGTTGAGCACGCCGCATTCGTATCCGGTCGGCAGGATGTCACTGAGCATCACCATGGCCTCGTCGGGGATGCCCGCCGGTAGGGGGTGCAGGCTGCCGTCGGCATGGGGGATGCGCACGTATTCGGCCTGGGTGCCGTCGATCCGGTGACCGAGAATCCAGCCGCCGTCGGCACAGTGCGAGTACATGCCTTTCTTGCAGTAGTCGCAGCGCCCGCAGGCGGTAATACAGGAGATCAGTACGCGATCGCCGGGCTTGAAGCTCGAGACGCCGGAGCCGACCTGTTCGACGATGCCCACGCCCTCATGGCCGAGGATGCGGCCCGGCTCGCAGGTCGGCACGTCGCCCTTGAGGATGTGCAGGTCGGTGCCGCAGATAGTGGTTTTCACCACTCGCACGATGGCGTCAGTGGCATCCTGGAGTTGGGGCTGCGGGCGTTGTTCCAGGCCAATCTGGCCGACAGCTTGGTAAATGATGGCTTGCATGGTGGGTCTCCGCGCGGACTGCGCTGTTCGGAACCGCGTTCAAACGGTTCGGTCAACCACATGCAGGTTAGGGTAGCGGGCAAAGGCGGGCTCGGCTTGATCTGGATCAAGCGCCGCTGGTCTAACCTGAGTTGCAATGACATATAGCCATTGAGGCTCGTGGAGTTGCGCAATGAACACATTAATGGTGGCGACCGACCTTTCTTCCCGTTCCGACCGGGCTGTGCAGCGTGCGGCGTTGCTGGCCAAGCGTTTTGCCTGTGACTGGGCCGTGGTGCATGTGATCGATGAAGACAAGCCGCAGCGCTTGATCGAGCGCCATCTGGCCGATGCCCAGGAGTTGCTCGAAAGTCGCGTCGAGGGCTTGGCGTTGATCGCCGGCCGGCTCCCGCGGGTGATAGTCGAGGTTGGCCCGGTCGAGCAGACCATCAATGAAATAGCTACTGGTATGGGTTGCCAGTTGCTGATTTTGGGGATGCATCGGCAGAACCTGCTGCGTGAGTTCTTCGTTGGCACCAGCGCCGAGCGAATTATTCGCAGCAGCCGCTTGCCGGTGCTGCGCGTGGGTACCATCGATCCGCGCGATTACCGGCGGGTGATGCTCGCCAGCGATATGTCGGACTGCTCGGCCTACGCCATCCAGACCACTCGCGAGCTGGGTCTTCTGGACGACAGCAAGCTGTACGCCGTGCATGTGTTCGAGGCATTCGCCAAGGGCCAGATGATGTTTTCCGGCGTGGAGGCCGAGGTCGTTGCCAGCAGCACGCGGGCGGCCGAAGCTCAGGCGGAGGCCGATCTAAATCGCTTCCTCAAAGAGCAGGGCCTCGACCTACCGGCCGGTCAGGTGCAGATCACCGAAGGCTTCTCGGTGGTCGAACTGAAGGGCTGTATCGAGCGGATTGACCCTGATTTGCTGGTGATCGGCACCCATAGCCGGGTCGGCTTCAAGAAGCTGATGCTCGGCAGCGTGGCCGAAACACTGCTGGGTGACGTGCAGTGCGATGTGCTCTGCGTGCCGCTGCCCGTACAGGTGTGAGCCTGACTACAGCGTATTGCGCGAGACCACCGGGGCTGCTGGCGAGCTTGTGAGGAAATGTCGCAGCGAGCCGGTTCCTTGCGGTCTGATCCAAATCAACGTGTCTGGCGCCGAGAGTGGCTAGGATGCCTACATGGATGAACCGTCAGTGAGGCAATGATGACTCAAAAAATGCAGAAATGGTTAGGTCTCGGTGCAATCGTGTTGGTATTGGCCGGCGCCGCGTACGCTTGGAAAACCCTGCAACCTTCCGGCCTCGGCGCCGGATTCGCCAGCGGCAACGGTCGCATCGAAGCCACCGAGGTGGACGTGGCCGCCAAGTTGCCGGGGCGGGTTGCCGAAGTGCTGGTGGATGAGGGCGACTTCGTCAGCGTCGGCCAGGTGGTGGCGAAGATGGACACCCAGGTGCTGCAGGCCCAGCTCACCCAGGCCGAGGCGCAGACACGTCAGGCCGAGAACGCCCAGCTCACTGCCGGTGCCCTGGTGGCCCAGCGCGAGAGCGAGAAGCAGACCGCCGCCGCAGTGGTCGGCCAGCGCCAGGCCGAGCTGACCGCCGCCAGCAAGCGCTTCTCGCGCACCGAAACGCTGGTCAAACGCCACGCCATGGCCCAGCAGCAACTCGACGACGACCGCGCCGTGCTGCAAAGCGCCCAGGCCGCGCTGGCCGCTGCCCGTTCCCAGGTGATTTCCGCCGAGGCCAGTATCGCCGCTGCCAAGTCCCAGGTGGTCGAAGCGCAATCGGCGGTCGAGGCCGCACGCGCCAGCGTCGAGCGCCTGCAGGCAGACATCGACGACAGCCAGCTCAAGGCGCCACGCGCCGGTCGCGTGCAGTACCGCGTGGCGCAGGCCGGAGAGGTGCTCGCCGCTGGCGGCAAGGTGCTCAATCTGGTCGACCTGGCCGACGTGTACATGACCTTCTTCTTGCCTTCGGCGCAGGCCGGGCGGGTGCAACTCGGTCAGGAAGTGCGCCTGGTGATCGACGCGCTGCCGCAGTACGTGATCCCCTCCAAGGTCTCCTACGTTGCCAGCGTCGCGCAGTTCACGCCAAAAACCGTGGAGACCGCCAGCGAGCGCGAGAAGCTGATGTTCCGCGTCAAGGCGCGGATCGATCCGGCCCTGCTGGAGAAACGCACCGCCTACGTGAAGACCGGCGTACCGGGTATGGCCTACCTGCGCCTCGAACCTGAGGCCGAGTGGCCGGCTGAGTTGCAGATCAAGGTCCCGCAATGAGCGGCGCTGGCTGTGTGGCACGTCTCACCGGCGTGTCGCTGCGCTATGGCGAGACCCGCGCAGTGGACGATGTCAGCCTGGAGATCCCAGCCAACCGCATGGTCGGCCTGATCGGCCCGGATGGCGTCGGCAAGTCCAGCTTGCTGGCGCTGATTGCGGGCGCGCGGAAAATGCAGGACGGCGAAATCCAGGTGCTCGGCGGTGACATGCGCGAGGAGCGCCATCGCCGCTCCGTGTGCCCGCGCATCGCTTATATGCCGCAGGGGCTGGGCAAGAATCTCTACCCGACGCTGTCGGTGTTCGAGAACGTCGATTTCTTCGGCCGCCTGTTCGGCCACGACAAAGCCGAGCGTGAGCGGCGCATCACCGACCTGTTGTACAGCACCGGCCTGACACCTTTCGCCGATCGCCCGGCGGGCAAGCTCTCCGGCGGGATGAAGCAGAAGCTCGGCTTGTGTTGCGCGCTGATCCATGACCCCGATCTGTTGATCCTCGACGAGCCAACCACCGGTGTCGATCCACTGTCACGCAACCAGTTCTGGGAACTGATCGGGCGCATTCGTGCCGGACGCGAAGGCATGAGTGTGCTGGTGGCCACCGCCTACATGGAGGAGGCCGAGCGGTTCGACTGGCTGGTGGCGATGGACGACGGTAAGGTGTTGGCGACCGGCACGCCCGTCGAGCTGCGCGAGCACACCAAAACGCAGAATCTGGAGGAAGCCTTCATCGCGCTGCTGCCGGAGAGTAAGCGCGCAGGCCACCACAAGCTGGTGATTCCGCCGCGCCCGAAGGCCGACGGCGCACCAACGATCGCCATCGAGGCGGAAGGCCTGACCTGCCGCTTTGGTGATTTCGTCGCGGTGGACCATGCGAGCTTCCGCATCGAGCGAGGGGAAATTTTCGGCTTCCTCGGCTCCAACGGCTGCGGCAAGTCCACCACCATGAAGATGCTCACCGGCCTCTTGCCGGCCAGCGAAGGCACCTGTGCGCTGTTCGGCCAGCCCGTGAACGCCACGGACATGGAAACGCGCAGACGGGTCGGCTACATGTCCCAGGCTTTCTCGCTATATGCCGAACTGACGGTGCTGCAGAACCTCGAGCTGCACGCCAAGCTATTCCACTTGCCGGCTGACCAGATCGGCCCGCGCGTGCAGGAAATGCTCGAGCGCTTCGACCTGCAGAAGGTTCGCGACGCGTTACCCGACAGCCTGCCGCTGGGCATCCGCCAGCGCCTGTCGCTGGCCGTGGCGGTGATCCACAAGCCGGAAATCCTCATCCTCGACGAGCCGACTTCGGGCGTCGATCCGGTGGCCCGCGACGGTTTCTGGGAACTGATGGTGGAGCTGTCGCGCAATGACGGTGTGACCATCTTCATCTCTACCCATTTCATGAACGAGGCCGAGCGCTGCGACCGTATCTCACTGATGCACGCCGGCAAGGTGCTCGACAGTGACACCCCGCAGGGCCTGATGGAGAAACGCGGCCTGCCGACACTCGAGGCCACCTTCATCGCCTATTTGGAGGAGGCCGCGGGCAGCGCGGCGGCGCCGGAAGTGGCCTCGGCTCCGGAAACGCCTGCCGAGCCGGCGAAACATGCCGGCAGCGACCGTTTTAGTTGGCTGCGCCTGTTCAGCTACGCGCGCCGCGAGGCCATGGAACTGCGCCGCGACCCGATCCGCCTGACCCTGGCGCTGCTCGGCACCGCGCTGCTGATGTTCATCATGGGCTACGGCATCAACATGGATGTCGAGGACCTCAGCTACGCGGTGCTCGACCGCGACCAGACCGTCACCAGCCAGGCTTATGCACTGAACATCGCCGGTTCGCGCTACTTCATCGAAAAAGCCCCGATCCAGAGTCCCGAGGAATTGGAGCAGCGCATGCGCAGCGGCGAGCTGAGCCTGGCGGTGGAAATCCCGCCGAACTTCGGCCGCGACCTGAAGCGCGGCGCCGAGCCGACCATTGGCGTGTGGATCGACGGCGCCATGCCAACCCGCGCCAGCACCGTGCTCGGTTATGTACAGGGCCTGCATTCGAGTTACCTCGCCGATCTCGCCCGGCAGAGTGGTAGCGCCGCCGGCAGTGCCGCTGCCAGCACTGAAGTACGCTACCGCTACAACCCTGACGTGGAGAGCCTCAAGGCCATGGTGCCGGCGGTGATTCCGCTCTTGCTGATCATGATCCCGGCCATGCTCACCGCGCTGGGCGTGGTGCGCGAGAAGGAGCTCGGCTCGATTACCAACCTCTACGTCACTCCGGTGACGCGCCTGGAATTCCTGCTCGGCAAGCAACTGCCCTACGTCGCCATGGGCATGGTCAACTTCGCGTTGATGCTGGCGATGGCCGTGCTGCTGTTCCAGGTACCACTCAAGGGCAGCTTCCTCGCCCTGTGCGTTGGCGCCTTGCTCTACGTGGTGACCAGCACGGGCATCGGGCTGCTGCTCTCGACCTTCATGAAGAGCCAGATCGCCGCTGTATTCGGCACCACTATCGCCACCATGATCCCGGCGATCCAGTTCGCCGGGCTGATCCATCCGGTGTCCTCGCTGGAGGGTGCGGCGGCGGTGATCGGCAAGATCTACCCGACCTCGCATTTCCTGATCATCAGCCGTGGCACTTTCTCCAAGGCGCTGGGCTTTGGTGACCTGTGGTTCTACTACCTGCCGCTGTTAGCGCTGATTGCCGTGCTGACGTTGCTCAGCGTGCGCTTCCTGAAGAAGCAGGAGGACTGAACGGTGAGGAAACTGGCGAATATCTTTAACCTCGGCATCAAGGAATTCCGCAGCCTGGGCCGCGACTACGCAATGTTGATCCTGATCATCTGGTCCTTCAGTCTGGGTGTCTACAGCTCGGCCACTGGCGTGCCGGAAACGCTGCATCACGCGCCCATTGCCATTGTCGACGAGGACCAGTCGCAGCTCTCCTCGCGCATCGTCAACGCCTTCCAGCTGCCGTACTTCCGCAAGCCGGAGATGATCGACCACACGCAGATGGACAGTGGCATGGACGTCGGTCTGTACACCTTCACCCTGGATATCCCGCCGGACTTCCAGCGCGACGTGCTGGCCGGCCGGCAGCCGGCGATCCAGGTCAACGTCGATGCTACCCAGACCGCCCAGGCCTTCTCCGGAGCCGGCTACATCCAGAATATCGTCGGTGCCGAGGTGCGCGCGTTCGTCAGCCGTTACCGCGCCGAAGCGGCGATGCCGGTGGATATGGAAGTACGCATGGAGTTCAACCCGAACCTGACCCAGGCGTGGTTTGGCGCGGTAATGGAGGTAATCAACCAGATCACCATGCTGTCGATCATCCTCACCGGCGCGGCGCTGATCCGCGAGCGTGAGCACGGCACCATCGAACACCTGCTGGTGATGCCGCTGACGACCTTCGAGATCATGTTCGCCAAGGTCTGGTCGATGGGAACGGTGGTGCTCGTTGCGGCGGCCTTTTCGCTAGTGGTGGTGGTCCAGGGCTGGTTGGCGGTGCCGCTCGGCGGCTCGCTGGCGCTGTTCCTGGTAGGCGCGGCGCTGCACCTGTTCGCCACCACGTCGATGGGTATCTACCTCGGCACGGTGGCGCGCTCGATGCCGCAGCTTGGCCTGTTGACCATTCTGGTGCTGATGCCGCTGCAGATGCTCTCCGGTGGCACCACCCCGCGCGAAAGCATGCCGGTGCTGGTGCAGCACATCATGGAGCTGGCGCCGACCACCCATTTCGTCAGCCTGGCGCAGGCGATCCTCTATCGCGGCGCCGACCTCGCCATCGTCTGGCCGCAGCTGCTGGCGATCCTGGCGATTGGCACGGTGTTCTTTCTGGCGGCACTGCGGCGGTTCCGCAAGACGATTACGCAGATGGCGTAGGGCGAGGGCGGATATTCCGTTATCCGCAATCCGCTTTCTCTACTCGCTTTCCAACCTCGCGAGCTTTTCTTCCAGCTCCGCCACCCGGGCTTCCAGCACCTGCAGCCGCTCCTCGTACTGGGCATTGCCGCCGCCCGCCGCCGGGGCATCGCTGCCCTGGTTGGCAATCAGCTCATCGCGATCGCCCGCACTGCCCAGCAGGTGCAGGTAACGATCCTCGCGCTGGCCGCTCTGGCGCGGGACCAGCATGGCCAAGCCGCGACCGATCAGGCGTTCCAATTGATGCTGGACTTGCTCGTTGTCTTCGAAGGCATACAAGCGGCTGCTGCGCGTTAGCAACTCGCCGATCGTCTGCGGGCCGCGCAGCAGGAGCAGACCGATTAGCGCCAGCTGCGGCTGCACTAGCTCGAGCTTCTTGTCGATGCGTTGCTCCCAGCGGTCGGCACGGCTGGCCATTTGCAGACGCACCAGCTCGTGGCCTTCGAGGTTACGCAAGGCCTGGCCGACTACGCCGGGGGTGAGGTTCATCACCGGTTCGCGACTGGTCTTTTGGTTGCAGGCAATCACCAGGGCATTGAGGGTCAGCGGGTAACTTTCCGGGGTGGTTGCCTGCTTTTCGATCAGGCTGCCGAGTACGCGCACTTCGGCAGCACTCAGGGGATTTTCCTCGAACGGAGTGGGAGCTTCGGCGGACATGGCGTCATCCATCTGGGAAAGGGGACCATAGGCTAGCAGGCCGTTGAAAAATTACCTACGTTGCCGATACTGCGTTAAAAACGGCCTAAAAATGCTCATTTACACTACGTAAACTGCGCTTTTTCGGCCGTTTGACTCGCTACGCTCGCCCTGCGGGCCAGCCTTCGGCTGTTACTCCGCTTCGCTGCGTTGCGCCTTGTCTCGGCTGCCTCGCCTACATTTTTCAACGGCCTGCTAGCCCGAGTAGCGCTGCATGGATATCGCTTTGCACGGTTCGATGGAGACGCTGGCAGGGCTATTCGGGCTGGCGGGTCGACCCCAGCGGCCCGAAAGCGCACTAGCGGCGGCCGCCCGGTTCCTCGTCACTCATGCTCGGCCCGGTATGTTTCGTCGCATTACGCGGCGCGCCAACGCCTTGGGGAGCGGGGCGTGGTGGTTCGACCGGGTGTGGTGGCGGCAAGGGCCGGGGTGGATGCGGCGGAGGATAGTGATCTGGATAGGGCGGCCGCGGACGGGGGCGATGGATGTAGCCAGGGTTGTAATAGTCGTAGCTGCTGCCATAGCTGCCGTTGTCGTCGTACTGCTCTTCGACCGGCTGCTCCGGCGCCTGTTGCGGGCTGGGCTGCGGTTTGCGGACTTCTTGTGGCTGCGGCGGCTCGGGCGGCCGTGGCGTGGCCAGCGGCACCGCGGGACCATCGCCACTCGGCCGGTCGTTGTGGATCTGCATCACCTTGTCCAGCGCCTGTTCGGGCGGACAACGGGTTTCCGTGTAGGTGATGTTGCCCACACGGTCGACGCACTTGACGATGGTGGCGGCCCAGGCCGTCGAGGTCGGGCCGACCAACAGCGCGGCCAGCAACCAACGGGTGGTGTTCATCGAGACTCCGAGCGCAAGGCAGATTGGCGGAAGGCGACTGCGGTCCATTTCGCTCAGTGTAAGCGCTGGCGCCAAGGTCTCAAATATTGGCCGAGTCGATAGGTCCGTGCCCTCAGGGGTGGTGATGGCGAGGCCCGCTGCGCACTTATTCCGCCGGCGGGGTGATTGCCTCCGGCTGCGCTTCGACGATCTCACCGCTGAGGCAGCCGGCGGCGGTGAACAGCACGTCGGTGGAGGAGTTCAGCGCAGTTTCCGCCGAGTCCTGCAGGACGCCGATGATGAAACCGACCGCCACCACCTGCATGGCGATGTCGCTGGAGATGCCGAACAGCCCGCAGGCCAGCGGTACCAACAGCAGCGAGCCACCGGCCACGCCGGAGACACCGGCGGCGCTGACTGAGGCGACCACGCTGAGCAGCAGGGCGCTGAGCAGGTCGATCTGAATGCCGAGGGTGTGCACGGCCGCCAGAGCCAACACGGTGATGGTGATCGCCGCGCCAGCCATGTTGATGGTCGCGCCGAGCGGGATCGACACCGAGTAGGTGTCCTCGTGCAGGCCGAGGCGCTCGCACAGCTGCATGTTCACCGGGATGTTGGCAGCCGAACTACGGGTGAAGAAGGCGGTGATGCCGCTCTCGCGCAAGCAGGTGAATACCAGCGGGTAGGGGTTGCGGCGAATCTTCCAGAACACGATCAGCGGATTGACCACCAGGGCAACGACCACCATGCAGCCCAGCAGCACGGCGAGCAGGTGCAGGTAGCCGAGCAAGGCACCGAACCCGGATTTTGCCAGAGTGGCGGCGACCAGGCCGAAGATGCCCAGCGGCGCGCAGCGAATCACCAGTTTGACGATCAGCGAGACGCCGCTGGCGAGGTCGTTGAGCAGCTCGCGGGTGCTGTCGCCGGCATGGCGGAAGGCGACGCCGAGGCCGATGGCCCAGGCCAGGATGCCGATGAAGTTGGCCTGGGTCAGCGCCCGCACCGGGTTGTCCACCACGCTCAGCAACAGGCTCTGCAGCACCTCGGCGATACCGCCGGGGGCCACCAGTTCGGTCGCCGGGTGGGCCAGAGTCAAGTGCGAGGGAAACAGGAAGCTAGCCACCACCGCGACCCAGGCCGCAGCCAGGGTGCCAATCGCGTAGAGGAGCAGAATGGGCTTTATATGCGTTTGCTGGCCTTGACGGTGATTGGCGATGGCGGCGGTGACCAGGACGAACACCAGGATCGGCGCGACGGACTTCAGCGCGGTGACGAACACCGTGCCGAGCAGGCCGACTTTCAGCGCGGCGGCAGGCCAGAGTAGGGCGAGGGCAATGCCGGCGCACAGGCCGATGAGAATCTGCAGGATCAGGCTGCTGCGAACGAAGGCATAGAGGGGGCTGCGCATCGACTACCTCGCAAATAAAACGGCCTTTCCCCGACAACCAGCGCGAACGCTGCGAGGAAAGGCCAAAACATCAGGTTGATGGGAGGGAGTTCCAACCTGGTACGAAAGTAAGACTACGCGCTGTTCGCGGCCCGCTTGTTGATCCTGGTCAATGTGTTGGAGCGGTGGTGGCCGTGTCGCCACGTTGTGGCGTGACGATCACCGTGCCGGTCATTCCGGCTGCCAGCAGTACGCCTTCGGGTATCTCGTCGAGGTGGATGCGCACCGGAATGCGCTGGGCCAGGCGCACCCAGTTGAAGGTTGGATTGACGTCGGCGGTCAGCTCGCGGCTTTGCGGGTTATCGCGGTCGTAGATGGCGCGGGCGATGCTGTCGACATGGCCTTTGAGCTTTTCGCCGCTCATCAGCTGGATTTCCACCGGATCGCCTTCACGCAGATGGGGCAACTTGGTTTCTTCGAAATAGCCGTAAACCCAGTAGGAGTTGCGATCGACCATCGCCAGCTTGGCCTCTCCGGCACGGGCGTAATCGCCGGCATGCACATTGAGGTTGGTGACGTAGCCGTCCACTGGGGCCAGCACGCGGGTGCGCGTCAGGTTGAGGCGGGCGCCTTCGAGTGCGGCCTGGGCCTGCTGATAATCGGCCTCGGCGGCCGCCGCGGTGTTGCTGGCATCGTCCAGGCTCTCGCGCGACACCACGCGGTTATCCATGGTGGCCCGGCGCTTGGCGTTGGCGCGGCGCATGTCCAGGGTGGCCTTGCGCGAGGCGACTTGGGCTTCGGCCTGTTTCACGGCGATCTCGTAGTGTTCCGGGTCGATCTGCATCAGCAGGTCGCCTTTTTTCACGTCGTGGTTGTCGCGCACCGGCACCTCGATCACCAGCCCGGAGACATCCGCGGCAACGTTGATCACGTTAGCGCGCACGCGTCCGTCGCGGGTCCAGGGGGAGTCCATGTAGTGGGTCCACAGGCTGCGGCCGATCAATACGGCCATCAGCAGAATGATCACGGTGGCCAATACGCTGAAGATGGATTTGAGAGTCATGGTCGGGCTCGTATTAGCGATAGACAAACAGCGACATGCCGCCGAACAGGCAGGCGAACAGGCACACACGAAACAACGCCGGGTGCCAAGTGAACTGATACAGGCCGACCCAGGCGAGCAACCGGTCGAGGCCCCAAGCCAGTACCAGGGCCAGGACGAACAGCAAGGTCACGGTAGGCACGTAGACCCCATGCAAAGCCACTTCACGCGGCATGTGGAACTCCTTTGGTGACGCGCTCGGTGAGCGGTGAGTGCGGGTCGAGCAGTGCTGAGCGGATGAAATGCAGATAGCTTTGCACGCGGCGCAGCGGAGCGTCGTCGAACGGCTGCGCATCGGGTTCGGCGTTGGCGTGGACGCTGGCGATGGCCTGGTCGAGCATGCTCAGGGCACGTTGCAGATTGTCGGCGCTGGGTTTGACGAACAGGCGGATCAGCGAGCGGCCCAGTGCGCGAATCGCCTGGCGCCAGGCCGTGGCTTCGGCATAGCGGGGCAGGGCCGGCAGGCGTTCCTGCTCGTGGCGCAACTCGATCACCGCATGGCCGATTTCCAGGACCAGAAACGCCCAGCGCATCAGGTCGCTCTGCACGTCAGGGCGGCTCGCGGCCAGGCCGTAGGCCTGGTTAAGCAAGTCGCGCGTGCCGCTCTCGAAATTCGCCACCAGCCCCGGCGCGGGCCCGCTGACTGCGAACACCACACGCTGGCGCAAGTCGCGATGCAGGCGGCGCCACAGCCACGGACTGTTGGGCGGCAGGAATACCGCGATTACGACGGCGGAAAGCCCCTGAGCCAGCACCAGGGCGAGGTAGTTATTGAACAGTCCGGCCGGGTTGTAGGCGATTGGGTTGGCCGGCAGCGCGCCGACGCAGAAGAAAATCAGCATGCCCACGCCGTAACCCGCCCATTGCGGCCGGGTGCTGAGGAAGATGCCGAACACGAACACCGGGCTGAGCACCAGGCACAGCAGCGGAAAGCCGTCGATCAGCGGCATTACGAAAATATTCAGGGAGATGCCCAGAACCGCCGACAGCGCGGTACCCATGGCCATCTGCGCGGCCATCTTCGGCGGGTTCGGCGAGGACGAGGCGAGCGCCAGGATTGCCACGCCGTTGAGGGCGAACATGGCGCCGCTGGGCCACGCGCTGACGATCCAGAAGGCGCCGAAGAGGATGATCATCATCCCCGTGCGCACCCCGGCGACAGCTGCGGCCAGCGGGTTGGCCTTGGTGCTGAAGTTGGCGTCCCACTGCTCGCGCTCGTGGTGACGGGCGGCCAGCGAGGCGTGGGTGAGGCTGTAGTTATGCAGGTCATCGACCAGGCGGTAGAGCAGCTCGCTGGCGCTGTTGAAGTCGAGCAACTGCGTCGCGTTGTTGGCATCCAGTGCGGCGCGCGCCTGGCGGATTTGCGGGCGCAGCTGTTCGCGCAAGAGGCTCAGGCGCTCGGCCAGCACGGCCGCATTGCTATCGGTCAGCGGCCGGTCGCGTAACTCCCCGAGCAATTCTTCGAGCGGTTCGAGGCAGGGTTGCAGGGCCTCCAGCAGGCGCGTGTCGCCCTGCAGGAGCAGGCGTTCGCGGAGCCGGTGGAAGGCGTGGAAACGCGTGGTCAGCACCATGAACTCGTTGTTCATACGCGCCAGTCTGCCACTACGCAGACGCATGTGCGGGTCCTCGAAACTGCTCGCGCTGCGCATCGCTTCCAGGCCGACCGCCTCGCTGGCAAAGCGCATGTTGCCGCTGGCGAACGCGCGCTGATCGAGCTTGTGCCGCAGGTTGTCGAGCATGAACGCGCTGAACGCGCCGAAGCGCACGTACAGCGCATTGCGCATGCTCGCGCCGACGCTCTGCGGAATGATCACCGCGCTGACCAAGGTGGCGACGCCGACGCCCAGGCAGATTTCCAGCAGGCGCCAGATGGCCTGCATGAAAGCGGTATCCGGCGCGGTGGTAGCCGGTACGCCGATCAGCGTTGCGGTATAGCCGGCCAGCACGCAGGCATAGGCGCGAAAGTCGCGATAGCGCGCGGCGCCGGCGGTGCACAGGCCGATCCAGATCCCGGCGGTGAGCAGGAATAGCACGCGCTCCTGAGCGAACAGGGCGATCAGTACCATCATCACGCTGAGGCCGATGACAGTGCCGATCAGCCGGTAGAAGCCTTTGGCGAACACCTGGCCGCTCTGTGGCTGCATGACAATAAACACGGTGATACAGGCGGTGCTCGGCTGTGGCAGCTCCAGGCGCATGGCCAGCCACAGGGTGAGAAACACCGCGATGAGCACTTTGGCGATGTAGATCCAGGTCACACCATCGGTACGCGCCCATTCGTAGCAGGCCCGCCGCAGCGTTTCGCCGAGCGGCGCGGCAAGCGGGCGACCGAGCTGTCCATTCATCAGCGGGCCTGCACCGGCACTGTTTCGGGCACCAGTTTGGCCGGCGCCGGGGTGTCGCCGCTGCCCATCAGGCCACCACCAAGCGCCACCAGCAAGTCGGCATGGGCGGCCAGTCGCGAAGCCTGGACTTGTTGTTCGGTGAGCTGCTGTTGGAACAGGCTGGTCTGCGTTTGCAGCACATTCAGGTAATCGGTCAGGCCGCCGTCATAGGCTTCGCGCGCCAGCTGATAGGCGGTTTGCGCGGCCTGCACCGATTGCGCGGCGAACTGTGCCTGCTGGTCCATCGAACGCAGGGTGATCAGCTGGTCGGAAATGCTCTTCAGCGCGGTCACCAGAGTCTGGTTGTACTGCGCCACAGCTGCGTCGTAGGCCGCCGAGCTTTCACCCAGTTCGGCGCGCAGACGGCCGCCGTCGAAGATTGGCAAGGTGACGGCCGGTCCGACGCTGTAATTGAACTTTTGGCTTTTGAAATATTCCAGCATGCCGCCGCCGACGGCATTGAAGCCGACGCTGGCGAGCAGATCGACGTTAGGGTAGAAGCCGGCCCGCGCGACATCCACGCCCTTCGCGGTGGCGGCGACCCGCCAGCGGCTGGCGACCACATCCGGACGGCGACCAAGCAGCTCGGCCGGCACGCTCGATGGCAAACCGATCTGGCCAGCGAACTGCAAACGCGGACGCTGCAAGCTGGCGCCGGCACCTGGACCCTTGCCAGCCAGGGCGGCGAGTTGGTTGCGAGTCAGGGCAATGCTTTCTTCCAGCGCTTCGATCTTGCGCCGCGTTTCCGGCAGCGGCACTTGCGCCTGGCTGACCTCGAAATCGGTGCCCAGGCCACCGGACAACCGATCCTCGGCCAAGGCGAGGATTTCCTGCTGTTGCTGGAGCATGGCGTGGGCGATGTCCAGCTCGGCGTATTGCAGCGACAACTTGACGTAGCTGCGCACGATATTGCTTTCCAACTCCAGCTGCGCCACCCGCGCCTCGGCGGCGGCCATGCGGGCGAAATTATGCGCTCGCTCGCTGTCACTGCGATCACGACCCCAGAGGTCCAGGGCATAGCTCAGGCCGAGCGCCGCCTCGTTGTTCCAGGTGGAGGTGTCGGCCAGTTCGCCAGGACCATAGAAAAAGTCGGTGGGCCATTTATGCCGTTGGATCTTCACCTCAGCATTGACCTGCGGCGACTCGGCCGCTTCCGCCGCGCCGGCCATGGCCAGCGCCTGACGGATGCGCGCGGCGGCGACCGCCAGAGTCGGGCTGCTGTGCACGGCGTTGTCGATCCAGGCATTCAGCTGCGGATCGCCATATGCCATCCACCAGCGCTCCTGCGGCCAGCCGGCATCGCGGTTGGCAGACTGGATGGCGGTGTCGGTGGCCAGTTGATCGGCGGCCAGCTGTTGTTGACGGGGGGCGATACCGCCAGTGCTCATGCAGCCGGCGATCAGGGAAACAACCACAAAGGAGCCGACGAAGGTCAGTCCGCGTTTCAGCCGAAGGGACACTGATGATCCTGAGGAGGTGAGAAAAGAGGCCGTGCCGAACCCCAGCACTGGCGCAATTTTAGAGAGCGACGAACCCGGGTATAAACGGGGCAATTTGCGATTGTTTATTGCCAATACTGCAATAATCTTTGAGGGCGTGTAGGTCACAATCACGCTTTCCTTTTCGAATTCGGGCCGTCGATGGACACTTTGCAAACCATGCGCGCTTTCGTCAGCGTAGCGGAAACCGGCAGTTTCACGGCGGCGGCTGTTCAGCTGGCGACTACCACCGCCTATGTTTCCCGCGCGGTCGCCAGCCTTGAAACCCATCTGCGCACGCGTCTGCTCAACCGTACTACAAGGCGCATCGCCTTGACTGAAGCAGGGCAGCGTTATTTGCTGCGCTGCGAACAAATCATCGCCTACATCGAAGAGGCCGAAGCCGAAGCCGGTGATGCTCATGCGCGGCCCGCAGGCCGGCTGAAAATGCATTCGATGACTGGCATCGGCCAGCATTACGTTATTCGTGCCATTGCCGACTATCGCCAGCTTTATCCCGACGTGACGGTCGATCTGACCATGGCCAACCGCATGCCCGACCTGCTCGACGAGGGTTACGATATGGCCATCGTGGTGGCTCGTGAGCTGCCCGATTCCGGCCTTGTCTCGCAGCGCATCGGCAAGACCTACAGCATTCTCTGCGCATCGCCGGACTATCTGCTGCGCCGCGGTCAGCCCAAAGCGCTGGCGGACTTGAGCGAGCATGATTGCCTGCGTCTGCTCAGTCCGGTGCTGTCGCTGGATAAATGGGAGTTCGACGGGCCGTTCGGCCAGGAAATGATCACCCTGGGCAGTTCGCCATTTCAGGTCAACGTTGGCGATAGCATGACCGAGGCGATCCGCTGTGGCATGGGGATTGGTGTGCTGCCGGTGTATTCGGCCATCCATGGCCTACGCGACGGCAGCCTGGTGCGGGTGCTGCCCAACTATCGTCTGCAGCGCTTGAATGTCTATGCCCTGTACCCGTCGCGGCAGTATCTGGATGCCAAGATCAAGACCTGGGTCGAGTTCCTCCGCGAGCGCTTGCCCGCCGTGCTGGAAGCCGACGAAGTCATCGTCAGCGGCAGCGTCTGACGGTGGTAGACGCTCGGCGAATCTGGCGCATACTCCAATTATTCGCCCGGTGGGGCTTCGTATTCAGAAGGGGAGACACACATGGCGGCCAAGTTACGCATTTGTATCGTTGACGATCATCCGCTCCTGCGTCAGGGCGTGGCCGTAACGCTGGCGCGGGAGAAAAGCTTCGAGGTGGTGGAGCAGGGCGGCTCGGCTGACGAAGCCCGCGAGATTGCCGCGCGCCAGCAACCCGACGTGCTGCTGATGGATGTGAACATGCCTGGCGATACCTTTGCGGCAGTGCGCGACATCTGTGCCACCTACCCGGCGATTAAGGTGATGATGCTGACCGTTTCGCAAGCCGAGGAAGATGTGTATGCGGCGCTGGAAGCCGGTGCCCAGGGCTATGTGCTGAAGGGCAGCAGCGGTCCAGAGTTAGTCCAAGCAGTACAGAATGTTGCCGCTGGCGAGTTGTTCATCACCCCGCAATTCGCCCAGCACCTACTGGCAAATCTGCTCCGCCCGAATGAAGCCGGCAGTCGTCAGGTGGAGCTGACGCCGCGCGAGGACGACATCATCCGTGCGGTCGCCGAGGGTCTCACCAATCGCGAAGTGGCAGATAGGTATGGTCTCAGCGAAAAAACCGTCAAACATCACATGACCAGCGTGATGACCAAGCTGCACGCCCGTAACCGGGTCGAGGCCGTTAGCGCGGCCCGTCAGCATTGGGCCAATGCGCGCGCGGCCGATCTCGGCTTGCTGCTCCAGCCCACCCGTGAGACGGACGAAAAGTCCTGAGCCGCGTTACAGCCGAAACAGCGCGCTGACCCGGGTGCCTTGGCCCGGAGCCGACTCGACCTTGAACAAGCCGCCCAACGATTCGACCCGATAGCGCATGCCCACCAAGCCCAGGCGCGAGCGCCCGCGGCCGATCGGGGTCGGTTCCAGGGAAGTGAAACCGGGGCCGTTGTCTTCCACCGCCACTTCCAGCGTGCCGTCGCGATAGCTGGCGCTGAGCCGCTGATCTTTGCCGGCGGCATGCCGAAAGGCGTTGTTGAGCGCCTCTTCGGCGAAGCGGTATATGCAGATCTTGTACAGCGGTGGCAGCTGTTCGGGCAGTTGCTCCAGGCTCAAGTGCACGAGGGTATTGGTGCGTTGTTCATGGCGCCGGGCGACCAGGCGCAGCTCCTCGCTCAGGGTCAGGTCGTTGATTTCCGGCAGCGCCAGGCCTTGCGACAGGTTGCGGACTTCGCTCAGGGCGTCCTGGGCGGCGCTGCGGATGGTTTCCAGCGCGTCGCTGTCGTCGTGCGGGTGGCTCTGCCGATGACGCTCTTGCAGCTCGCCGAGTTCGTCGAGGCGCAGCAGAATCAAGGTCAGCAATTGCGCCGGGCCATCGTGCAGGTCGGCGCCCAGACGGCGCAGGATCAGCTCGCCGACCCGTGAGAACTCATGGTTGGCGACGGTGATTTTTTCCTGCAGGGCCACGTTCTGGTGATACAGCTGCTCCTGCTCCTGCATCTGCCGGCGCAGGGCGATTTGCTGGCGGTCGATGATCAGATCGCCACGCCGGACGATGAAGAACAGCAGCACGATCATGCCCAGCGTGGCGGCGCCGATCACCAGCCAGACCTCCTGCTGCAGCGCACTGATCTCGTGCTTGCGCTCGAAGAACTCGCCGACCGCAAGAACGTTCCCGCTGTCGAACTGGCGCAGCGGTGCGTAAGTTTCGTAGAGCGGCACCTGCAGGCTGCGCTCGTAGGTGTTGTCCTCATCATCCAGTCTGCTGAGGCTGGTGACGATCTCGCCACGCAGTGCCTGCGCGATCTCGGTCTTGTGGTAGTGCTTGAGCTGCTCGGTCGGGTCGGTGCTGTACAGCACATGGCCGTCCGCGCCCCAGATTTTTATCGAGACGATGTGCTGCTTGAGCGAGGTACTGCTCATCAGGCGCCTGATCTGCGCAATGCTTTCCGGTGACAGGCTGTCCGAGTGCGCCAGTTCCTGCACGTAGGGCTCAAGAAATGCCTCCATATACAAGGCCGCCGCTTCGCCGGCGCTGGCCGCCGATGCGTGCTCGATGCGACTGGATACCAGGTGACCGACAAAGGCCATGGTCACGCCAAGAATCGCCGTGGCCGCGATGACGAACTGCACCGCACGCGGCAGGTGACGCAGGCGCCGATGGTCGTCCTGCCAGGACGCCGCTGCTGGCTCGCGGGTGGCATCGAGCAAGGTTTGCTGATGATTGGCTTCGACGTCAGTGGGCATGCATGCATCTCCGCGTGGATATGGCATTGACGATAGTTTCATTCCGCCAGGGCGGCAGCTTTGGCGAGCATCCAGTCGATATACTGCCAGGCCATCTTCCCGGTATGTCCTATGTCCAGCGCCAGCTCTGTTCGCCCTAGTACCTTGCACCTGCCCGCGGGCTCCTGGGCGACCGTGCTGGACTGCCTGTGCGCACATTTTCCGGCGATTGGCCGCGAGATATGGCTCGAACGCATGGCCCGCGGCCGGGTGCTGGATGCCGACGGGCAGCCGATTGGGCCGTTGCATCCTTACAAAGTCGGTTTGCGCGTGCGCTATTTTCGCGAGGTGCCGAACGAAACGCCTATCCCGTTCGTCGAGAGCATCGTGTATGCCGACGAGCATCTGGTGGTCGCCGACAAGCCGCATTTTCTGCCGGTGATGCCGGCCGGTGAGTATGTCGAAGAAACCTTGCAGGCGCGTCTGACCCGGCGTCTAGGCAATGAGCAACTGGTGCCGCTGCATCGCATCGACCGGCATACCGCCGGGCTGGTGTTGTTCTCGGCCAATCCTGCCAGTCGCGCGCAGTATCAGGCGTTGTTCCGTGAGCGGCGCATTGATAAAACCTATCAGGCCATCGCTGCGCCGTTGCCGTCTCTGGATTTCCCTCTACAGCGCGCCACCCGGCTGGAGGCTGGCGAGCCGTTCTTTCGCATGCAGGAAGTGCCAGGCGAGCCGAATACGCTGACCCGCATCGAGGTGCTTGAGCGGCGCGATGACTGGTGGCGCTATGCGCTGTTTCCGGTCACCGGCAAGAAGCACCAGTTGCGCGTGCACATGGCTGCGCTCGGCGCGCCGATTCTGCACGATGGCTTTTATCCGCATCTCACCGACACGCCCGACGGCCCGGACGATTACCAGCGGTCGCTACAACTGTTGGCTCAGGAACTGGTCTTCGACGATCCGCTAAGCGGCGAACCGCGGCGTTTCGCCAGCAGCCTGGAGCTAGTGTTCCCCTAGCTCTCATGGTTTCCCTAGCTCGTAGGATAGGTTGAGCCATCGCAACGATGGCTATCGCAGGCTCAACCTGCGCGGCCCGATCCATCCTGCGGACTGTTATTTCCCGTCGAAGTAAGAAAGTTCCTTTGTCATAAAACATTTATATAACGGCAACCTCGCTGCAATAACCCGTCGCCAAGATTCCCCTCCAACACCAACGGCCCAGATGCCTGCGTGTTTTCAACGCTAAAGACCAATAGGGGAATTCCTTGATGATTCGCAAGCACTTCGTCGGTTTCGCTGCCAGCGCTCTGGCCCTGGCCGTTTCCGCCCAGGCTTTCGCCGGTACCGTAACCACTGACGGCGCCGACATCGTTGTCAAGACCAAGGGTGGCCTGGAAGTGGCGACCACCGATAAATCATTCGGTTTCAAAGTCGGCGGCCGTCTGCAGGCTGACTACGGTCGCTTCGACGGTTTCTATACCGGCAACGGCAACACTGCCGACGCCGCGTACTTCCGCCGTGCCTTCCTGGAAATCGGTGGCGTTGCGTTCACCGACTGGGCTTATCAGATCAACTACGACTTCTCGCACAACTCCGGTAGCGCCGACGACGGCTACTTCGACGAAGCGTCGATTGCCTACACCGGTTTCAGCCCGGTAGTCCTGAAGTTCGGTCGCTTCGACCCGGAATTCGGCCTGGAAAAAGCCACCAGCTCCAAGTGGGTGACCGCTCTCGAACGTAACGCTTTCTATGACATCGTCGACTGGACCAACGGCCACCAGAACGGCATGGGCGCACAAGCGGCCTATACCTACAGCAACTGGGCGTACGCCTCTGCTGGTGCCTTCTCCAAGGACATCAACGACGCCGACGGCGACAGCGTCAAACAGGTCAACCTGCGTGGTGTGATCGCACCGATGGCCGAAGCCGGCAAGGTGCTGCACTTTGGTGCCAACTTCGCCCAGCGCAGCCTGGACGACGTGACCGCCGCCGATGTGCGCTACCGCTCCCGTCTGGGCATGCGTGGCGTGGAAACCACCGGCGGCAACGATGCCGGGGCGAATGGCAACCGAGCGATCTTCGCTGGCACCAACGCCGCCAACCGTTTCTGGGACGACGATTCGGCCTGGGGTCTGGAAGCTGCCTGGGCAACCGGCCCGTTCTCCCTGCAGGGCGAGTGGATGAAGCGTGAGACCGAATCGGCCGGCGTGCAATCCGATCTGGAAGCGACTGGCTACTACGTCCAAGCCGCTTACACCCTGACCGGCGAAGCGCGTGGCTACAAGCTCGGCAAATTCGACTCGATCAAACCGGCCAACAAGCAAATCGGCGCCTGGGAAGTCTATTACCGCTACGACAACATCTCGGCTGACAACGACGTGGCCGTCACCGCGACCAATTACATTCGCGCGGCCGACGATACCGAAGCCCAAGTGCATAACCTGGGTGTGAACTGGTACGCCAACGAAGCGGTCAAGGTCGGCGCTATGTACACCATGGCCAAGACCGACAAGATCACCAACCGCGTCGGTGACGACGATGGCGATGGCTTCGTGATGCGTCTGCAATACGCGTTTTAAGCAACACGCTTCATCTGCTCCGCTCCTTTATTGCCCCGCCTCGTGCGGGGCTTTTTTATGGCTATGTCCCCGTTAAGTGTTGCGCATCGCTTTTGTAGGGTGGGTTAGCCGCGTAGCGGCGTAACCCACCAGCGGTGCCATCTCGGACACCGGCGTCCAGCCTGCTCGGTGGGTTACGCCTACGGCTAACCCACCCTACGAATCATCGCCCCATGGCCTGTACGTCCCTGCAGGTGACCGAGACATAGCCTTTTCCGGCGGATTAGCGCCGTAAGGTAGCCCGGATGCAATCCGGGGGATCGCTGGCCCCTGACCCGGATTGCATCCCGGCTACGGTTTTTCGGCGGCTGCGGGAGCGGCGCAGGGCTATCATGCGCAGATTGGTGGGATCTGCCGTCGTAAGCCCCTGGATGCTGTTCATGCCCGTGCAAATTCTCGATTCGCTGTCCGCCTTGCCAGCGCACGCCTGGGACGCCTTGTTGCCCGAGCCGCAGCCCTTCCTGCGCCACGCCTTTCTCTCGGCGCTGGAAGACAGTGGCAGCGTCGGAGGGCGCAGCGGCTGGCAGCCGGCGCATCGGCTGCTGATCGATGCGCAGGGCATGTTGCTCGCCGCGTTGCCGGCCTATCGCAAGAGCCATTCCTACGGCGAATATGTGTTCGATCATGGCTGGGCCGATGCCTGCCAGCGCGCCGGCATCGCGTATTACCCCAAGTTGCTCGGCGCGGTGCCGTTCAGCCCGGTGCGCGGCCCGCGTCTACTCGGCGTGCCGCAGGCTGCTGGGGAGTTGCTCGATGAGTTGGTCAGTGGCTTAGCGGCGGAAGGTTTGTCCGGCGTGCATGTCAACTTCACCGACGCGCTGGCCGATAGTCTGCTCGGTGAGCGCGAGGGCTGGCTGGAGCGCCTCGGCTGCCAGTTTCATTGGCACAACCGCGACTATCGGGATTTCCAGGATTTTCTCGACAGCCTGGCCTCGCGCAAGCGCAAACAGGTGCGCAAGGAACGCGAACAGGTGGTGGGGCAGGGTATCGACTTCGACTGGCGCGAGGGTCACGAACTGAGCGAAGCAGAGTGGGACTTTGTCTACGCCTGCTACGCCAATACCTACCATGTGCGTGGCCAACTGCCGTATCTGACACGCGAATTCTTCAGCCTGCTCGCCGAGCGCCTGCCCGCTGTGATTCGCGTAGTGCTGGCCAGACAGGGCACGCGGCCGGTGGCGATGGCGTTCAGCCTGGTGGATGGCGAGAGCTTCTACGGCCGCTATTGGGGTTGCTTGGCCGAGTTCGACCGGCTGCATTTCGAGACCTGTTTCTATCAGGGCATGGATTACGCCATCGCCCACGGTCTGTGTCGCTTCGACGCCGGTGCTCAGGGCGAGCACAAGCTAATTCGCGGCTTCGAACCGGAAATCACCCGCTCCTGGCATTACCTCAGCCATCCGGGCTTGCGCGCGGCGGTGGCGGACTTCCTACGGCAGGAGCGCGTCGGGGTGCAGGCCTACGCCGAGGAGGCGGGCGGCCTGCTTCCCTATCGCCAGGGCTGATCAGGCAATGCTGGTGGGGGTGGTGGCGGTGCTGCCGCCCCATTCGAGGAAACGAATCTTGTGCACCTCGCCCTCGCTGTCTTCATAGACCAGGGTCACCGGCACGGCGCCAGTTTGGTTGGAGGTGTCGGTGCGGTGCAGCACCTTCTGTACATCGATTTCCATCCCGTAGTGGTATTCCTCGACGGGGAGGCCCGCGCCGGGAGTTTGTACGCCGTCCTGGGCGAATACGCTGGGCGCTAGACTGGAGATCACGGCGCTGACAACCGAGGCCATTTTCATAAGGCTTTGTTCCTCTGTTGGGTTTCGCTTACATGGGCTTCATCTGACCGGGGAGAGCCGGGAAGTTCATCAGGCTCCGGACTTTGGTCCTATTCAGCGTGCTGGCAGGCACCGGCAATCGCCCGTGCTTGAGGGGGTGCGACCGTTCGTCACATGTCATGAAATTGCAGGCGAATCTTGTCGCAATGCACCTAGCAGACCGTTGAAAAACTACTGCGCTCGGTTATACCGCGTTGAAATCAGGCTCAAAATGCTCATTTACCACTCGTAAACTGCGCTTTTTCGCCTGATTTCGCCTTGTCTAACCTTCGCTCGCTACATTTTTCAACGGCCTGCTAGTGGCCTGTGCGGTTGATTGATTATCTCAAGTTCGGATGACTGAGGCTTTGAGACAAGGCGCCGCGACGAGTCATAGCAGGGCTATGGCGAGAAGCGGTAACGCAGTATCAGGGTCTCAGGCGCCGAAATTGACTAACTGAATTAACCAAACAGGCCACTAGGTCTGTACGAAAAGTCACCGAGCGAAGGTCAGGCAAGGCAAAAACAGGCGAGGACGCGGAGTTTACGAGTTGTAAATGAGCAGTCCGAGCCTGTTTTTAACGCAGCATCACCGAGCGTAGGTAGTTTTCGTACAGAACCTAGTCACTCCACCCCGACGAACCCGCCGGTCTGGTGCTGCCAGAGGCGCGCATAGAGGCCGCCGTAAGCGAGCAATTCGCTGTGGCTGCCACTTTCGACGATGCGGCCTTGATCGAGCACTACCAGACGATCCATGCGGGCGATGGTCGATAGGCGGTGGGCGATGGCGATCACGGTCTTGCCCTGCATCAGGGTTTCCAGACTCTCCTGAATCGCTGCTTCGACTTCCGAGTCGAGCGCCGAAGTGGCTTCGTCGAGGATCAGGATTGGCGCGTCCTTGAGCAGCACGCGGGCGATGGCGATACGTTGGCGTTGGCCGCCGGAGAGTTTCACGCCGCGCTCACCGACGTGCGCGTCCAGCCCAGTGCGCCCCTGAGCATCCGACAACTGCGGAATGAAGCCATCGGCGCGGGCCTTGCGGGCGGCGTCCCAGAGTTCCGCGTCGCTGGTGTCGGGTCGGCCGTAAAGCAAATTGTCGCGAATCGAACGGTGCAGCAGCGAAGTGTCCTGGGTGACCAGGCCGATCTGCGCGCGCAGGCTTTCCTGGCTGACGTGGGCGATATTCTGGCCGTCGATCAGGATGCGTCCCTGCTCCAGATCGTAGAGACGCAGCAACAGGTTAGCCAGGGTCGATTTGCCTGCGCCGGAAGGGCCGAGCAGGCCGATTTTTTCGCCGGCGCGGATGTGCAGATCGAGTCCGCCGATCACCCCCGTGCTCTTGCCGTAGTGAAAGTGGATGCCCTCGAAGCGCACATCCCCGCGGCTCACCTGCAGTGCTTCGGCGCCCGGCCGATCGAGCACGGTGCGCGGCTGGGCGATGGTTTGCATGCCGTCCTGCACGGTGCCGATATTCTCGAAAATGCCGTTGACCACCCACATGATCCAGCCGGACATATTGTTGATGCGAATCACCAGGCTGGTGGCCAGAGCGATGGCCCCCACGCTGATCAAACCCTGATTCCACAGCCACAGGGCAATGCCGGTAGTGGCAGTGATCAGCACGCCGTTGAGGCAGGTGATGGTGACGTCCATGCCGGTGACGACGCGACCGGCCAGCTGGCTTTTGTGGGTTTGATCGAGCAGCGCCTCGCGGGCGTAGTCCTGTTCCAGGCGGGTGTGTGCGAACAGCTTGAGGGTGGTGATGTTGGTGTAGCCGTCGACGATGCGGCCCATCAGCCGCGAGCGTGATTCGGAGGCGATCACCGAGCGCTGTTTGACCCGCGGGACGAAGTAGCCCAGCGCGGCAACATAGGCGAACACCCACAGCAACAGCGGCAGCATCAGGCGCCAGTCCGCCTCGGCGAACAGCACCAGGCTGCTGATCACGTAGATCAGCACATGCCAGAGCGCATCGGTGGCCTGCACCAAGGAATCGCGCAGGGCGTTGCCGGTCTGCATGATGCGTTGGGCAATGCGCCCGGCGAAGTCGTTCTGGAAAAACGTCAGGCTCTGTTTGAGCACATAGCTGTGGTTCTGCCAGCGCACCAGGGTGGTCAGACCGGGGTTGATCGTCTGATGGGTGAGCAGATCGTGCAGGCCATTGAACAGCGGACGCAGGATCAAGGCGACCACGGCCATCCAGATCAGCTCAGTGCGGTGCAGGCGAAAGAAATCGCTGCCGCTGCCGCTGCCGCTGGTCTGGGCCAGGTCGATTAGGCGGCCGAGGAAGCTGAACAGCGCCACTTCGATCAGCGCGACGATCAGACCGACCACCAGCAGCACGGCGAAACTCGGCCACACCTGGCGCAGGTAATGCAGGTAGAAACGCCACACGTTGCTCGGCGGCATATCGCCTTGGTCGGGGCGGAAGAAATCGATCAGCTGTTCGAAGTATCGGAAGATCATGGTTCACGCTAACCGCCGCGCCAGCCGATGGAGCGTGGCTAGCGAGCCGTAGAGCGGCGCACGGGGCGCCGCGGATGGACGATCAGAGACGTTTGGCCGAGAGAATCAGCACCGGCTTGGCCGGTACGTCGCGCATGCCGGCGCGGTAGGTGGTCGGGGTCTGGGAGATCTTGTCGACTACATCCATGCCGCGCACCACTTTGCCGAACACCGCGTAACCGAAATCGCGTCCGCCGTGATCGAGGAAGGAATTGTCCTTCTGGTTGATGAAGAACTGGCTGGTGGCCGAGTCGACCACCTGGGTGCGGGCCATGGCCAGGGTGCCACGTACGTTGCGCAGACCGTTGTCGGCTTCGTTCTTGATCGGCGCCTGGGTGTTCTTCTCGTCCATGTCGGTGTCATAGCCGCCGGTCTGGATCATGAAGTTGGGAATCACCCGATGGAAGATGGTGTTGTCGTAGTGGCCGCTGTCCACATAGGCGAGGAAATTCTTCACGCTGATCGGTGCTTGGGTCGCGTTCAGCTCGATTTCGATTTCGCCGAGGCTGGTGGTTAGCAGCACATGCGGCGACTGGTTCGCAGCTGGCGTGGAGGCGGCCAGGAGGTTGCCGGTGAATAGCAGGGCGCAGGCGGCGAGAGCGAGTTTTCGTAGCATCGTGAGGGCTCTTTCTAGGATTGTTGGGTGTTTTCAACTTCGCCGAGGAAGTCGAGCAGGGTGGTGTTGAAGCGTTCCGGTTGGTCCAGCGGCGTAGCGTGACGCGAATCGTCGATGACGACCAGACGCGCGTTCGGCAACTCTTGGACATAGGCCTCTTTCTGCGCGACCGGGGTGTAGTCGTGGTCGGCGCTGATCACCAGGGTAGGACAGGTGATGCGCGCCAGGTGCTCTCGCACGCCCCAGCCGATGATCGCGTTGAGACTGGCGTTGTAGGCGCGCTTGTCGTTGCGCGGCCAGCGTTGTTCGATCTTGCTGCGCAGTTCGGCTTGTTCCGGTTTGGGGAACTGGATGCGGCCGAGGCCCTTGCCGATTTTCTCCAGGCTGAGCAGGTGCGAGAGCGTCCAGCGCTGGGCAATCATCAGGTAATCGCTGGGCTTTTTCGCCTTCACTTCCGGGCCGCTGTTGACGATGGTCAGGCTTTTCAGCAACGCCGGATAGTCGGCGCCGACCTGGAAGCCGATCATCCCGCCCATCGAGATGCCGACCAGATGCACCGGGCCGACTCCAAGGTGCTCAATCAGTCCCGCTACGTCCTCGGCAAAGCCGGCGATGCTGTAGCGCTCGCGGGGTTTGGCCGAGCGACCGTGGCCGCGCACGTCGAGGGCGATGACCCGATAGTGCGGGCTGAGGGCGGGGATCTGGTATTCCCAATCCAGCGTACTGGAACCCAAACCGTGAACCAGCAGCACGGGAGCACCGTGGCCATATTCCTCGTAGTGCAGTTGGCAGCCTTGGTAGTCGAAATAGGACATGGTGATCCTCAACGCGCTCAGATGGTCGGCAGGGGCGAGGCGAACGGTGCATCCAGAGGTGCGTTGTCAAAGTTCTTGATCAGGTCGACGAGGATCTGCGTTGCCGGCCCAAGGACTTTCTCTTTATTGGAGTAAAGGTAGAAGCTGGGCCTGCGACTGCCACCCTGATCCAACGGCAGCGGCTTTAACACACTTTCATTCAGCTCGCGTTCGATCAGATGGCGCGGTAGCCAGGCAAAGCCCAGGCCGCTGGCGACGAAGGTGGATGCCGTGGCCAAACTGCCGACCGTCCAGCGCTGTTCAGCGCCAAGCCAGCCGACATCGCGCGGCTGGGTACGGCCGGAGTCACGGATGACCACTTGCAGGTGGCCCTCCAGATCCTGAAAAGTAACTTCCCGTTGCAGCAGATGCAGCGGATGTTGCGGATGGGCAACGGCGACGAACTCCACCGAGTTCAACTCTTCGCCGAGATAACCGCCAATATTCAGGCCGCTGATGGCCAGATCGGCAACGCCTTCGAGCAGCACTTCCTCGACACCCGACAGCACCTCTTCGCGCAGGCGCACGCGACAGCCGCGGCTCTGCGGTATGAAGGCGCTGAGGGCACGCACCAGGCGCGCGATCGGATAGGCGGCATCGACCACCAGACGCACTTCGGCTTCCCAGCCTTGCTCCATGTGATGGGCAAGGTCTTCGAGCTGGCTGGCCTGCTTGACCAGATGCCGCGAGCGCCGCAGCAGCACGGCGCCGGCTTCGGTGAGCACCGCCTTGCGGCCGTCGATCCGCAACAGCGGCACGCCAAGTTGATCCTGCATGCGTGCCACGGTGTAGCTCACCGAGGATTGCGAGCGGTGCAGCACCTCGGCGGCTTGGGCGAATCCGCCGTTATCGACCACCGCTTGCAGGGTGCGCCATTGATCCAGGGTCACGCGGGGGGCTTTCATCGTCAGCTCCTGTCGAATGCGCCGGCTGAGTCGGCGCCTCGGTCAGAGAGTAAGGGGCCATTATCTAATAAACAAATAAGTTGGTGTATTTTTGCCTATTTTCGCGCGTTCTTATCGATATTTTTGTGGCGCTCACCCTTTCAGCCGCTGGCGCCATTCCAGGGGCATAGACTGAAATTATCGCGGTGCCTTCCAGCAACCTCGAACGAGCCTGGACCGGGTGCCGTGGCGGAGAGCAAACATGAAAAGATCTGTTGGTGTCGGGGCGGCCTTCCTGCCGGCGCTGGCCCTGGCGGCGTTTTTCCCCATCGACGTCACGCCGCAGCTGAATGGGGCCGACGTAACCTATGAGACGATGCCGATCACCTTCAATACTGGTGTCATGTCATTGCGCAACCGCGGCACCACTGCGGCGCAGTGCAAGGCGGTGTTCGACATCGGCCCGGATACCCCGCGAGTGCGCAAGGTCGTCCTGGCGCCCGGCGAAAGCGCGACGCTGACGGGCAATTTCAGGAGCGAGATCATCCGCATGCGCATTGAGCTGACCTGCAAGCCGAGCTAGCGGTCGGGCATCGACAGGTTCCAGCCACTGCCGACGGCAAGCTGAAAGGCCTTCATCTGTGCCGGCGCTTGTCCTAAGCTGGACTCCCTCGTTGGAGTCCGTTCCATGAAAACAATCTGCTGTGCCTTGCTCGCCATCCTGCCCTTGAGTGCTCTGGCCGCCACCTATCCCATCGAAGTGGATAAGCAAATGAACGGTGCCGAAGTTGCCGTCAGCCCACAGGCCATCGACGTCAGCATGGCCGGTGTCGAGCTGTACAACTACGGCAAGGCCGCCGCGGAGTGCAAAGTGGTGTTCCGCAATGGTCCCGAATCGCCTCGGCAGCGCAGTGCGGTACTGCAGCCGGGCGAAAGCAAGCTGACCACCAGCTCGTTCAAGAGCCAGGTCATCAAGCTGCGCATCAAAGTAACCTGCAATCCGAAATAACCCATGCTGGGCGCTTGATTGACTTGGTCAGAGACTAAGTTGGCTATTTCAATAAATCAAATTAATCGATAATTGTGAGCGGCTTTTTGCGCTTTTTAATCGATATAGGCCTGGATAACCTTTCTCCATCGACGCCACTTACCCCTCGATGGAGTTAGCCAACATGTCCAAAG
The DNA here is from genome assembly GCF_024730785.1 of Pseudomonas sp. LS44. Classification (NCBI taxonomy): domain Bacteria; kingdom Pseudomonadati; phylum Pseudomonadota; class Gammaproteobacteria; order Pseudomonadales; family Pseudomonadaceae; genus Pseudomonas; species Pseudomonas sp. LS44. The sequence goes on from NZ_CP102830.1 coordinate 1,334,463, forward strand.
TCCTCGTCATTGAAAGCAGCGCCCGCCAACAAGGTTCGATTTCCCGCCAGCTCACCGATGACTTCATCGTGCAGTGGAAGAAAGTCCATCCCGCCGATGAAATTGCTGTGCGCGATCTGGCTCAGCAGCCGGTGCCACATCTGGACGAAACCCTGCTCGGTGGCTGGATGAAGCCTGCCGATCAACACACCGACGCTGAAAAAGCCGCGCTGGCGCGCTCTAACATCCTCACCGATGAGCTGCTGAGTGCCGATGTGCTGGTATTGGCCGCGCCGATGTACAACTTTGCGATTCCTAGCACCCTGAAGTCGTGGCTGGACCATGTGCTGCGTGCTGGGGTGACGTTCAAGTACACCGAAACCGGCCCGCAAGGCCTGCTCACCGGCAAACGCGCTTACGTGCTGACTGCGCGTGGTGGCATCTACGCCGGCAGCACGCTGGATCATCAGGAACCCTACCTACGCCAGGCGCTGGGTTTCATCGGGATCCACGATGTCAGCTTCATCCATGCCGAAGGCCTGAACCTGGGCGCCGAATTTCTCGAGAAGGGTTTGGCTCAGGCGAAAACTCAACTGGCCGAGGTCGCTTGATTCGCGCGAGATAGCCCCGCTTACTCTCTTGGCGCTTTAAGCTCCGGCGCCTGTTCCGGCCATCGGCTCCCCGATTGGCCGGTTTTTTATGGCTCGGATTCACTTGGCGTCAAGCCAAGTAGTTAGATCTGCAGGGATGAGCTGGAAAGCGAGCGCCTGCTATGGAAGCAGGCGCTACAGAGGTGAAGTGCGAGTGGGGCGTGGCCCGAGATCAGGCGGCAATCCCGCCTTCACCCTCGACGTGGTAGTGCAGTTGCACGACGCCCGTGGAGAAGTTGCGTTGGGTTTTCAGGGTCAGACCGCGTTCCAGGCCGGTGGCGAACATCTTGATGCCGGCGCCGAGCATGTGCGGAACCACACTGACCACCAACTCATCGAGCAGCCCTGCGCTATAGCAGGTCCCGGCCAGCGAACCGCCGCCAACCAACCAGACCCGTTTGCAGCCCAGGTCGCCGAGCTTGTTCAGCGATTCGGCAGGCGTCCAATGGCAGACATGCACATCCGGTGAGGCGGCCGGTAAGGCCGAGCGGGTCAGCACGATGCAGGTTTTTCCCGGGTACGGCCATTTATCGGCGTACTTGAGGATTGTTTCGTACGTTACCCGCCCCATCAGCAGGGCATCGATACCGGCATAGAACTCGTTATAACCGTGATCTTCCTTGGATTCCTCCATGGGCGTCAGCCAATCGACTCGACCATCTGGGCGAGCGATATATCCATCTAGGCTGGCTGCAACGTAGTAGATCAAGGCTGGTTTCATGCTGGGATTCTCCAAATACGAACCTGCCGTGGGTCGCTTATGGTTGACAGGAATTAGGGAGAAAAGTTTCCTGCGCCATTTCAAATATTTGCCTTCATTAAACGATCTGGCAAGGCAATGCGTCAGAAATATGTGCCGGGGTGGCGCTGACAGGGCTGTAAGCCAAGAAATGCAGTCTTTTGCGCTCACAAACGGTACCCTAGCGATCCAAGATCGTCCGTTTTTTCGAGGTACTTCCGTGTTTGCCCAATTCACCCTGCATGAACGCCTGCTCAAAGCTGTCGGCGAACTGAAATTCGTCGAGCCGACGCCTGTGCAGATGGCGGCGATTCCGCCGGCATTAGAAGGACGCGATCTGCGGGTAATCGCGCAGACCGGTAGCGGCAAGACCGCGGCGTTCGTTCTACCGATGTTGAACCGGCTGATGGGCGATGCCAAGCCACGGATCGATATTCGCGCACTGATCCTCTTGCCCACCCGCGAACTGGCGCAGCAGACGCTCAAGCAGGTCGAACTGTTCTCGCAGTTCACCTTTATCAAGTCGGGGCTGATTACCGGCGGCGAAGACTTCAAAGTGCAGGCCGCCATGCTGCGCAAAGTGCCGGACGTGCTGATCGCCACGCCGGGACGCTTGCTTGAGCATTTGAATGCCGGGCATCTGGATTTCAAAAACGTCGAGGTACTGGTTCTCGACGAAGCCGACCGCATGCTCGACATGGGTTTTGCCGAAGACGTGCAGCGTTTGGCCAATGAATGCAAAGGCGCGCATCAAACGCTGTTGTTCTCCGCCACCAGCGGCGGCGCCGGATTACGCGAGATGACCGCATCGGTGCTCAAGGACCCGCTGCACCTGAAGCTCAACACCGTTGGCGAGCTCAACGAAGGCACCCGCCAGCAGATCATCACCGCCGATCACGCGTATCACAAAGAGCAGTTGATCGAATGGCTGCTCAACAACGAGACCTATCAGAAGGCGATCATCTTCACCAACACCCGTGTGCAGGCCGATCGCCTCTACGGGCGGCTGGTGGCCAAAGAGTTCAAGGCCTTCGTCCTGCACGGCGATAAGGATCAGAAGGATCGCAAGCTAGCCATCGAACGCCTCAAGCAAGGCGGCACCAAAGTGCTGGTGGCCACCGATGTGGCCGCACGCGGTCTGGATGTGGACGGCCTGGATCTGGTGATCAACTTCGACATGCCGCGCAGTGGCGATGAATACGTGCATCGCATCGGTCGCACCGGGCGTGCAGGCGGCGAAGGTCTGGCGATCTCGTTGATCAGCCACAACGACTGGAGCCTGATGTCGAGCATTGAGCGCTATCTCAAGCAGAGCTTCGAGCGGCGCAACATCAAGGAGCTGAAAGGCGTCTATCAGGGGCCGAAAAAGGTCAAGGCATCCGGTAAGGCCGCTGGCACCAAGAAGAAAAAGGTCGATAAGAAAGGCGATAAAAAAGCCGACAAGAAGGTTACGCGCAAGCCGGTGAGTAAGGCCAAGCGCGAGCAGCCGTCCTTGGTCAGCCAGGACGGCATGGCGCCGCTCAAACGCCGCAAACCGGCTGCTGGCGATACTCCTTCCGAGTAAACCGCTCTCCGAGCCGCAGGTAGATCACTCCTCTCCTGTGGCTTCCTTCGCCTCGGCCTGGCTCGAGGCCTGCTGCAACTCCTGCATACGTTGTCATACCGCTGACGGCTAATCGAAGTCGCCGGTGCAACCTAGCGCCGGCAGGCGCATGCCCATGACAGAACTGCGCCGAGGCCGCGTCCGGTGTTCTCGCATTAAGGCCAGGCGAGCAAAGAAAGTTCAGCCCGCTGCTGAGCATGTCACACCAATCGGGTAATGCATGAACCTCTGGCAAGGAATGGCGGTCGTTACTTATGACTGTCTGCGTGCCGCGAAGGTACGCTTTATCAGCGAGAGGAACGCCGCAATGGCCTATAACTGGGATCTCATGGAGCGCCTGTTGCACGAAGTGCAGAACGGTGCCGGTAAAAGTTTTGCACCCCGCGCTTATGCCGAAGGGCTGGCCGAGGAGCTGGGGCGCGCAGGTGAATCGATCGGCAATTTGGATCATTTCAAAAGCCAGGCGGCTGACTACGAGTCGCTGCTGTTCAATGGTGGCTTCATTGTGTCGCGGCCGGAGGAAGAGGGCGGCAATGGCGAAAACTTTGTCCTCACTCCGCGTGGCGCGCAGCTGTTGGCCTTGATCGACACCAGTTATCCGAGCGGTGAGCATGCGCGCGAAGTGCTCGATGCGCAGGGTGAGGCGGCACTGGTTCCCGAGGTGTTCGACGCGCTGGCGGAAAAAGCCGTGCGGACTCAAGGCTAGCCGGCGGCGGACGACTCATTCCCGCTCCAGGTAATGGACGCTGAACAGCTGGCGTGGGTCGCTCCAGCGGGCGATGGACTTGAAGCCGGCATTGCCGGCCAGGTCGCAAAAGCTCTCCGCGGTGTACTTGTAGGAGTTCTCGGTGTGCAGGCTTTCACCTGCGGCGAAGTCGAATGCGTGGCCGTCAATCCTGACCTGCTGTTTCGCGGGGCTGATCAGGTGCATCTCGATACGCGATTCGTGTTCGTTGAAGAAGGCGTGATGGACGAAGCGCGTCGGGTCGATGTCGCTATCCAGTTCGGTGCGGATCCGCTCGAGCAGATTCAGATTGAACGCCGCCGTCACCCCGGCCCTGTCGTTGTAGGCCGCCTCCAGCACCTGTGTGTCCTTGACCAGATCGACGCCGATCAGCAGACCGCCGCCTTTGGGCAGCAGGTTGTGCAGGTTGCCGAGAAACGCCGTGGCCTGCTCCGGGGTGAAGTTGCCGATGCTCGACCCAGGAAAGAACGCCAGCGGATGTGCACCGTCGAAGCCATCTGGCAGGTGCATTGGCTGTGAGAAGTCGGCGCACGCGGCGTGCACGTCCAGCCAGGGGTAATCGCCGGCCAGGCGGGTGGTGCTGGACAGGAGGAAGTCGCGGGAAATATCGATACCCAGGTAGCTGGTCGGATGCATGGCCTCCAGCAGCAAGCGCACCTTGCGACTGGCACCGCTGCCGAGCTCGACCAGGCTGGCGTGGTGGCCGGCGATCGCTGCGATGCTGCCCGCCGCTTGCGCCAGAATCGCTTCCTCGGTGCGCGTCGGGTAGTACTCCGGTTGTCGGCAGATCTGCTCGAACAGCTCGGAGCCGCGCCGATCGTAGAAGTACTTGGGCGAAATCCACTTCGGCGAGGCGGCGAAGCCACTGAGGGTTTCCGCGAGCAGGCTGGTCTCGGCCGCCTGCTTGCGTTGATCGTGAAAGTGCACGTTGGAGGGCATTCTCAAGCCTCCTTGGCCAGCCGCAGGCCGGCGAATTGCCAGCGCATGTGCGGGTAGAAGAAATTGCGATAGGTCGTGCGGATGTGGTCTACCGGGGTCGCGCAACAGCCGCCGCGCAAGACCATCTGTCCGGACATGAATTTGCCGTTGTACTCGCCCAGGCTGCCTGCCAGCGGACGAAAGCCTGGGTAGGGCCGATACGCGCTGGCGGTCCATTCCCATACGTCGCCGAACAGCTGCTGCGGCTGTTGCGGCACGGCTGGCAGGGCAATCGGTTGCAGATACCCGCTTTCGCAAAAATTGCCGGTGCGCGCTGCGCTGCTCGCTGCGACTTCCCACTCGGCCTCGGTGGGCAACCGCGCGCCGGCCCAGGTGGCGTAGGCGTCGGCCTCAAAGAAGCTGAGGTGGCAGACCGGCGCGTGTGGATCCAGCGGGCGGGCCCCGGCGAGGGTGAATTCCTCCCAGCGTTCTTGCGTATGGCGCCAGTAAAGCGGTGCTTGCCAATCCGCCTGGCGCGCCAATGCCCAGCCGTCGGCCAGCCACAACTCCGCTCGGGCGTACCCGCCATCCATCATGAACGCCAGGTACTCGCTGTTGCTCACCGGCCGGCTGGCGAGCTGGAACGCGTCGATGAACACCCGGTGGCGCGGCCGCTCGCAATCGAAAGCGAAGTCGTCATCGTCCTGGCCGATCTCGCGCAGCCCGGCTGGGTAGGCGTGCCAACTGAGCGGTGGCGGGGAGGTCGGCGGCGGCAGCGGCAAGTCGGCTCGATATGCCGGCTGCAAGGGGTTCTGCGCGAAAATGTGCTTGATATCCATGAGCAGCAACTCCTGATGCTGCTGTTCGTGATGGATGCCAAGTTCGATGCGTCGGGCGATCTCCGCGACATGTTCAAGTGGCGGCTGGTTGAGCAAGTCGCCAAGGGCTTGATCGACGTAGCGCCGGTAAGCGACCACCTCGGCCACCGTCGGGCGCGCCAGCAGACCGCGTTGGGCGCGTGGAAAGGGTTTGCCATGGGTTTCGTAATAGGAGTTGAACAAGTGATCGAAGGCTTCGTTCGGCGTTCGATAACCCGTCAGGTAAGGCTTGAGCAGGAACGCCTCGAAGAACCAGGTGACATGTGCCAGATGCCACTTCGGTGGGCTGACGTCGGGCATGCTCTGGATCACATGGTCTTCGATCTGCAGTGGTGCGCAGATCCGCTCGCTCGCCGCGCGCACATGCTGCAAGCGGGCATGTAAGGCCGCGAAGGCGGGCGGGGTCGCATAGTGTTCGGCCCGGCTATTCATGGCGCTCCTCCTGTGCGAGTCGAGCGAAGCTTTTGCAGAGGTCTCAACGACCGACCTGCGGCTATAAGTAAAGGTTCATACGGAATGAGCAAGCCGGCCAAATGGTCGTCTCGATTGTCAGTAGGGAATCCAGGCAATCGGCTGTTGGCGAGCCGAAAGGGGAGCAAGCGCATGGCAAAGATGATCTGGCTGGGCCTACTGGCCCTGATGGGCGTCGGCGCTCAGGCGGCGTCTGGTGAATATCCCAGCGAGCTAGGCACTGTGCGGGTCGAAGTGCTGGCTCGCGGTTTGGAACATCCGTGGGCGCTGGCTTTTTTGCCGGACGGCGGGATGTTGGTCAGCGAGCGGCCGGGGCGCTTGCGATGGATCGGTGGCGATGGCGCGGTCTCGCAGCCGATCGGCGGCGTCCCCGAGGTGTATGCCGAGGGTCAGGGCGGCTTGCTCGACGTGGTGCTGTCGCCGGGCTTTGCCGGAGATCGGCTGGTCTACCTGTCGTTCGCCGAGGGCGGCGGTGACAAAGGCCTGGCGGGGACCGCCGTGGGGCGTGGCAAGCTGTCGGCTGACGCCCGCCAGTTGCAGGATTTCCAGGTGATCTTCCGCCAACAGCCCAAGCTGTCTAACGGCATCCACTTTGGCTCGCGTTTGGTGTTCGACCGTAACGGCCACTTGTTCATTGCCCTTGGCGAGAATAACCAGCGGCCCACCGCCCAGGATCTCGACAAGTTGCAGGGCAAGGTGGTGCGCATCTGGCCCGATGGCCGGGTGCCGGACGACAACCCTTTCGTCGGACGCCAAGGCGCGCGGCCGGAGATCTGGTCCTACGGTCATCGCAACCAGCAGGGCGCAGCGCTCAACCCCTGGAGTGGCCAGCTGTGGACCCACGAACACGGGCCGCGCGGTGGTGATGAGGTGAATATCCCCCAAGCCGGCAAAAATTACGGCTGGCCGCTGGCTACCCACGGTATCAACTATTCGCTGCTGCCGATTCCCGAGGCCAAAGGCAAAAGCGTGCCGGGCACCGAGGCTGCGCTGTATGTGTGGGAAAAATCACCGGCGATTAGCGGCATGGCCTTCTATGACGCGCAGCGCTTTGCCGCCTGGCAGCACAGTCTGTTCATCGGCTCATTGGTCGATCAGGAGTTGATTCGCCTGCAGCTCGATGGCAACAAGGTGCTGCACGAAGAGCGCTTACTAAAGGGCTTGGGCGCACGTATCCGCGACGTGCGTCAGGGGCCGGATGGTTATCTCTATCTGCTCACCGATGAGAGCGATGGCGAGCTGCTGCGGATCGGTTTGCGCAGCGCTGTCATTCCGCCAACGCGCTTTCCTCGACTTTTTCCAGATCCAGCAGATCGGCCTGCAACAGCGGCTCGGTAACCACGCTGAAATCGGTGATTTCGATGGCGCCGCGGCCCTGGCCGAGGAGGTGGAAGGAGAACGCCTTGCGAGTCGCCAGATTGTCGAAGCCAAAGCTCAACTCCAGGGTTTTGCCCGCCTTGAGGGCCGGCAACTGCGGCGCCAGGGCCGCGACATCGCGGTCGAACTCCTTGGTTTTGAGCTGTAGTGTGGCGCCTTGCTTATCCAGGCGCACCGCGCGGATCTTTAGTTTGACCTGGGTATGCGTGCCCTTCGGTAGCTCTAGGTACTGGGCGCCGATCAGGTTATCGGTCCAGTCGTTGCCGAGTGTTTCCTGCAGGCGAATGCGTTCGCGGTTGGCGAACTGGTAATGCTGGCCGATCTGCCCGCTGCTCAGCGATTGATCGAGCAACTCGGCGCGTTGACTGACCAGCCGCGCCTGCTTGCCGCGGAAGCGCCCGAGGAAGCGCGCCTGATCGGCAATAAAGCCTGCGCTGGCGTAACGCCGGCAGACTTGTTGGAAGTCGCATTCGATCAGCGTGCCCTTGCCGTCATGCTCGCGCAGCAGGCCGTTGGTGTAGGAAATGACTTCGCGGCCAGTGCTGTAATCGCGAAACAGCGAGCGGCCGGACAGGTTGGACGGCACGCTGAAGCCGAAGTAGTCGAGCACCGAAGCGGTCAGGTCGAGATGCCCATAAACCCCACGTTTAAGGGCGGGCAACTGCGTCTGCTCGGGTGCCAAGACCAGGTTGAACCCCCAGGCTGAGGCCAGGCGCACATCGTCAATGCCATGGGATTCATCGGACGTGACGATCACCAGGGTATCCTTCAGCACGCCTTGTTTCTCCAGCCCGTCGAGGAAATTGCCGATGGCATCGTCGAGATAGCCGATGGCCGCCTGTTTGGCGCTTGGATAGCGGGCCAGATAGTCATCCGGCGCGGAGTAGGGCTGATGGGTGCCGACGGTCAGCAGGGTGAGCATCCAGGGCTTTTTCTGCTTGCGCAGCTGTTTGACGTAGCCCAGTGCGCCTTCGAAATAGGCCTTGTCATCCATGCCCCAGGGGAATTCCAGGTAGGGCTTGTTCTTGAACCAGTCGCGGCCGAGGGTTTTGTCAAAGCCGATGTGCGGCATGATTTTGTCTTTGGCCATGAAGCGCAGCCCGGCGCCTTGCAGGAAGTGCGTGCTAAAGCCCTGATCGCGTAGTTGCGCGGGTAGGCATTGCTGGTTGCGCAAATGGTTGTTGAGCATTTCCACGCCTTTCGGCGTGCCGCTGTCGAGCTTGTCGTAATCGCCGCACAGCATGGTGTACAGGCCACGAATGGTCTGGTGTCCGTGCAGTACGTAGTCGGGAGTGTTCATGCCGCGGGTGGCCCACTGGCCAAGGCGCGGCATCAGGTCCTCGTGGTAGCTACTGCCGATTGCCGCGCGATTGGGGGCGAGGTAGGCACCGGGAATGCCTTCTAGCGTGACGATCAATACGTTACGCGCTTTGCCCGGTTCGATCAGACGAGGGCCGGATAAATCCAGGCGGGTCAGCCCGGCGATGTCGGGCGGTGGCTCGGAGCTGTCATCGTCCAGCCAAGTCTCCACAGCCAACTGACCGGTACTGAAGCCTTCGGCCAGCAGTTTGTGCGCCAGGTTGAATTGTTTCCACTGGTCGGCTTCGCTGGGTTTGAAATACTGCCCCGCGACGTGCAGGGTCAGCAATGCGGTCGGCAGCACATACCAGACCGGCGACAAGCGTTTGGTTGCATAGCGGCGCCAGCCAGTCAGCAGGCAGAGTAGCGTCCCCAGAGCCAGGGCAAGTCCTAGCCACGGATGGCTCAGACCGCCGCCTTGCGTGGAGTGACTGACGAACTGCGGGTCGCTCAGATACTTGAGATCGCTGACCTCGGGCATGCGCCCAACCGCCGTCATCAGCTCCGCGTTGCCAATGGTGAATACGCACCAGATCAGGATCACCGGCAAGACGATCCATACCGGGCGGTTATGCAGTACGAGGACGAGCAGGCTGCCAATGGCTAGGTCGGACAGATATCCGAAGCCGCCCGACCAGCCCAACCCGTAGCGGGCCAGCATCGGCGCGAGCAGAAATACCAAGCAGAGCGAAAGGAATGAACCCTGAGGGGATTGCAGCAGCCGACGGCTGATAGGGCGCACGGGAGCTCCTGAGATAGGGCAGCGAGTATCCGTTGGACAACGCGAACGTCATCAATACGCCATGAGTTTGAAATAACTCTGTGCTAGCTGCCAGTGCGCTGAAGCGAAATGTCAGATCTAAGTATGTAAGGAGATATGTGGATTGGGGATTTGATCGCGAAGTGACTTAGCGGTTTTTCAGTTGGATATAGAGCGCTTCGACTTTTTCCCGCGCCCAGGGCGTCTTGCGCAGGAATTTCAGGCTGGATTTGACGCTTGGGTCACTCTGAAAACAGCGGATCGTCACCAGCTCGCCGAGCCGCGCCCAGCCGTAATGATCGACCAGGGCGGTAACCACCGCTTCGAGGGTAACGCCATGCAACGGGTCTTGCGGACGAGGGCTGGTCATCGGAAGGTCTCGCGGATTGGGCGGGCATTATCCGGCAAGCCGATAAGCGCGTCATGCTCGCCGTGGCCGCCGGCTAAAGTCGGGTAAACTGCCGGCCTCGCGATAAGGATTACCAACATGGCACTGATCGGGCGTTACAACTCCTTGCAGGTGGTCAAGCAGGCCGATTTCGGTCTTTATCTGGATGGTGGCAGTGACGGCGAAATTCTTTTGCCCAATCGCTATGTACCCAAGGATACGCCCACCGAGATAGGCGACTGGCTGAACGTCTTCGTGTACCTCGATAGCGCTGATCGGTTGATCGCCACCACCGAGCGGCCTAAAGCCCAGGTGGGCGAATTTGCCAGCCTGAAGGTCGCCGAAATCAACAGCATCGGTATTTTCCTCGATTGGGGCTTGCCCAAGGATTTGCTGTTGCCGTTTTCCGAAGAGAAGCAGCAGTTGCAGGTCGGCAACTACTGCGTTGTGCATCTCTACCTGGACAAACACACCCGCCGTATCACCGCTACCGCGCGGCTTGACCGCTATCTGGACAAAACGCCGCCGCGCTATCAGGTGGGGCAGCCAGTGGAGTTCCTCGCGGCGGAAGCTACGCCGATGGGGGTGAAGGTCATCATCGACAATCAGCATTGGGCACTGGTGCACAAGAACGAGCTGTTCAGACCTTTGCGTGTCGGTTTCCGCGATCAGGGTTTCATCAAGGAAATTCGCGCCGACGGCAAGATCAGCCTGAGTCTGCAGGCAGTTGGCAAGGAAGCACCAAACGCGCTGAACGACAATATTCTCAAGCAGCTGCACGACAACCATGGCGTGCTCTATGTGAACGACAAGAGCGATCCGGCAGAGATTAGCCACCGCTTCGGCGTAAGCAAGGGCAACTTCAAAAAAGCCATTGGTGGGCTCTACAAGCAGGGTTTGATCGTCATTCTTCCCGATCGAATCGAATTGGCATCATCGGCCGAGTGAAACTGTCGCCCGTCCGCTAGGCTCCAAATCGGTACAGGGTGAGCCCGACTTGTTGCTCCGGCTTTCTCATTCGTCCTTAGAACTGATGAGGTAGGAACCGATATGGAGTATCGGGATTGGCGCGAGTTATCGGTGGTGAAAGTCAGTAAAGCCACCCTCAGCGAGTTCATGGCGGACGAGATGCCGACTTATGCGTCGGCATTGGCTTATCAGATGTTGTTCTCGCTATTCCCCTTTCTGCTCTTTCTGATCGCCCTGATCGGCTTTTTGCATCTTCCGGAGTTCTTCGACTGGCTGCGTGAGCAGGTCGAATATGTGTTGCCGCCACAGGCGGTCGAACAGGTCAATCCGATTATCGATCAACTGCAAAAACGCGAAGGTGGGTTGTTATCGGCGGGGATCGTTGTCGCGCTGTGGTCGGCGTCGGCCGCGGTGCGCTCGATGATGACCGCGATGAATGCCGCTTATGACGTGCCCGAGGGGCGGCCGTTGTGGAAGCGCTTGCCGCTATCGGTGATCTACACACTGGGTATCGCTGGCATGCTGGTGATGGCAGCGGGATTGATGGTTACCGGTCCCATGGTGATGGGCTGGTTGGCCGCATACGTGGGCCTGGAGCAGGTGTTCGTAACGGTTTGGACGTGGGCGCGCTGGCCGTTAATCGTAGTGCTGATGATGATGGCGGTAGCGCTAATTTATTACGTCATGCCGGATGTGAAGCAGAAGTTTCGGTTTATTACCCCGGGGTCGACGCTGGCGGTAATCGTGTGGATTCTCGCGTCGCTCACCTTTGGTTTTTACGTGCAGAACTTCGCCGACTACAACGCCATGTACGGCAGCATCGGGGCGATTATTGTCCTGCTGTTGTATTTCTATATTTCAGCGGCAGTGCTGTTGTTGGGGGCGGAGTTGAATGCGGTGATCGAGCATTCACTGGCGGAAGGTAAGAATCCGGGGGATAAGGATTTCCCTGGAGAGGCCGCCAAGCACTGAGGGCCAAGCGCTGAAGGGATAAAGCGCCGCTTCCGGCGTGGTCTTGCCTAGCAATACCAGCGCCGGATCGCGGTGGAAATCATTTCTTGCCGAGGCTGATGTGACGGGTCGGCGTATATACCTGACCACTCACGCCACGGGCGATTTCCTGAATCTCGCCGCCCGACTGAAGAAAAGCCGCCATCTGGGCTTCGAGGGATTCGCGAGTTTCCACCGCCGGAGCCGGTTTGGGTTTACTGCTGGATCCTTTGACGCGCATGGTGTTCGTCCTCTTTCAGATAAGGGGTTGCAGGCTGCAACCCTAATAAAAAAACCGGCACGAGGGCCGGTTTTCTCGGTGCGGCGGGTGATTAGATCACCTGCACGTCATCCGCTTGCATGCCTTTCTGGCCTTTCACCGCGGTGAAAGAGACCTTCTGGCCTTCTTGCAGGCTTTTGAAGCCAGCGCTTTGGATCGAACGATAATGAACAAACAGGTCAGCACCGCTTTCCGGGGTGATGAAGCCGAAGCCTTTTTCATCGTTGAACCATTTGACGACGCCAGTTTGACGATCGGACATGATGTATCTCCTTGAACAAAGTGAACGCAGTATTGGAAAAGCCCAACCCGCGACTGAGTGCAAAGAGTAAAGAAACCGAGGGAATGATTGGATCGAAATCTAAGCAGGTCGATTTACGGTGACACATGCAGCACAGTAGGGGCACCTTACACGGCTAGGGCCCATTTACCTAGGCCTTTATGTTTTTTCTGCCGGGTGGCGCTTCCTTACCGCAAGCCGGATAGCCACATCCGAGCACGAAAAACGGGCCGCCATTCGACGGCCCTCCGTCCTGTCCAATCCGTTCGCCGGCTTCACATCATGCGGCGGAATTGGTTCCATTTGCGCTCCACCGGCATCAACCAATTCGGTGTCGCGCTGCCGGTTCCGGCCAACTCCAAATGGTGAAGGCTGGTGATCTGGTCGAGCAATGCCTCTTGCGTAGGCGTCACATCGACGAACAGCACATGCTTGCCGTCGCGCAGGTTGGCTGGCTGGTTTACCGCGGAACCTCAGGATGCGCGGCGGTATCGAGACTAGGTGGCTCGGTCACCAAAGCGCTAACCACCTTGAGGGCTTGCTCAAACGATGGATAGCCACTCTTGGCAACATCCAGGTGCGAGTAAGCCTCGCGATACTCGGCAGCTCTATTGGGGTCCGCTTCGTTGAGCAGATAAGGTTCGGCGTAGATCTTGTAGAGCAGCGCGGTGGCATGCGGATGGCCCTTGTCGGTTGCGCGCCCGAGGAGCTCAAGCACTTCATCGATTTCAGGGCCTTGGCGGATCAATAGCACCGCCTGATAGAACTCCACCTCGCCGCCTTTGTCCTCAGTCGCGGCGCGGTCCAGTAGTGCTTGCGCCAGTTCGTAACTCTCCAAGTCGCCGGAGGTGATCAGCAGCTTGGCTTGCAACATGTCGTTCTGATAGAGCAGCTGTTCCTCCCGACAAGCACTGCCGCTAAGCGGTTCATCGCATGAATGCGATGCGCAACCTGAGAGTACCAACAGGGCGCTGATTGCCGTCCATTTGCCGAACTTTCCCATTCCTCCACCTCGTCCCGTGCGATCTGGTTTCGACCCCGGTCTGTGGCCGCGGTTCTGACTTTCACAACCTAACCTCGGCCAGCGATGCTCGAGGCGTGTCATCAGTCAAAGGAAGGACGTTGCGGTCGACAGGTTGACCGCAACGGATAAAGGAGAGTCGCCGCCCGTGCGACCTAAAGCAAAGCGAGTGGCGAAGAGAGCATTATGTGGCGGCGTGACTGCCCAGAAGGGTTGGGCCGGATTTTTTATCACGCTTGGCCATGCGTTTTTCGTGAGCGGTTTTAAGCGGCTTTTTCTTCGCTTCTTTGTGCGCGTTGAGACTCTTGCTCATGATGCGGATCTCCGGAATGCATGGTTGGACTCAGATAGACGTGGATGTCTGTTTCGTCATTCCCACCTCCAAGGCTGCATCAGCCTGCATGGATGCCTGCTTTCAAGGATAGTCCGTGAAGCCGTATCCAGCCTGCTCGCAATGCCGCTGAGCGAGATCAGCCGGCAACCTTCAAGAAAAACGCGCAAAAAAAAGCCCGTGCGCTCAAGTCACACGGGCTTTCCTGCGGATTAGGAAGGCGAACTAGCCCGCCAAGCCCACATAGACGTTCTGCACATCATCGTGCGCGTCGATGGCCTCGAGAAAGGCTTCCACTTCTTCCAGTTCGGCTGCAGTCAGCGTGGTTACCGGGCTCTTCGGGCGATAGCCCAGGTGCGCCGATTGCACGGTAAAGCCGTAATCGGGGAGGGCGCGGCTCACGGTATCCATATCAGTCGGGTCGCTGAGGAACAACGTGGCGCCTTCCTCGGCTTCTTCAAAATCCTGAGCGCCCGCTTCGATGGCGGCCAATTCGGCATCGGCATCGGCCGAAGTAGGGGCCGCTTCGATCATGCCCAGATAGTCGAAATCCCAGCTGACCGAGCCGGAAGCACCGAGCTGGCCCTTGCGGAACAGCACGCGGATCTCGGCGACGGTGCGGTTGATGTTGTCGGTCAGGCACTCGACGATCACCGGCACCCGGTGCGGAGCGAAACCTTCATAGGTGGTGCGCTCGAAGTGCACCGTTTCGCCGAGCAGACCGGCGCCCTTCTTGATCGCGCGCTCCAGGGTTTCCTTGGGCATGGAGGCCTTTTTCGCCTGATGTACGGCCATGCGCAGCTTGGGATTCATGTCCGGGTCGGCGCCATTGCGCGCGGCGATCATGATCTCTTTCACCAGCCGTCCGAAAATCTTGCCCCTGGCGTTGGCTGCGGCTTCTTTAGGTTTGGCTTTCCACTGTGCGCCCATGGTTGCTCTCTTGATCTGTGCGGATGGGGAGTCGCTTGTCTGGTTTCGCCGGCGGACCCGCTCACGCGGGGCGCGCCTGGTTGAAATCCAGTGCTACGGAGGTAGGGGGCGGATTTTAGTCGCTCTCGCGGCTGCTGGCACCCGGCAAAACTAATTCTGTTGGCGAGTTCTGCTCCTGCAAGCCAGGCCAAGGTGCGGCCTAGGGCTTGCGATCACCGCGCATGTTACTCACGGCCGGCTGGCCTCTATCACCTCGCGCAGAACCTGGGCGTCGAGTGGCTTGTGTAGCAGGCGGTGGCCGCTGGCGGAGGCTTCCTTGATGTACGCCGGTGAGGTGTCGCCGGTGATGAGAATCGCCGGAACCCTGTGTCTCAGGTAGTCGCGGATCCTGCGGATCGCCTCGTGGCCAGTCATCCCGCCGCTTAGCCGGTAGTCGCTGAGGATCAGCTGTACTGAGGCTGGACCACTACGGGCGGCTTCGGCGTGCTGCTGGCAAGCCTGTTGTGCAGTGAGCCCGGCATAGATCCGGTGTCCCCAGGCCTCGAGCAGCGCGCACAGGGCATCCAATACGTCTTGTTCGTCGTCGACGATCATGATACCGAGTGCCTGTTCGTCCGTGGGCCAGGGCTCCGTCAGCGGTGCGATGCTTGGCGCCGCGACGGTTGGCGCGGAGATGGAGAACATCGAGCCGCAACCCTCGACGGAGACCAGTCGGACGGTATGGCCGAGCAGGCGGCTGGTATGCCGAACGATCGCCAGGCCGAGACCGAGGCCCTGAGTGCGGTCGCGTTCAGCGTTATGCAACTGGACAAACTCGTCGAAAATCGCCGCTTGCTGGTCGGCGGGGATGCCGGGACCGCTGTCGATTACCTGGATTTCCACGGTCTGCCCACGTCGGCGGCAGCCCAGAAGCACGCTGCCCTGGGTGGTATAGCGGAAGGCATTGGCGAGCAGGTTGTCCAGCGTGCGCTTGAGCAGCACCGGGTCGCTGTCGACCCATAGCTCGGTCTGCCGTACCCGCCAGCTCAGGTGGCGCTCCTGCGCAGTACCGGCGAACTCGTGATGCAAATCGGAAAACAGGCGCTCGAGCGAGACCGGCTCGCGGGACACCGTTACCACGCCGGCATCCAGCTGAGAAATATCCAGCAGGCCGTTCAGCAGCCCGCCGAGATTACCGATTACCGTGCGCAAGCGAGCGGCAATCTCGCGCGCTTTGGTCGCCTGTACATCGCCGCGCTCGGCCAGCGCGACCAGCGCACCGACGAACAGGCTGAGGGCGTGGATGGGCTGGCGAAGGTCGTGGCTGGCCGCAGCGAGGAAGCGCGATTTTGCCTGATCGGCAGCCTGTGCTCGGTCACGCTCCTCTTCCAGGCGGCCGACCAATTCGACATTTTCCAGGCGCAAGCGCGCCGTTTCGCAGATCGAGCGGTAGGTCACCCGGCTGTAATAGAGGTTGACCCCGGCGAGGCAAATGAGGAAGAACGTGTAGGTCGCGAAAACCTCCCCCTGGCGGGACAGGCAATGTACAGTGACCGGCAGCAACATCGCTGCCAGCGAGCCGATGTAGGCAGGCGGGAACGCCGATAGCGAAGGCATCGCGCCGCAAACCAGGCCCGTCAGGACTATGCAGGTGAAGGCCAGCAGCTGCGGGTCGCCAGCAGCGAAGCCGACCCAGCCGAGCCAGCCCCAGAGCAGGCTGGACAGCCAGGACAACACGGTCACCCACCAGGCCCAGCGCAGTGGTGTCGTTGAATCCTTGCCGTGCTCGAAGTAACGCCGCGCCAGCAGGATGCGGCCCACTGTCAGGATGTACATGACGATGATCCAGACGAGCAGCCCGTTCAGTGACAGGCTGTTCCTGAGGATGTAGGCCACTGGGATCGGGATAACAAAATTGGCGAACAGCACCGCGTAGGATTGGCGAAACAGCAGATCGACGAGATACGTGCGTTGATTGAGGGTCTGCATGCTGGCGTCTCAAGGAGAACAGTAATGAAAGGAAGTCGACCGCTCAGCGTGCTGATCGCAGATGACCACAGCATCGTGCGTGAAGGGTTGAGGTTCCTCCTCGCCACGCTGGATGACATCAGTGTTGTCGGCGAAGCCGCCGACAGTACTGGTATTCACACCGTCCTTGCCACCCAGCCGGTCGATCTGTTGTTGCTCGATCTCGGCATGCCCGGGGTGAATCGCCTGCAGTTCATCCGCGACCTGCGCGCGCAGTTCCCCCGCCTGAAAATCCTCGTGCTCACCGCGAATGTCGAACTGGGCACGATTCGCGGCGTGCTCGAGGCCGGCGTCCACGGCTACCTTACCAAGAACGACGAGACTGGCGAATTGGCCGAGGCGATCCAGGCTATTCGCCAGAATCGCACCTACCTGGCGGCCGCCGTGCGCTTCGCGGTGGATGGCCATGACCGCCGCCAGGCAACGCTGGCCCCGGAGACAGATGTTGTTTCGCCGGTGCCGCTGACCCGCCGCGAACGGCAGATCCTTACCCTCGTTGCTCAAGGTGCGAAGGCACGCGACATCGCTGAACTTTTCTGCATCAGCCCGCTCACCGTGCGCAAGCACCGCGAAAATCTCATGCGTAAACTCGACCTGCACAGCACTGCCGAACTGACCACCTACGCCGTACGGCTGGGTCTGCCGACCGGCTGAAGGCCTACGCGCTAGCGGAGGTGTAGCCAACCGCCTCGCCATCACTCTTCCTCGGGCTGCGGGGGAGGGCTCTACATTGCCCATCTTTATCTTCCATAAAAATACGGCAGCCGTCGTATATCTCCGTGCCCGCCCCAGCCATAACCTTGCGCCCCACGGATAACCCACCGCCAGCGTGTGAATCCGGCACCACCCTCGCAAATATTCATCGATAAGAGTGACTGTCATGATCCTGTCGGAAACCTGGCTTGCGTTTGCACTCGCAACCTTGGCCTTCGCCTGCATGCCCGGCCCCGCAATCCTCTATATGACCAGTCAGACGCTTGCTCACGGCCGGCGCGCCGGGCTCATGGCCGCGCTCGGTATCCACCTTGGCTGTTATGTCCACATCGCCGCCGCCACTGCTGGCCTCGCCGCTCTGCTGCACCACGCACCGCTCGTTTACCTCGCTATTAAGCTTACCGGCGCGGCTTACCTGATCTGGCTCGGCGGTTCGATGATCCTCGGTCGGCGCGCCGACTCGGCTGATGCGACGCCGGCCAGGCTGGGCGTCCTGCGCGACAGTATCGTCGTCGAGATCCTTAATCCGAAGACTGCGCTGTTCTTCTTGACCTTCCTTCCGCAGTTCGTCCAGCCGGCCAGCGACGTGCCTACCTGGATGCAGTTCCTGATCCTCGGCACCCTCGTCAACCTGGTTTTCTCCCTGGCCGACCTGGCTGCGGTGTTTTTCGCCTCGCTGCTCTTTGATCCGGCCTCGGCTGGCCGCGGCCGGCGCTTGGTCCCCACTGTCTGCGGCTCGATCCTCGTTGGTCTGGGATTGCTACTGGCGGGGCAGGGCGGTCTGGCCTGAAAGGCTCGCCAAGATATTGCGCGATCGCGCCCAAGCAGGCAGTTGAGCGTTTCCACGCTCCTGCTGCGTGAGAACTCCGTTTGGGATGCTCTGTGTCATGGTGCAGAGTGGAGTGATCGAACGATCAAGTAACCGCAGTCTGTCCCCCCTGGTTATCGTGTGGGACATGGCTGGTGACGCGCGGTGTTGCTGAGGGGGTGTTTGCACGGGGCGCTGGAACGCGCCCCGAACTATGTCCCCACGCAGGGCGTGGGGACATCAGACATCAGTCTTGGCGGCTGGTGACTTCCAGCAGGTGATAGCCGAATTGGGTTTTCACCGGACCTTGCACGACATTGATCGGCGCGCTGAACACCACGGTGTCGAACTCTTTAACCATCTGGCCTGGGCCGAATGAGCCGAGGTTGCCGCCGTCACGGCTGGACGGGCAGGTGGAGTTGGCTTTGGCGACTTCGGCGAAGTCCGCACCGCCTTCGATAGCGGCTTTCAATTCATTGCACTTGGCTTCGCTGGCAACCAGGATGTGACGGGCAGTGGCTTTGGCCATGGGGGGTACTCCTCTCAAGAAAGCTGCAGAGCCTACCGCAAACAGGGGGCTATTCAAACGCCGTGCGGCAGGTGGATTGCCGGCGGTGTTGACCCCAATCCCGTTGGGGATGGTGGCATCGCCGCCAGCACGGAAACGAAATGCTAGCGCTTGCCCATCGAGCGACGGGTGCCGTTGGGCGCCGGGCCGATCTTCTTTTCGTGACCGGATTTATTGCCTTTCTGGTGCCACGGCTGATTGTCGTTCTTACCCGGCGCGAACGTGGCGGGAGAGAAGGGAAAGGTAAATGCCGGGATAGCGGTCTTGGGCGCTGGCGCTTCAGCGGTCGCCGCAAGGGATGTTTCTACGACGGCGCCCGTATCAAGCGTCTCCGTAGTGGCAGCTTGGGCTTCGAGGGTTTGATCGGGCTGTGTGGTCATGACGGTCGCAGAGAGTTAAGAGAGGAAAGGCGCGAAGTATACCTACCGGCCGCGATTAAGCCGGTAAAGCGGCTGAACGGACTCAGGCAATTCAGTGTCACATCGGTCCGGGGTCGGGAATCGGTGCCTGCTTCTCCAGATTCCCTACCACGTCATCGGGCAGATTTTCGATCAGATCCGGGTCTTGCTCCTCGGGTACAGTCTTTTCGTCGCCCATGACCGCCGCCTCCGGTGCAGATGTAGTACTTGTTCTGGCACCTTCAGGCGGCTTGAGTTCCGCCCCGGCGGTGCCCTGCCTGCCTACTTGGATGTGCCGCAGCGGGGCGCGCAAATGCGCGGAATCGCGCATCATGGGATGCAAGCCAGATCAAAGGGAGATGCTCATGCGCGCCACATCATTCATCTTGCGCCTCGCCGCGTGCTCGCTGGGACTGGCGTTCGCCGCGGCTGCCGGTGCGGCCGAAGAGGCGCAATTGGTCGAATCGATCAACGCCTATCGCAGCGAAGTACAGCGCTGTGCAGGCCAGGCGTCCGAGGAGTTACCGCCGCTGGCCGCCGATCCGCGCCTGAACCTGCCGGCCATCGGGGGTGGAGATCTGCAGCAAGCACTGGCTAGCGCGGCATATCCGTTGGTCAATGTGCAGGCGATCAGCCTGTCCGGGCCACGCGATGCGCCGGCGGCCATGAAGGCCTTGCAGGAGAGCTTCTGCCAGATAGTCCTGGACCCGCAGTTCGTCGATATCGGCGTGAGCCGCTCGGATCGCGACTGGCGCATCGTCCTGGCGCGACCGCTGCTGAGCAGGAGTCTGGGCGCCTCGGCGGCGGAGGGCCAGAAGTTGCTCGAGCAGATCAACGCCGTGCGTGCGCAGCCGCGTCAGTGCGGCGCCCAATCCTTCAGCGCGACGGCGCCGCTGGCCTGGAATGCGACGCTGGCGACAGCCGCCGAGACCCACAGCCGGACGATGGCTAACGGCAATTTCTTTGCCCACCGCGACCGCGATGGTCGCACCCCGAGCGACCGGGCCGAGCTGGCCGGCTACAGCGGCGGGCTGATCGGCGAGAACCTCGCCGCCGGGCTGGACAACTCGCGCAAGATTGTCGACGGCTGGCTGGCCAGCCCCGGCCACTGCGCCAATCTGATGAACCCCCAATTCTCCGAGCTCGGCGCGGCCTATGCAGTCGATCCGAAGAGCGATGCGGGCATCTACTGGACAGCGGTGTTCGGCGCTCCATAGACGTGAATTGCGGCAGAGCGCTTGGGGTTGCCGCTCGGCAGTTCGCACGCCATCCGTGCCGTTTCGGTTCTATAACCATCGATGACGGATATCACGTTACGCGTCAGGAGGCGTGCCATGAGTACTCTGACGATCGAAGGCTGGTGCAAGCCCGACAACGCCTTGCGTTCCCAGCCGATGGGCCAATTCCACTTTGAGATCGGTGGCAGCAACCACCAGCGCCTGGAGCAGGCCGAAGAGCGGCTCCAGGAGAGCGGGAATAAGGAGCTGACCATCGATGCGGACCTCTCCGAGCTTCACCTCGTCCCGCCGGACGATTGCGGTCCGCTGAGTGACTGCCACTTCCGCGTGTACCTGAGTACCACGGAGCACCGAGGGCAGTTTCACCTGGTCGGCCACCGCGCCAGCGACGGCAGCCTGGTGTACACCAATGCGGTGCTGATCGATCAGCTCAGTTAGCCGAGGCGCGGCGGCGGAAGGGAAAACGGCATCGCCCATTCCCTCCGGTCTATTCGCTCAGCTCCAGCTGCTGGCCGGCACTTCGACCCACACCGCTCGCGCCACCGCGACCAGGCGCTGGTCTTCGCCATACAGCGCGGTTCCGGCGAAGCGCTTGCGGCCGTCGCTGCCCAGCGGCCAGCTGAGCACTACACAGCGCTCGTCCGGCTTGAGCTGGGCGAAGGTGGATACCGCCAGCTCGCCGAGCACGATCGCCAGCCCGGCAGGGATGGGGTAGAGCGCGAAGGCGCCGGCGCAATCCAGCGCGGCCCAGATGAACTCCGGCTTCACA
Organism: Pseudomonas sp. LS44; assembly: GCF_024730785.1. Classification (NCBI taxonomy): domain Bacteria; kingdom Pseudomonadati; phylum Pseudomonadota; class Gammaproteobacteria; order Pseudomonadales; family Pseudomonadaceae; genus Pseudomonas; species Pseudomonas sp. LS44. Next base: position 1,355,633 of record NZ_CP102830.1, read on the forward strand.
TTACCCGCGTCGTCGGCCAGCGAGTCGTCCGGTAACCACGGTGCAGCGAGGGTCGCGGTGCCGCGTAGCGGGCCGGGGAAAATCCGCAGGCCGTCATGCGCCGGACGCTCCGGCCCACAAACGAAGCAGCCGGGGAAGTTGTGGGTCTTGAACCCGGGAAACCCTTCGACGGCGGCTTCCGCTTCGGCGTAGGACGGGCAGGGCGGCGGCGCCAGGTCCAGGCTGGTCAGTTTCGCCTCGCCGAGCAGCGTCGTGCCGTCGAACAACCGCGCTTCGTTGTCGCTGGATTCGAGGCGCAACTCCACACCCAGCGGCGGCGGGGCCTTCAGCCGTGCGGCCACCGTGCCGTTCAAATGCGCGGCCATGCGCCCGGCGGTGTAACCACCGTTGCCCGACTTGGGCGGCCCGCAGAAACGTTCGTCGATGGTGAAGTGTTCGATTTGCATGCGGCACCTCCGGCCTGCTGTTTCAGCGAGGGAGATTAGCCCGTGCGGCGCACTAGCGTCTTGCCTGCGCTACGGTTCCGTCCATCACTTGACCACGTTTTTCAGGCGTTGGTCGGTGAATACACAGAGCACGCCGGCGCCGTTGTACATCACCTGATGATTGAAGTCGCAATAGGCCGCCGCCACGCTCAAGGCCACTTGATCGTTGCTCACTTCTGGACGGTACCAGGCCAATTGGCCGGCTTTACAGCGCTCCGCTTGAGCGTCGGTGTTGTAAGTGCACAGGCCGGTTTGATCGATTTCCGTGGAGTTATCGAAACAGGCGGTCAGGGACAGGAAGGCGGCGCTCAGCAGGAGCAGGCGGGGAATGGTATGCATGGCAAATTACCTGGCTGTGGAATAAGGCTGCGGGATTAGTGTGAGGAATACGACGAAGGTTCCGTCGCCCTTCACTCCTGTTTTCGCACGATGGCTTTCACGTGTCGAAATGGAATCTGTACCTGCATGCCTTTATCGCCCGGGAGGCGTAGCACCAGGGTTTCGCCCAGTGACCATATGACGTGTGCGTTCTGGATGGCACACGCCTGAGTCAGCGCCAACACGGCGGGTGGGTTCTTTTCGCAGTAGTCATTGTCGAGGGCAATCTCGCTCGCCTGATAGTTCCCAAGCCCCAATCCGTTCATGACCCGATCTGGCATGGTGGTTAGCGCGCCGCTGTAGAAGGCGATTCCCAACGCCAATGGAAGGGAAAAGCAGAGCGAATAGTTGATGCCAGCAAAGGCCGCCATGGTGAAGACGCTTATGAAAATGCTCAGCACCAGGGGAACCAAGAAAATACCTACTACTTGCAACTTGCCCGCTAGCAGCCCACCGAACGCGGAATCGGATTGGGATATGGCGTTAAAGGTCACGATATTGATGAGAAGAAGTGAGAGATAGGATGCGTACAAGTATCGAAGGAAGCTCCACTTCGGGAGCTTGAACTTCATCTGTACTGCGACCCCGAAGGCCAAGGTGATCAGGGCGGGGGCGATTACTCTCCGGTCTTGGCCACGTACCGATCGAAAAAGTCCTGTTCTTGTTCCTGCGGTGCATCTACCTGCATATCCATGCATCGCTCCCTAATCCCTGGATGAGGCGGGCTGTGGCCCGAAACTTAATCTTGCCGTCAGGCGTATAAGCGGGGTGGTTATACGCCTTGTAACAATCCAGCTGGCTATGGATTAGCGAGCCAGTTCAGTGCTTGCTACGCCTTTCTGGCCTTCCGCTTCGGGGACTTCCTGCAGTTTGGCGCCACCTACGAAGACGCCGAGTTTGATCGACTGGCGCACGTAGTAGTTTTTGCCCGCTACGGTATTTAGGCTGAGGGTGTTGTCACTGAACTCGGATTCAGTGGCCAGAACGTGGGGGCCGGGGCTGACCACGCGGTAAAAATAAGTGTTCGGGGCTGTTTCACCGACAACCTCGTTGTCGATCTTGACGGTCTTTTTCAGGGCACCGCCCAGTACCGAATCGCGGAAGATGTATACGCCGACCTGATTCTCTGGAGGAGTCGGGAAGGCTTTTAGCTCCTGGTTCTTTTCTACCGATTCCATCGGTACGGATGCACAACCGGACAGCAGCGCAATACCGAGCGCGGCTGCGCACATCATCATTTTCTTATACATGAACTCGTTCCTGAGTAGTGAGTTGAGCTGACGCAGTATCAATGTGCCAGCTCAGACACCTTATCGGGAAGCGACGTTAAATCGATGGGTTGGCTTCAAAGTACCCGTTTGTCTAGCGGGGTGAGTGAGCAGGGAAGATGGAAAACCGCGAAGTATTATCCACCCAGGCTACCTCGTTGGAGCATTTGCGGCTGGTTCCTACCTCGGGCCTGGGAGCGATCAGCTCTATGCGTGGCGCTCGTCTACCAGCGCCTGAGCCTGGCGGGCCATCTGGTCGAGCTGACGGTCGCGCTTTTTCTCCGCTTCGCTCATGGCTTTCTTGCCGTGTTGTTGCACCAGGTAGGCGTGGATCTGCCGAACTTCCTTGGATTGGTAGATAGGTGCCAGGTCCTGTACCGCCACCATGCCGTCCGAGCCATGGTCCCAGGTGTTCATCAGTACTTGCGGCCCTCGCGCAGCCAGTACCTGAAAACCCATGGCCTCGAAGTACGGCACTTTGCTCGCCACGCAGGCCAGTTCGGCGTGAGGGTGCCGGGTGATCATGTGTTGCAGCATGGCTCGGGCAATACCGTGCCGGCGGCGGCTGAGCTGGACGGCCATATAGGCCAGGGTGCAGGCCTCGGGGTCATCCTTGACCGGCAGGTAAAGGGCGAATCCCAGCACCTTCGAGGGATCCTGATCATCCAGGGCCAGGATCAACCGCGCAGTCGTATCCTGGGCAGCGTCCATGGCCTGCAGATACAGGTGCACCTCGTAGCCGATCACGTACTGATACAGCTGGTAGAGGGGGTTGCTGGGCGTCAGTGACACCGGGCTAATGTCGCTGAAGTAGTCCACCACCATCTGCAGAACCTGGCTTTTCAGGGACTCAGGCGGTGGGGTGTCCAGGTGTACGAGGGTGAACATCGAGAATCTGGCTCCGGGGGCGTGCCCGTTGGGAATCGATAAGGGCGGCATTGTAACGCCCGCACGGTTGATCGTTCCGACGCTCTGTGGGAACGATCAACGCTGCCCCCGGAATACGGGACATGCGGCTCATCCTTGAGCATTGTGTTGCTGGGGATATCGATGGTGGACAAGTAAAACGTTGTCCACCCTACGTCAGCCGCCACTTTCGTGTCCGCCCCCCTCAATCCATCACGTAGGGTGGAAAACCGCGAAGCGTTTTCCACCGAAGGTTATCCAGGCTTCCTCGCTGATCATCGGGCCGGGCAGCCTTGCTCAGGCGTCCGGGAGCAGGTCGCCGAATGCCGGCGCGCGCTTCTCCAGGCCGGCGCGGGCGGCCTCGCGCTGGTTGGGACTGCCGACCAGACGGTCCTGCTCGATGGACTCGTTCTGCAAGAGCTCGGCAGAATTGGCGTCGGCCGTCTGATTTAACAGGCGCTTGGCGGCGCGCACCGCGTCCGGGTTGCTGCGGGCGATCTGGCGGGCCAGTTCTCGGGCATGTGCGAGCGGATCAGCGCCGACCCAGGTAGCGAGGCCCAGCGTCAGTGCCTGTTCGCCGGTGAGGATGCGTGCGGTATAGACCAGCTCGCGCAGCACGTCGCCGCGCAGCAGTTCGCGCAGTAGCGGGAAGCCGGCCATGTCCGGCACCAGCCCCCATTTCATCTCCAACACCGACAGCCGGGTGTCCGGCGCGACGCAGCGAATATCGGCGCCGAGGGCAATCTGCAGGCCGCCGCCAAATGCCACCCCGTGTACCGCAGCAATCACCGGCACCGGTAGTTCTCGCCAGCCCCAGGCGGCCTGTTGAGGAGCGTTGGTGAGTCCATGGGTGCGATCGCTGAGCCGATAGGCGCGACCGCTCTGGCCCTGCGCCATGTTCTGCATCCGGCTCATGTCCAGCCCGGCGCAGAAGGCAGCGCCGTCGCCGCGCAGCACTACAGCGCGCAGCCCCGACGTTTCTCGCAGCTGCGCCTGGGCGGCCAGTATGCCGTCGAACATTTCCGCGTCGATGGCGTTCATCTTGTCGGCACGGTTCAGGCACACATCGGCAACTCCATCGTCGTCGATCTGAATCAGCACTCGGTCGTTCATGGCGGCACCTTACTTGTGGATGTGGGAGTAACAGGCGTATGCACCGATGGTAGTTTCGGCCTGGCGCAGGTGCGTGATTCTAACGAACTAACCGAAGGGGTATTTTCGTTCGCAGGAGGAAGGCTTCGCGGGCGCTCGACCAGCTTCTTGATCAACTGCCTGAGGATGCCATCGGCGCCGATCAGGTCTTGATCGTTCCCACGCTCTGCGTGGGAACGCAGCTAGTGACGCTCCGCGTCACGAAGCACAGGAGTAGCGCCAGTGCTCAGCTCGATCCAAGACTCCGTCGCTCATTGGCTGATCCGTAGGGTGGAAAACTGCGAAGCATTTTCCACCGCCCCTTTATCCCTCCCCAAACCCTTCATCCTGCAATTCCCCGCCGCCACACCAATTCCACGAATAAATCCCCGTCCGTACCGCCCGGTGAAAACTGGAATACGGCCAATCAACCAACCGTTGCACATGCCTATGCTTTATCGGGTTGAAATGGATGTAATCGAAGTGCCGCTGGTAATCGAGGTCGTCGCGGATCAGGTGTTCCCAATAACGCCGCTGCCAGATGCCGCGCTCGCCTCGCTGGAGGTGGGTGTTGGTGCGCCTCTCCTTGATGGGCAAGCGTTTGGCAAAGGCGAATTTGATGACCTTCCAGCGCAGCGCGTAGTTGCTATCGCCTTCAGGCAGTGTCCACAGGCAATGCATGTGTTCGGGCAATACCACCCAGGCATCGATATGAAAGGGGTGGCGGGCTTTGGTGGCGCGGACGGTGTCGCGTAGAAGATCAATTTCGCGCACCAGCAAGTCGCTGGAGCGGTCCCGCAGGTTCACCGTAAAGAAGTAAGTCGCCCCCGGAACGCGGGCGCGGCGGTAGTTGGACATAGCGGCTCATCCTTGAGCATTGCGTTGCCGGGAATATCGATGGTGGACAAGTAAACGTTGTCCACCCTACGTCAGCCGAACCTTTCGTGTCCGCCAAACATCCCTCAATCCCTCGTAGGGTGGAAAACCGCGAAGCGTTTTCCACCGGAGATATCCAGGCTACCTCGCTGCCGTGGAACTGCCAGCCAGCGACGCCACTGTAGAACGCAAAACCTCATCAGTGGGAGGTGGGGTTTATGGAGCGCTTACCACGGAGTCATCGAATTTTGATTTTGCGTTTTAGTTCCCGGTCATACCCGTTGCCTTGATGACTAGTCGCCCTTGGTCATCAACCAGCAGTCGGTCGCGGCTAGTGTAGCGCTGGCTCAGTGTTACATCCCAATACGACTTTTTTTGATGATAGATGATCCAGTCAGTACCCTCTTCGTCACGGACAATGCTGTGATGTCCAGGGCTGTAAACTCCAGGTTGGCCATCTTCAGCCGATGTGGTGCTTAGGATTGGGTTGTTCGGATGTTTTGCAAACGGCCCCATCGGGCTGCTTGATGTTGCGTAACCAATTGCATACTCCCCAAACATCGTCTCGCCCCCCGAATACATCAAGTAATATGTATCGGCGTGCTTGTATATCCACGCACCTTCAGTGATATCCAGGAAAAAGCCCTGTTCCCAATCATTCGTCGGTTCCAGCAACAGCTTCGGCTCGCCGACTTTCGTTAGCGGAGAGTTCATTTTTTGGACAAGGATGTTTTCTTTGCCTTTGTTTCCGGTAAGCCGGGCGATCACGATATCGAGCAGATCCGATTTGTAGTCTACCGACGAATAGTACATATAGTATTGGCCGTCTTCGTAGTACATATGCGCGTCAATGGCGTTCTCGATTAATACCCCTTTGTCATCAAACGGGCCGGTGGGGCTGCTCGCGGTTGCAATGCCGATATTCATTTGGTTGGAATAATACATATAAAACATTTCCGACAATGGGTCGTAAAAAACATCCGGGGCCCAAAGTGTTATTGACTCAGCTTTAAAGATATTGCTAACTTTTTCCCACGTTTGCATATCGTCGGACACATATGCGTCGTAATGGTCTGAGCCCGCAGACATGCTTCCGTCAAGATACGTCCCAAATAGGTAGTACTTACCCTGATAACGAATCATGTGTGGGTCTGCCAGGTTCTCCGAGCTCAAAATCGGATTGCTGTCTTTTTGAGATACTTCTTTTGCGGCTAGCACAGATGCGCTGGCCGCAATCACTGCGATAAGAGCTATATATAAAAAAGTATATTTCATTCTTTCTCTTCCTGAGCTCATAGAATAAATGCAACGCTTGAAACGATAGGCAGATAGCCAGCCATCGGTAGAATTCAGGTTCTCACACCAAAGGATTCAAACGCAGATGGCTGCGCATTACCGGCCGACGTTATCAGGTTGAGGCTGGCCTGTAAGCGCCTGGCCATCACACCTTGTGAATCGCCCCTTGATCTCGATGGCTCCTACGCGGAGCGTGGGAACGATCAAACCCGGGCACGGCGGTAGTTGGACATGGCGGCTCATCCTTGAGCGTTGCGTTGTTGGAAGCATCGATGGTGGACAAGTAAAACGTTGTCCACCCTACGTCACGCACCCCGCGTAGGGTGGAAAACCGCGAAGCGTTTTCCGCCGAAAGTTATCCAGGCTACCTCGCTATTATCGTAGGACGTATAACCGCGTGGCGGTTATACGTCGTTAAGCTATGTCCGGGCTACCTCGCTAGCTGCGAGTTTGTCGCTTGAGTCGTAGGAATGAGCGTTTCAATTCGGTAGTTATTCAGAGCGAGTACTGTGGATTTACCATCTTTATATAACGCAATACGATCATTCGACGAGTCAATCAGATAGCCTCTGGCGATTTCGTTATCACCATCGATGACGCGTACGCAGTAGTCTTTCCTGTGCGCGGCTTTTTGGCAGTCACGAGAGTAAATTAATTCATGCTTTTCTATTGAGAGTTGTGCGGCTTTGTAGCCAGTAATGGCTGGAGTTATGAGGAATAGATTTGCTGCGAGAGGTAGAAGGAGCAAAATGCAAGTGATGCTGCTGGATAGGGCAAGAACTCCAAGTGGTAAGCCTAATAGTTTATTTTTGTTGATAGTGGTCCCTGCTGCCTTGAACGGCTTGGTCTGAGGCAGCCACGTCAGAAGGACTAGTTCGGCTACTGCCAAAAAAACCAAGCCTAAAGTGGATAAAACGATCCAGGGGTCGGTTAGGACGTTGAGCCAGTTGCTGCAGATATGGATTAGTGCGGCATAGGCGTACAGGAGGTAATCTGTAGTCGACTTTTCGAAGAGACCTACGCCGGCGCTGAAGTGGCTGGCCCAGGTTTGATGGTAGACAACTCCGGTTAGATAGACTGCTGAATACCCTAAAGCACCTAGAGTTGGAAGAGTCGAAATCCAGAGCATTTTGCTGATATTCGATTCTTTATTTGTAGTGGAGTTTTGGCTCTGTTGTTCTTCCATGAAAAACCTTCGGGTAAGTCTCTGACGGATTTTTGCGCCATGTATTAGCGCTCAGTCTGGGCGGAAAATTGGTTGACGCTGAAAAACTTAAAAATAAACTTTCATATATTCTCCTAAGACAAAAGCCCCGCACTAGGCGGGGCTTTTGTCTTTCTAGTCGCTACCCCAACATCCTGTAAGGCAAAGCGTTTATCTATTTCCTAATGTCTTGACCCGGAATCAATCCCAGCTCAACGCCCCGCCAGTCTGATACTCGATAACGCGGGTCTCGAAGAAGTTCTTCTCTTTCTTCAAGTCCATGATCTCGCTCATCCATGGGAACGGGTTGGTGGTGCCTGGGTATTCTTCTTTCAGGCCGATCTGCGACAGGCGGCGGTTGGCGATGAATTTGAGGTAGTCCTCCATCATCGCGGCGTTCATGCCGAGGACGCCGCGGGGCATGGTGTCGCGGGCGTATTCGATTTCCAGTTGGGTGCCCTGGAGAATCATCTGGGTCGCTTCGTCCTTCATTGCGGCATCCCACAGGTGCGGGTTTTCGATCTTGATCTGGTTGATCACGTCGATGCCGAAGTTCAGGTGCATGGATTCGTCGCGCAGGATGTATTGGAACTGCTCGGCGGTGCCGGTCATCTTGTTGCGGCGGCCCATGGAGAGGATCTGGGTGAAGCCGCAATAGAAGAAGATGCCTTCCAGCACGCAGTAGTAGGCGATCAGGTTGCGCAGGAACTGGCGGTCGGTGTCCGGGGTGCCGGTTTCGAACTTCGGATCGGAGATCGAACGGGTGTACTTGAGGCCCCAGGAGGCCTTCTTCGCGACGCTCGGGATCTCGTGGTACATGTTGAAGATCTCGCCTTCATCCATGCCCAGCGATTCGATGCAGTACTGGTAGGCGTGGGTGTGGATCGCCTCTTCGAAGGCCTGGCGCAGGATGTACTGGCGGCACTCGGGGTTGGTGATCAGGCGGTACACGGCCAGCACCAGGTTGTTGGCAACCAGGCTGTCGGCGGTGGAGAAGAAGCCGAGGTTGCGCATGACGATGCGGCGCTCGTCTTCGCTGAGGCCGTCCTTGCTCTTCCACAGAGCGATGTCGGCGTTCATGTTCACTTCCTGCGGCATCCAGTGGTTGGCGCAACCATCCAGATACTTCTGCCAGGCCCAGTCGTACTTGAACGGTACGAGTTGGTTGAGGTCGGCGCGGGCGTTGATCATCTGCTTGTCGCCGACGTGGACGCGGGCCGAGGTGCCTTCCAGATCGTCCAGGCCTTCCTGGATGTCCAGTTCGTCCAGCGCGGCTTTGGCGCGGGCCACGGCGGTGGAGTCGTCGGCGCTGACGGCGCGCGCTTCGAGGGCGGCGATGCCGCCGTCGTTGTCGAGTTTGTCCAGGCTCATCTCGACGACGGTCGGATTGGCCTTGGCGGCGGGTGCGGCTTCGCCGTCTTCTTTATCGAATTCGTCCCAGCTGAGCATGGTGGGGTTCTCCTAGGACCGGGTTGGTACCGGTCGGCAATGTTTGGGTGCTTTCGGTTATGCACGCAAAAGCAAAAGTCTTGAGGGGAGGGCGGTCCGCTGGGCTGGATCTTTTTCCTCTCCCCCTCCCCTCTCCCGCAGGCGGGAGAGGGGAGGGAAAGCAACGCAACTGCAGCAGTCAGGCGCCTAGCGCCGCCGCTCAGCTTCGTGCGCTTCCTGTCACTGGCAGGCTTCGCAGTCGGGTTGGTCGATGGCGCAGGCTTTTGGCACGGGTGCCGGACCGGCTGGGGCGGCGAAGCTGCCTTCGTCAATCGCACCGCTGGACACAGCGTTGAGCTTGCCGGTGTTGATGGTCGACTTCTCAGTGCTGGTCGCGGCCAGGGCACGGAGGTAGTAGGTGGTTTTCAGGCCACGGTACCAAGCCATGCGGTAGGTCACGTCGAGCTTCTTGCCCGAAGCGCCGGCGATGTACAGGTTCAGCGACTGCGCCTGGTCGATCCACTTCTGACGGCGGCTGGCGGCGTCGACGATCCACTTGGTCTCGACTTCGAAGGCGGTGGCGTACAGGTCCTTCAGGTCCTGCGGGATGCGCTCGATCTGCTGTACGGAGCCGTCGTAGTACTTCAGGTCGTTGACCATGACCGAGTCCCACAGGCCGCGCGCCTTGAGGTCGCGAACCAGGTACGGGTTGATCACGGTGAATTCGCCGGAGAGGTTCGATTTCACGTAGAGGTTCTGGTAGGTCGGTTCGATCGACTGCGACACGCCGGTGATGTTGGCGATGGTCGCGGTCGGCGCGATGGCCATGATGTTCGAGTTACGGATGCCTTTCTGCACACGGGCACGTACCGGCGCCCAGTCCAGGGACTCGGTCAGGTCGACGTCGATGTACTTCTGGCCACGCGCTTCGATGAGGATCTGCTGGGAGTCGAGCGGCAGGATGCCTTTGCTCCACAGCGAACCCTGGAAGGTCTCGTAGCTGCCGCGCTCGTCGGCCAGGTCACAGGAAGCCTGGATGGCGTAGTAGCTGACCGCTTCCATCGACTTGTCGGCGAACTCGACGGCCGCGTCGGAACCGTAGGCGATGTGCTGCAGGTACAGCGCGTCCTGGAAGCCCATGATGCCGAGCCCGACCGGGCGGTGCTTGATGTTGGAGTTCTTCGCCTGCGGCACGCTGTAGTAGTTGATGTCGATAACGTTATCGAGCATGCGTACGGCGGTCTTGACGGTTTTTTCCAGCTTGGCGGTGTCCAGCTTGCCGTTGACGATGTGGTTCGGCAGGTTGATCGAGCCCAGGTTGCAGACGGCGATTTCGTCCTTGTTGGTGTTCAAGGTGATCTCGGTGCACAGGTTCGAGCTGTGGACCACGCCGACGTGCTGCTGCGGGCTGCGCAGGTTGCACGGGTCTTTGAAGGTCAACCACGGGTGGCCGGTCTCGAACAGCATGGAGAGCATCTTGCGCCACAGGTCTTTGGCGGCGATGGTCTTGTGCAGTTTGATCTTGCCGTAGCCGGCCATGGCTTCGTAGTACTCGTAACGCTCTTCGAAGGCCTTGCCGGTCAGGTCGTGCAGGTCCGGTACTTCGGACGGCGAGAACAGGGTCCACGGGCCGTCGTCGAATACGCGCTTCATGAACAGGTCCGGAATCCAGTTCGCGGTGTTCATGTCGTGGGTGCGGCGGCGGTCGTCACCGGTGTTCTTGCGCAGCTCGATGAACTCTTCGATGTCCATGTGCCAGGTTTCGAGGTACGCGCAGACCGCGCCCTTGCGCTTGCCACCCTGGTTTACGGCGACGGCGGTGTCGTTGACCACTTTGAGGAACGGCACCACGCCCTGGGATTTGCCGTTGGTGCCCTTGATGTAGGAGCCCAGCGCGCGCACCGGAGTCCAGTCGTTGCCCAGCCCGCCGGCGAATTTCGACAGCATGGCGTTGTCGTGGATGGCGTTGTAGATGCCCGACAGGTCATCCGGAACGGTGGTCAGGTAGCAGGAGGACAGCTGCGGACGCAGGGTGCCGGCGTTGAACAGGGTCGGCGTCGAGCTCATGTAGTCGAAGGACGACAGCAGATTGTAGAACTCGATGGCGCGGTCTTCTTTCTGCTTCTCTTCGATCGCCAGGCCCATGGCCACGCGCATGAAGAACACCTGCGGCAGTTCGAAACGGATGCCGTCTTTGTGGATGAAGTAACGGTCGTACAGGGTCTGCAGGCCGAGGTAGGTGAACTGCTGGTCGCGCTCGTGGTTGATCGCCTTGCCGAGTTTTTCCAGGTCGAAGGTTTTCAGCTTGGCATCCAGCAGTTCGAACTCGATGCCTTTGTCGATGTAGGCCGGCAGCGCTTTGGCGTACAGGTCGACCATCTCGTGGTGGGTGGCGCTCTGCGCGACACCGAGGAAGCCCAGGCCTTCGGCGCGGATGTTGTCCATCAGCAGGCGCGCGGTGACGTAGGAGTAGTTCGGCTCACGCTCGACCAGGGTCCGCGCGGTCATCACCAGAGCAGTGTTGACGTCGCTTTGCGCCACGCCGTCATACAGGTTCTTCAGGGTTTCGCTCTGGATCAGCTCGCCATCGACTTCGGCCAGGCCCTCGCAGGCTTCGCTGATGATGGTGTTCAGGCGGCCCAGATCGAGTGCGACCAGATTGCCTTCGGCATTGGTGATGCGGATGCTCGGGTGCGGCTGGGCGATTTCGCTGCCGGCACCGCGCTTGCGCTCCTGGCTGCGCGATTCGCGATAGATCACGTAGTCACGGGCGACTTTCTGCTCGCCGGCGCGCATCAGGGCCAGTTCGACCTGATCCTGGATCTCTTCGATATGAATGGTGCCGCCGGACGGCATGCGGCGCTTGAAAGTGGCGCTGACCTGTTCGGTCAAGCGCGCGACGGTTTCATGGATACGCGACGAAGCGGCAGCGGTGCCGCCTTCCACTGCGAGGAACGCCTTGGTGATGGCCACCGTGATCTTGTCATCGGTGTACGGCACCACGGTGCCGTTGCGTTTGATTACGCGCAGCTGACCGGGAGCGGTCGCGGCTAGATCCTGGGACGCATCGGCAACCGGCGGTAGGCCGGCCTGAGGGTTCTCGCGGGTGGATTCGGTCTGCATGTATATCTCCGTGTTCTCTAATGGGTCTGGACACTTGAGGTGCCGGCTTTCGTTCCGCTCAAAAAACGCCACGCGCACGGCGCGAAAGCCGGTGCATGGAACTCAAAAGAGGTCAGAGAGGGGCTACGACTCAAGCACTTCCCTGGATCTCAAGTCACTACCGCCGGCGTCTAGCCAGCGCTACTAGATCTAGTGGTAGGCGTCAGACGCATTACCACCTGAATCAACTACCCGCCGCGTCGCTTGCGATTGTCGGGTAAGGGCCGGCGCAGTGGGCGCCCAGCCGGTGTGGCGAAACTGTTTATATGCACCCTAAAGAGGCTTTCCGCCAGGCTTTGGTGCAACTTGTACTTGTGTCTCGTGGTTGACCAAAACCCAACATGTAGGTGTTTGGCGCGATGGAGATACAAGATAGTGCGGTCGTTTGGGTATGGCAAGTCGACAAATCACGCCCGCCTGTGGATAAAGCTGTGGGTTACTTTGGGGTAACTTTGGTCAAGCCCCATGGTTGCTGGGGTTGTCCGGCTGCGGCCGTTCGTCGTGACGATGTACGTCCATTTTTTCCTTCTTAATATGACCGTACAGCCATTCTGCTTACCACTATATGTAGTGGGCTGCTCCTAGCGTTTTGCCGTTGGTAGCGCAAGGCTCAGCGGAAATTTTTTGGGTGGTTTCGGCAAATCCGCCAGGCGCTGCCCGCCTCACCGCGCGGGGCGCGTGCGCAGCTGCGCGGGCGGGTACAATGGCCATCGCAATTGCCGTTCTGGAGAGCGTGGTGGAGCAAGAAGCTTGGCAAATTCTTATCGTCGAGGACGACCAGCGTCTGGCTGAGTTGACCCGCGAATACCTCGAGAGCAATGGTCTGCGGGTTTCCATTGAGAGCGACGGCGGGCAAGCGGCCGCGCGCATTCTCAAGGAACAGCCGGATCTGGTGGTGCTCGACCTGATGTTGCCGGGCGAGGATGGCTTGTCGATCTGCCGCAAGGTGCGCGAGCGCTATAAAGCGCCAATCCTGATGCTGACGGCGCGCAGCGACGACATGGACCAGGTGCTCGGCCTGGAAATGGGCGCCGATGATTATGTCTGTAAACCGGTGCGCCCACGGGTGTTGCTGGCCCGCATCCGCGCCCTGCTGCGGCGTAGCGAGCCGAGCGAAAGCGCAGGCGAGGGTCAGCGGCGCCTGGAGTTTGGCCAGTTGGTGGTCGACAGTGCGCGGCGTGAGGCCTGGTTGCGCGAGCAAAGTATCGAGCTGACCAGTGCCGAATTCGACCTGCTCTGGCTGCTGACCTCTAACGCCGGGCGCATTCTGTCCCGCGAGGAAATCTTCACCGCGCTGCGCGGTATCGAATACGACGGTCAGGACCGTTCCATCGATGTGCGCATCTCGCGTATCCGCCCGAAAATCGGCGACGACCCGGTGCATCCGCGGCTGATCAAGACCGTGCGCAGCAAGGGTTATCTGTTTGTGGCCGAGGCGGCAGAAGGTCTGGTGTGATTGCCGGGCCTGTTGCCGCGCCGCTGAGCTACGGGTCGTGCGGTCCCTTTGCGCGGCTATGGGCCGCTCCTGCACAGGCTGGCGTGCCATGCATATATAAGGATGGCCGGCGATGAACTCGATCTTCCTGCGGATTTACGGCGGCATGCTCGCCGCACTGGTGTTGGTGGCGCTGCTGGGTGTGCTCGCCGTGCACCTGGTCAACGAGGTGCGCTCCGATCAATACCGCGAGCGCCTGGCGCGTGGCACGTTCAGCCTGATGGCTGACAACCTGGAAAGCATGACGCCCATCGAGCGGCGCCGCTCGATAGTAATCTGGGTGCGCCTGCTGGGCATTCCTCTGACGCTGGAGCCGTTGCAGGGCCAAACGCTCGACAACAGCGTGCGCAACCGGCTGCTCAGCGGTCAGGTGTTGGTGCAGCAAACCGGCCCGCACGCCGCCAAGGTTTACAGCTTGGTCAGCGCCAGCGAGCAGTTGGTGCTGGTCGGTGAAGTCCAGCAGGTCAGTGAGCAGCTGGCGCGCGCCACGGTATTTCTGCTCGCCGATGAGCTGGTGCGGTATCCCGTGGCCGAGCAGCCGCAGCGCTTGGCCCGCTTGAAAGAAGAGAAGCGTTTCGGCTTCGAGCTGAATCTGACGCGCCTCGAAGATACCAAGCTGGACGATGACCAGCGCCGCCGGGTCGACGAAGGTGACACGGTGATGGCGCTGGGCAAGGGCGGTGATTCGATCAACGTGTTTTCTGGCGTCGTCGGCACCCCGTGGGTGCTGGAGATCGGCCCGCTGTACCAGATGAACCCCTATCCGCCGCACCTGCTGGTACTGATTGGCGCTCTAGGCCTGACGCTGATCGGCTTGATCGTGTATTTCCTGGTGCGCCAGCTGGAGCAACGCCTGCAGGGGCTGGAAAGCGCCGCGACGCGGATCGCCAATGGCCGCTTGGAAGCCCGCGTGCCAGCCGGTGGGGCGGATTCGGTGGGGCGTCTGGCGGCGACCTTCAATGCCATGGCCGAACATCTACAGAACTCCCTGACTATCCAGCGCGAGATGGTCCGCGCGGTCTCCCACGAGCTGCGTACTCCGGTCGCGCGCCTGCGTTTCGGCCTGGAGATGGTCGGCGATGCGCAGAGCGCTGAGGCGCGACACAAGTACATGGAGGGCATGGACAGCGATATCGAGGACCTCGACAAGCTGCTCGACGAGATGCTCACCTACGCGCGCTTGGAGCAGGGGGGGCCGGCCCTGGACTTCCAATTTGTCGACCTGGATGCCTTGATCGATCAGGTGATTGCCGAATTGGCGCCGCTGCGCGCGGGCGTTCGCGTCGAGCGCGGACAAATGCGTCCGGCGGTGGACGGCAGTGTCTCGGTCGAAGCCGAGCCGCGTTACCTGCACCGGGCTTTGCAGAATCTGGTCAGCAACGCCATGCGGCATGCCGAAACGCGGGTCCGGATAAGCTATCGGATCGGTAATCGACGCTGCGTTCTGGCGGTCGAGGATGATGGTCCAGGCGTGCCGCAAGGCGAACGCGAGCGGTTGTTCCGCCCCTTCCTGCGCCTCGACAACAGCCGCACTCGCGCCTCTGGAGGACATGGTCTGGGGCTTTCCATCGTGCGCCGGATCATCTACTGGCACGGCGGCCGGGCGTCGATCGACGACAGCGAAAGCCTGGGAGGCGCGCGGTTTACGTTGGTTTGGCCAAGGCGCCAGACCTTGCGGCCGGAAGAGTTGGAGCAGTAACCAGCGTCGTTGACGAGGTAGGTCGATGGGGCGCCGTTGGGTATCGCTGAGCTCAACCCAACCTACGGTCTTAGCCCTCTCCCGTTTACGGGAGAGGGCTGGGGAGAGGGGCTTTAGTCACGTAGCCCGGATGCAATCCGGGAAGCGGTTTCCGTAATGGCTGAGAGCCTCAGTGTGCTGGAATGCCGACCAGGCTCAGCAGGCGGCCATCGAACAGACTGAATTGCCCCTCCAGTTCCACGCCGTTGCGCCATTCCTCGGATAGGTCGAGCAGCAGTCGCAGGCGCGCATGCCCATCCGCCGACCATTCGAGCAGCTCCGCATGCTCGAAGTAGAAGCGCTTGAGCACCAACGGATAGAGCGCCTTGAACAGGCTTTCCTTGAGCGAGAAGGTCAGGGTTACCAATTCGGCGCGCTGTTCGCTGGGCAACTCCTGCAAGCGCTGGAGCTCGCTCGGAGTGAGCAATTCGCCGGCCAGCCGCGCGGCACGCTCGCTGCTCAGCAGCTTTTCCATATCCAGACCCAAGCCGCGCACGTCGCTATCGCGGGCTACCACGGCGGCAGCCCAGCCGTGGCTGTGGGTGATCGAGCCGCTGATCCCGGCTGGCCATTGCGGCGCACGGTCCTCGCCACAGCTAGGCGTGGATGCGCTGCCGGTGAGCTGGCGCAATGCTTCGCGCGCACATAGACGGCCGGCGAGGAATTCCGCCTGACGCTTGCTCGCGCCGTTGGGGGCGGGAATCTGATGGGCGGCGAAATCGTTGGGCAGCAGCAATGCTGCATCGAATTGCGTGCTGACTAGCTGCGCACCAGACAGTGGTTGGGGCAGCGGCCAGTGGGCGAGCAGCGGGGTGCAACAGGCGGGCAATGGATTCATCCCGGCATTCTGCCGGGAGCTGGCGGATGCGCCTAGTCGCAGTTCTGTTTCCCGATGCAGCGTGCTGTGCCGCCGAGTGCTGGCGGTAGGAGTCAGCACTCGGCGGCGCCTGAGTCCACCAGCGGGCTTACGCCGCCACTCATTTCCAGCCCGGCACGCCGCTCATGTCCGGCAGGTGGTGGGCGATGCCTTTGTGGCAGTCGATGCAGGTGGCCTTGCCGCTGGCCAGCGCGGTGGAGTGCAGCTGGCGGGCGCGCTGGCTCTGCCGGGTGAAGTCCATGAACTCGAAGTTGTGGCAGTTGCGGCACTCCAGCGAGTCGTTGGCCTTGAGCCGCGCCCATTCGTGCTCGGCCAATTCACGCCGGTAGGCGACGAACTTCTCGCGGGTATTGATGGTGCCGAAGATCTTGCCCCAGACCTCCTTGGAGGCCTGCATCTTGCGCGCGATCTTGTCGGTCCATTGGTGCGGCACGTGGCAGTCCGGGCAGGTGGCGCGCACCCCGGAGCGGTTGCTGTAGTGGATGGTGTCCTTCAGTTCGGCGAACACGTTGTCGCGCATCTCGTGACAGGAGGTGCAGAACTTCTCGGAGTTGGTCGCCTCCAGCGCGGTGTTGAAGCCGCCCCAGAAGACGATCCCGGCGATGAAGCCGGCCAGGGTCAGGAAGCCCAGGCTGTAGTGCACGCTGGGCCGGCGCAGCACCTGCCAGTAACCGAGGAGCCAAGCGATCAATGCTTTCATCTCACGCTCCTCAAGGGTTGCCTGTCGAGGTGCCGGCTTCGCGTTGCAGGATCGTGTCGATGTCCTCGAACACGTTGTCCACCAGCGGTTTCACATCCTTCTGCGGCACGTGGCACTGCACACAGAAGTAGCGGCGTGGCGCCACGGCGGCGAGGGCCTGACCGTCGCGGTCCATGTAGTGGGTGATGCTGACCATCGGCGCCTGGGTGCGCGCGCTGGCCGAACGGCTGTGGCAGGACAGGCACTTGTTGCTGTTGGCGTCGATGCGGTAGCCACGGATGGTGTGCGGGATGGTCGGCGGTTGTTCGGGGTAGTTGCGCTCGCGCTTGATGTCCTTGTTTTCCTCGTCGGCCAGTGGCGGCGCCGGCATGCTTTCGGTGAGGTGGCCGCCGGGCCGGCGGCCGTCGGGGCCCGGCGCGTCCAGCGGATAGTCGGCGGCGAGCAGCGGCAGGCCCAGCAGTGGAAGGGCCAGCGCGCCGGTCAGGAGCAGGCAGATGCGATTCATGGCAATGCTCCTCAGGCCAGGCTGACCAATTCGATGCGGACCGCGCACTTCTTGTAGTCGGTCTGCTTGGAAATCGGGTCGGTGGCGTCCAGGGTGACTTTGTTGATCAGCTTGTTGGCGTCGAAGAACGGCACGAACACCAGGCCCTGCGGCGGCTTGTTGCGCCCGCGCGTTTCGATCCGCGCGCGAATCTCGCCACGCCGGCTGATCACTTTCACTTCGCTGCCGCGGCGCACCTTGAGTTCGCGGGCGTCGTCCGGGTGCATGTACACCAGCGCGTCCGGCACCGCCTTGTACAGCTCGGGTACGCGGGCGGTCATGCTGCCGGTGTGCCAATGCTCGAGCACGCGCCCGGTGCACAGCCAGAACGGGAACTCCTTATCCGGGGACTCCGCCGGCGGCTCGTAGGGCAGGGCGAAGATGATCGCCTTCTTGTCCGGGTAGCCGTAGAACTGCACCTCGCTGCCCTTGACCACATAGGGGTCATGGCCCTCGCGGTAGCGCCAGCGGGTTTCCTTGCCGTCGACCACCGGCCAGCGCAGGCCGCGCTCTTCGTGGTAGCGATCGAACGGGGCGAGATCGTGACCGTGGCCGCGACCGAAGCGTGCGTACTCCTCGAACAGGCCCTTCTGGATATAGAAGCCGAACGCCTCCGCCTCGTCGTTGGCGTAGCCCTTGGCGATCTCCTCTTTCGTCGCGGAGTCGACCTGGCCGTTCTTGTAGAGCACCTCATAGAGCGTCTTGCCTTTCAGCTCCGGGGCCTTGGCCAGCAGTTCGGCGGGCCACACTTCGTCGGTGGTGAAGCGTTTGGAGAATTCCACCAGCTGCCACAGATCGGATTTCGCTTCGCCCGGCGCTTTCACCAGCTGGTGCCAGAACTGCGTGCGTCGCTCGGCGTTGCCGAAGGCGCCTTCCTTCTCCACCCACATGGCGGTGGGCAGGATCAGGTCGGCGGCTTGCGCGGAGACGGTCGGGTAGACGTCGGAGACGATCACGAAGTTGTCCGGGTTGCGCCAGCCGGGGAGGATCTCCTGCATGATGTTCGGCCCGGCCTGCACGTTGTTGCAGGCCTGCGTCCAGTACACGTTGAGCACGCCGTCCTTGAGCATGCGGCTCTGCTGCACGGCGTGGAAGCCGACCTTCTCCTGGATGGTGCCGGGCGGCAGCTTCCAGATTTTCTCCGCGGTTTCGCGGTGTTTCGGGTTGGTCACCACCATGTCGGCCGGCAGACGGTGGGAGAAGGTGCCGACCTCGCGCGCGGTGCCGCAGGCTGAGGGTTGGCCGGTCAACGAGAACGGGCTGTTGCCTGGCTCGCTGATCTTGCCGGTGAGCAGGTGCAGGTTGTAGGTCAGGTTGTTCGCCCACACCCCGCGGGTGTGCTGGTTGTAACCCATGGTCCAGAACGACATGACCTTGCGCTTCGGGTCGGCATACAGCTCGGCCAGCGCCTTGAGGCGTTCGGCGGGTACGCCGGACTCCTTGGCTGCGCGCTCCAGGGTGTAGGGTTTGACGTAGGCGGCGAACTCGTCAAAGGAGATGTCGGTCCAGGTGTTGGCCTTGTCGGCGTTCTTCGCCTTCATTTCCAGTGGGTCGGTGGGGCGCAGGCCGTAGCCGATGTCCTCGGCGCCATGGGCGAACTTGGTGTGCTTGGCGACGAAATCCTTGTTCACCGCGCCGCTCTGGATGATGTGGTTGGCGATGTAGTTGAGGATCACCAGATCGGTCTGCGGCTTGAACACCATGGGGATGTCGGCCAGGTCGAAGCTGCGGTGTTCGTAGGTCGACAGCACCACGACCTTGACCTGCGGGGCGCTGAGGCGTCGGTCGGTGACCCGCGACCATAGCACCGGGTGCATCTCGGCCATGTTCGAGCCCCACAGCACGAAGGTGTCGGTGGCTTCGATGTCGTCGTAGCAGCCCATCGGCTCGTCCATACCGAAGGTGCGCATGAAGCCCATCACCGCCGAGGCCATGCAGTGGCGGGCGTTGGGGTCGATGTTGTTGCTGCGCAGGCCGGCCTTGAACAGCTTGTTGGCGGCATAGCCTTCCCACACCGTCCACTGCCCGGAGCCGAACATGCCCACCGATTCCGGGCCCTTGGCCTTGAGCGCGGCCTTGAATTTCTCCTCCATGATGTCGAAGGCCTGCTCCCAGCTGACTTGCTGGAACTCGCCCTGCTTGTCGTACTTGCCGCCCGTCATGCGCAGCAGCGGATGGGTCAGGCGGTCGCTGCCGTACATGATCTTCGACAGGAAGTAGCCCTTCACGCAGTTGATGCCGCGATTGACCTCGGCCTTGATGTCGCCGTGGGTGGCGACCACTTTGCCGTCGCGGGTGGCGACCATCACGCTGCAGCCGGTGCCGCAGAAGCGGCAGGGCGCCTTGTTCCAGTCCAGGCGGGTCATGTCCGCCTCGGTGACCAGATTGCTGGCGCTGGACAGGATCGGCAGGCCGGCGGCGGCCGCGGCGATGGCGGCGGCATTGGCCTTGGCGAATTCACGGCGGGTCATCTTCATGGTCGCGCTTCTCCGGCGTGGACGGTCGCGCTGGCGTGCGCGGCATCCGGCTCATCCAACACTTCGTGGTAGACCAGATTGGCGTTGAGCACGCCGGGCAGGCTCTGGATGGCGTTCAGGCAGTCGAGAATCTGGCTTTCCCGTTCCGCTTCGAGGACCACCACCAGCTTGCCCAGCGGACTTTCCTGATGCAGTTCCAGGCCCGGTAAACGGCGCAGTTGGGCTTTGATCGCCAGCAGATGCTCGGGGCGGGTATGAACGATCAGACTGGCGATCTGGATGGGCTCAAGCATGCGCGGACTCCTCGGTGATCAGGACGATCGCCTGGTTGGGGCAGGGCGCCAGGCAGGCGCCGCAGCCGGTGCAGGCAAGCGGGTCGAGTTGCGGTCGGGACGGTCCGCCGAGTTGCGGCCGAAAGCGGATGGCCTGCGCGTCGCAGGCGTCCTCGCAGCTGCGGCAGTGAATGCCGGCGAGCGCCAGGCAGTGCTCCTCGATTTGCGCGTGCCAGGTGAAGGCGACGCGGGCCAGGTCGAACACCCCGGCTTCGCACACGGCGACGCAATCCCCGCACAGCGAACAGCCGGCCTGGCTGAGGTCGAGTTGCGGAAAGCCGCCATCGCCGACGATCAGCACCTGTTCCGGGCACGCGTCGAGGCAGGCGTTGCAGCGCGTGCAACGCTCGGAGAGATCACTGGCAGTCCACGGCGGGCGGCGTACAGCGGGCGCACCGCCGAGGCGCCTGAACCAGGCGCGTCGGGCGAGCATGCGGGCGCTCCTACACCGGTGGCCCAGGTGGGCCAACGACCAGTTGGTACATCCAAATGAGGAAACCGTAGCCACCGACGATGGCCACGGAGAGTAAGGGAAACAGGCAAATCACCAGAAAAAGGAACAGGCGGGTTTCCTTGCCCTTGTCTGCTTTATATCCAGCATCGCTAATCATGGTGGTCAGGCTCCAGCCATGTGGCTGACATGAGCCTAGCCCCTGCATTCCATAAGGACAAAAACGCGGGGAGGCGCCGGCGACCAACGGCGCCTCGGGTGAGCGCCTTTAGAGCCTGTTTACGGTCTTCTGGATTAGAGCCAGACAAGGCAAAAGGGGCCGAAAAAGCGCAGTTTACGAAGTGTAAATGAGCATTTTGAGGCCACTTTTAACGTCGTCTGGCCGCGAGACAGGAGATCGTAAACAGGTTCTTAGCCGTCCTGGTGGGCTCGATAGCTGCCGGGGGTCAGCCCAGTCCATTTCTTGAACGCGCGATGGAACGCCGAGGGTTCGGAGAAGCCCAGTTGTTCGGCGATACCCTGGGTCGTCAGGCTGTCGCGACCAAGGTGATAAATGGCCAGGTCGCGGCGCAGATGATCCTTGAGCTCCTGGAAGCTGGTGCCTTCCTCGCGCAGATGGCGGCGCAGGGTCTGCGGGCTGGTGTGCAACTGGCTGGCGACGTGCTCGAGGTCCGGCCATTGATTGCAGTCGCGACCGAGCAGGCGGCGGATCTGGCTGGTCAGGCTGTCACCACCGTCGGGACGGGCGAGCAGGTCGGCCGGGGAGTTCTTGAGGAACTGCTTGAGCGTGCGCTCATCCTGCAGCAGCGGCATGTCCAGGTAGCGGGCCTGGAAACGCAGACCGGTGCGCCCGGCGGCGAAGCGCCGTGGCGCCGGGAACAGCAGGTCGTATTCGCCACTGTGCGACGGCTCGGCGTAGCTGAAGGTGGCTTCCAGCAGGCGGATGCGCTGGCCGATCAGCCAGCTGCCGAGGCGGTGCCAGATCAGCAGCAGGCTTTCGACGAGGAAGTGGTCGGGGTCGTTCAGCTGGCTGTCGTCGAGCAGCAGCCAGACGCCGTCGTCGTCGCGTTCCAGCGAGAGCTTCGGCGCATCCTCGAACAGACCGTAGAACAGCATGCCGCGGCTCCAGGCTTTTTCCAGAGTCGGACAATGGATCAGCGTGTAGCAGGCCATGGCGAAGGTGCCGGGCTTGCTGCGCCGGCGGCCGAAGCCCATGTATTCGTCTTCTAGGGCGTCCCACACGCGTTGCATCAGCGCGGTGAACTGCTCTGGAGCGATGCGTGCGCGCGGCTCGTTGAGCACCGCTGGCGACACGTTGAGTTCGGCCAGCAACGCTGCGGTATCCAGTCCGCGTTGTTCGACACCGCGCAGGGCGGCACGGACAAAATGGCTGGCGATGGTGCGTTCACGCATGGGGGCGGCTCGTCGACGGGGCCGCCCGATGGTAGTCAGCCGAGCCATCAGCGACAACCCGGCCGTTGTAACGGCGCACGATCAGCTGTGCGAATGCGTCAACGCATCCTGAGCGCATGCGTCATTGAGAGGACGGGGTGGCCTGCCTACCCTGCGGGCAGAACAAAAATCCATGAGGACCACACCATGCAGCGCATCCATTTCGAAACCGAACACGCCCTGTTCCGCGACGCCTTCCGCAGCTTCCTGCAGAAGGAAGTGGTGCCACACCAGGAGGCCTGGGAAGAGGCCGGTGTGGTCGACCGCGACGTGTGGAAGAAGGCCGGTGAGATGGGCTTCCTGTTGCCCTGGGCAGATGAGGAGTACGGCGGCGCCGGGCTCAAGGATTTCCGCTACGAACAGATCATGTGCGAGGAGCTGGCCAACATCAACGAGCCGGGCTTCATGATCCCGCTGCACTCGGCACTCTGCGGTCCGTACATCGCCGAGTATGGCAACGCCGAGCAGAAGGCCCGTCTGCTGCCGGGCATCATCCGCGGTGAAACCATTCTCGCCGTGGCAATGACCGAGCCGTCCGCCGGCTCGGATCTGGCCGGGATGCGCGCCACCGCGGTGGACAAGGGCGATCACTATTTGCTCAACGGCTCCAAGGTGTTCATCTCCAACGGTCTGCTCGCCGACGTGGTGATCGTCGCGGCGAAGACCGATCCGGACAACAAGCACGCCATGGGCCTGTTCCTGGTCGAGCGCGGCATGGAAGGTTTCGAGCGCGGCAAGAACCTGAAGAAGCTTGGCATGAAGAGCCAGGACACTGCCGAGCTATTCTTCAACAACGTCAAAGTGCCGAAGACCAATGTGTTGGGCGATGCCAAAGGTGGCTTCTTCTACCTGATGAACATGCTCGCCCAGGAGCGCCTGACCAATGCCTGCGGCGCAGTCGCCGGCGCCGAAGCGGCGCTGCAGACCACTATCGACTACGTCAAGGAGCGCAAGGCCTTCGGTCGCACCGTGGCGCAGTTCCAGAACACCCGCTTCAAGCTCGCCGAGATGCGCACCCAGGTGGACGTCGCCCAGGTGTTCGTCGACCGCTGCGTGATGGACCACAACCAGAAGAAGCTCACCCCGGAAGTGGCTGCCGAGGCGAAGCTGTTCACCACCGAATTGCTCGGCAAGGTGGTCGACGAAGGCGTGCAGCTGCACGGCGGCTGGGGTTACATGTGGGAATACCCGATCTGCAAGATGTACGCGAACGCGCGCATCCAGCGCATCTTCGCCGGCACCTCGGAAATCATGAAGGAGATCATCAGCCGCGGCATGAAGCTGTGATCGACAAGTCCGAGTTGTAGTTTCGTAGGATGGGTTGAGCGCAGCGATACCCATCGGCTTCGTGGCGATGGGTATCGTCGCGTTGTTCCTCAACCCATCCTACGGAAGATCTGTAGGGCGGGTGAAACCCGCCACCCCAACCCGGTGGGTTTCACCCACCCTACGCAAAGCCGGCAGCGCCAGCGCAACGTTCCGTTACGCACTGAGCCTTTGTCTTCGTCGCTTTGCGAAGGCAGAGTAGGTTGCGGGTGCCGCGCACCCGATGCTGTTCCCTCCCAACAACAAGAAGAAGGGTTGAGCGATGACTGAACAATTGCCGTTGCAGCAATTTGCGCAGTGGGTGGCGCAGAAGCCGGATACGGTCTGGCTGCGCCAGCCGCGTGAACGGGTCTGGCACACACTGACCTGGCGCGAGGTCGACGACCAGGCGCGACGCCTGGCCTCGGCGCTGCATGCGCTGGGCTGCGAGCCGGGTGATCGGGTGGCGCTGTTCTCGAAGAACTGCGCGGAGTGGTTCGTCGCCGACCTGGCGATCATGCTCGCCGGGCTGGTCAGCGTGCCGTTGTACCCGACTCAGTCTCCCGACGGCATCGACTACGTGCTGCGCCACGCGGCGTGCAAGGCGATCTTCCTCGGCAAGCTGGATGGCCAGGACAAGCTCGATTCGGCGATCCCCGCCGAGGTCAAGCGCATCGCCATGCCCTATCCGACGCTGCCGGCGCAGTACCACTGGGACGAGCTGTTGCGTGAGCACGCACCCTTGGCGGTGGCTCACGAGCAGCAGCCCGAGGAAATTCTCAGCATCCTCTATACCTCCGGCACCACCGGCCAACCCAAGGGCGTGATGCTTTCGGCGCGGGCGATGATGTTCGCCGCGCAGGGCGCGGTGACCGAACAGAAGATCGGCGAGGACGATCAGTACTTTTCCTACCTGCCGCTGTCGCACGCCGCCGAGCGCTTCCTGGTCGAGTTCGAAAGCCTGTGCGCCGGCGCCACGGTGAGCTTCGCCGAGTCGCTGGAGACCTTCGCCGAGGACCTGCGTGGGGTGCGCCCAACGGTGTTCTTCGCCGTGCCACGGCTGTGGACGCGCTTCCAGCAGGGCGTGCTGGAAAAATTGCCGGCCGCCAAGCTGGACCGTTTGCTGGGCATTCCACTGGTGGGCGCGCTGGTGGCGCGCAAGATCCGTCGCGGTCTGGGTCTCGACCGTGCGCGCATCCTGGTCTCCGGCGCGGCGCCGATTCCGCGGGCATTGCTCGAGTGGTACCAGCGCATCGGCCTGATCATCTGCGAGGGCTACGGGATGACCGAGAACTTCGCCTACGGCACCTTCAACCGTCCCGGCCAGGTACACCTCGGCACGGTCGGCCGGCCGATGCCCGGCCTGGAGCTGCGTATCGACGACAACGGCGAGGTGCTGATCCGCAGCCGCGCCTTGATGAGCGGCTACTACCTCGACCCGGAAAAGACCGCCGAAACCCTGCGCGACGGCTGGCTGCACACCGGCGACAAGGGCGAAGTCGATGCCGGCGGCTACCTGACCATCACCGGTCGCCTGAAGGACATCTTCAAGACCAGCAAGGGCAAGTACATCGCCCCGGCGCCGATCGAGGGGGAACTGGCCAAGAGCACCTGGATCGAGCAGGTCTGCCTGATCGGCAGCGGCATGGATCAGCCACTGGCGCTGATCGAGCTGGCACCGGCGGCGCGCGAGGCGGCCCGCGAGCAGGTCGCCGGCGATCTGCTCGCGGTGCTCGGCGCGCTCAACGAGCGGCTGATGCCGCACGAGCGGGTCAGCAGCCTGCTGCTGGTGCGCGACGCGTGGACCATCGACAACGGTTGCATGACACCGACCATGAAGATTCGGCGCAATGTGCTCGAAGCCCGCTTCGCCGACGCGGTGGCCGGTCTCGATGTGCGCCAACCGCTGCACTGGCAATGACTGGACTATGAAGGAGTTGCAATGAAAGGCCCGTTATCGTCCCTGAAGATTCTCGATTTCTCTACCCTGCTGCCCGGTCCGTTCGCCTCGCTGTTGCTGGGCGACATGGGCGCCGAGGTGCTGCGCATCGAATCGCCGACGCGCATGGATCTGGTGCGGGTGATGCCGCCGCACGATGGTGGCGCGTCGGCGGCGCACGCCTACCTCAACCGCAACAAGCGCAGCCTGGCGCTCGACCTCAAGCGCCCGGAGGCGCTCGAGGTGGTCAAGCAACTGCTCGGCGCCTACGACATCGTTCTTGAACAGTTCCGGCCGGGCGTGATGGAGCGCTTGGGCCTCGGCTACGAGGCGCTCAAGGCGATCAATCCGCGGCTGATCTACGTGTCGATCACCGGTTACGGGCAGACCGGCCCGTACAAGGACCGCGCCGGGCATGACATCAACTACCTGGCGCTGTCCGGGGTCGCCGCGCAGACCGGCCGCCGCGACACTGGCCCGCTGCCGCTCGGCGTGCAGGTGGCGGATATCGCTGGCGGCTCCTTCCATGCGGTGATGGGCCTGCTGGCGGCGGTGATCCAGCGCCAGCAGACGGGCGAGGGGCAGTACATCGACATCAGCATGACCGACTGCGCGTTCAGCCTGCATGCCATGGGCGGGGCCGGCTATCTGGCCTGCGGCGAGGAACCCCAGATGGAAAGCCAGAGCCTCAACGGCGGCAGCTTCTACGACTATTACCGCAGCCGCGACGGGCGCTGGCTATCGGTCGGCAGTCTGGAGCCGCAATTCATGCAGCAGCTGTGCAGCGCGCTCGGCCGTCCCGAACTGGCCGCGCGCGGCTTGTCGCGCAAACCGGAGGACCAGCAGGCGCTCAAGCGCGAGCTGCAGATCGAGTTCGAGCTACGGGATTTCGCCGAGTGGTGTGAGCTGTTCGCCGGGCTGGATGCCTGCGTGGAGCCGATGCTCGGTCTCGCCGAGGCGATCGAGCATCCGCAGCTCAAGGCGCGCGAGCTGGTGGTCGAGGTGCCGCGCGCTGGGCTGCCGGCGCAACGGCAGATCGCCTGCCCGATCAAGTTCTCCGCTGGTCTGTCGACGCCGCAACATGTCGGCGCGCCGCTCGGTGCGCACAGCGAAGAGGTGTTGCGCGGCCTCGGCTACAGCCCCGAGCAGATCGCCACGCTGAAAGCCGCCAAAGTAGTTGGCTGAGTCACTGGCATCGCAGGAGTTGTAGGGGCGGCCATGGCCGCTCCTACACATTACCTGCAAATTATTCGGCGATTTGCAGCTTGCGCGCTTCGCTGTAGACGTAGCGAATTTTCTCGTACTCGAACGGCGAGTTGGTCTGGCCGTAGCGGAAGTTGGTGGTATGGCGCTTGTCCACCGCGCGCAGCAGGCTGATCTCCGGATGATCGCTGCTGGTTTCCGGCACGTTGAGGAAGTTGATTTCGTAGTCCGCAACGAAGTCCACTGCCAGGCCGCCGGTATCGCGCAGGTTGGATGGGCCGAGGATGGGCAGCATCAGGTAGGGGCCATCTGAGACCCCATAGAAGCCGAGGGTCTGGCCGAAGTCCTCGCTCTGCTTGGGCAGACCGAATCGGGTTGCCGGATCCCACAGGCCGACCACGCCGATTGTGGTGTTGACCAGCAGACGCCCGGTGGTTTCCAGCGAGCGCTGGCCCTTGAGCTGCAGCAGGCTGTTGAGCAGGTTGGGGATGTCGCCGAGGTTGCTGAAGAAGTTGCTCACGCCACTACGGACGAAATGCGGAGTGACGTAGCGGTAGCCGCGCACCACCGGCAGAAACACCCATTCGTCGAAGCGATAGTTGAAGTGGTAAACCCGTCGGTTCCAGCTCTCCCAGGGGTCGTAGACATGCAGCGCGTCGAGGCTCGCGCGCTCGAACTCGCGCTGGTCGAGGCCGGGGTTGTATTGCAGGTGTTCGATCGGCCGGGTGAAGCCGTCCTCGTCGGTGCTGTGCTCGGCATGGGCCAGGCCGCTGGTGAGGAGCAGGGCAAGCAGAATGAATTTCTTAGCCACGGAAGAACTCCAGCATGTCTTTGGCGTTGACGCGGTAGTTGAGATTGCCGCAGTGGCCGCCGTGCGGATAGACGAACAGGCGCTCGCCCAGGCTGCGGCGCAGGAAGCCCAGGTCACCGGGGCCGAGGATCACGTCGTCGGCGTTGTGCATCACGGCGATCTTGTCGCTGCTCTTCAGGTAGTCCTCGAGGGCGTACAGGCTGACCTGGTCGATCAGTTGCAGCAGGCTGCCGCCGTCGGTGCGCGCCCGCCACATGGGCACCAATTGTTGGCCGATGTAGCAGTCGAAGTCGCATTGCAGGGCGCGCGAGAGGAAGGGTGCGAGGCTGGTGCCTTTATTGATCGGATAGTTCGGCGGGGTGATCAGGCCGCGGCGATTGATCAGGTCCGAGGTGAACGCGATGTCGGCCGAGGAAAAGCGGAACGAGGTGCCGATCAGCATGGCCATCTGCTCGTCCGACAGATGCTGCTTGGACTGCTGGAAGTCGTAGAGCATGGCATCGTTGATGTCGATGTAGCCCTTCTGCTGGAAGTAGCGGGTCAGTTTGTTCAGAACCAGTTGATAGAAGGTGGTGGTGTCGTCGATGCCCTTGACCTTGGTCTGTACCAGACGATCGAGGTTGGTGATCGAGGTGTACAGGTTGACCGGCGGGTTGAGCAGTAGCACACGCTTGAAGTTGAAGCTGCGCCGGGTCTCGTCGAGCTTGCTGACAAAAGCCGCGTCCAGCGCGCCGAGGCTGTAGCCGGTGAGGTAGAAGTCGGTGATCGGCAGATCGGGATGCTGGGCGCGCACCGCCTGCATGACCCGGTACAGGTCGTCGGCATCCTCGGCGGAAATTCCCGGCGTGGCGTGGCGCGAGGCGGCGGCCATGAAGTCGTAGCTGGTCGGCGAGGACAGTTGCACGACGTGGTAGCCGTCACTGTAGAACAGTTTCTTCAGGTACTCGGCGAGGGTGCTGGAGTAGGGCGCACCGGTGCCGGCGATGATGAACACCAGCGGCGCCGGTTTGTCCTGACGGGCCAGGCGGTAGCGCAGCTTGGTGACCGGCCAGAAATTTTCCGGCAGTTCGAACTCGCGCTCCGGTCGCAGCTTGAGGGCGTAGTCGGCCTGATCGATGTCGTCGTCGGCGGGCAGCTCGGGACGCAGCTCCGGCGGTGTGGTGGCGATGGTGGCTTCGAAAGGGTTGGTAAGCGGGTAGCCGTAACTGGCGGCATCCCGGTCAGCTGCCAGCAGCGGCGTACTGAGGATAAGCCCGCTCAAAAAGACGGTGAGAAGAGGTAAGGCGGGCATTGTTAAGTCCCTTTAGATATAAAGTTCTGAGTGAATACCGTTGTTATGGCAACTGCAAGCAGCTCTTTAACGCCGTTCGAGCAAAATGCCTATTCAATGGAGAGTTTGCAGCTGTTCGCCCCAGATCAGCTCGCCTACTAGACCGCTGTCCTCACGGCCCAGGGAATTGGCCCAGATAAAGCCGTCGTCGCTTCGGCGCGCCCCCGTTGCCCGCTGAGACGAGTGCTCTGGCCCGGGTTGATCTGCTTCAGCCCCCGGCCACCTGAGCACTGGCGGGAATCAAGGGTATGTCAGCGCTATGTGTCTCGATTTCCGGGCGAGTGGCGGTAGTGCTTGCATACCGTCGGTGGGGCATTATCCTGAGCGCCGTTTTCCACTCACCGGAGCTCGTCCATGTCCCGCCGCTTGCCCCTGATATCGCTGCTGATCGCTCTCGCGTTGTGGCTGGCTGCCTGTTACGGGCTGCGCTATGCGCTGATGGAGGATTCGCAGTGGGTGGGCTTGTGCGTCGATGAGGCGGCTCGCTGGGAGTGTCAGCTGCGCGCTGGCTTGGGCAAGTTGATCCACTTCCGGATTATTGCCGGCACGGCATTGATTACGGCGCTGGCGGCGTTTTTTCTAAGGGGTCGAACGGGCCGAGCGCTGGCGGTCATCGCGCTGTTCTTCGCCTTGCCAGCCTTGGTGCTGTACAGCGCTAGCCTGGCGGTTTTCGCCTTGGTTATCGCTGCCCTACGGGTCGTCCGGGCCCCCGCAACGACGGCCTGAGTCAACAAAAAAGGGATGAGCTGATCATCCCTTTTTTCTGCGCCGGATCTAGCCGTCCTGCCACGGCATCGGCGCACCGACCAGCCGGCCCATGGCGCCATAAATACCCAATTCCTTGAGCACTTCCAGCTCGCCCGCGGTTTCCACCATCTCTGCAATCAGCGGTAAATCGATGCTGTTGGTGGCGCGGAACATCGCTTCGATAAACAGGCGTTTGTCGCTTTCCGCATCGATGGCGCGGATATAGGTGCCGTCGATCTTCAGGTAACTGAGTCCCAGGCGAGTCAGATTGCCGATCAGGCTGAAGTGTCCGCCGAAATGCTGCAGGCCGAATCCATAGCCGGCGTCGCGAATCACCTGGCTCAGGCGTTCCAGTTCGGCGGCCGGCGGCAGATGGCGCTCATCGACTTCCAGTGTCAGCAGGTTGGCGTGCTGCGGGTGGGCTTTGAGCGTGTCGAGCAGACGCTGCAGATCGGCGCCGGCCTGCAAGGTGGCCGCCGAGAGGCTCAAGGCAATCGGTTGCGGATGGCGTTCGAGATGCGCCAGGCAATGCTCGAGCATGGCCTGATCGAAGCGAGCGGCCCAACCGAGGCGCTCGATCCACGGTAAGAAACGGCCGGCGGCAATGGCCTCGCCCTGTGGGTCGAGGAGACGCGCGAGCACTTTGTGGTGCAGCACTTTGCTCTGATCGGTGCACTCCACCACCGGCTGGAAGTACAGCTGGAGTTTGCTCTTCTGCAGGGCCTCGTCGATCCAGCCGCGCCAGTCGTTGAGTGCCTGACCGGGCGTTGCATTGAAATCGTCCAGGCGCTCCCAGGGTTGCCGCGGATTGCTCTGCGCCTGGGCCAGAGCCTGGTCGGCGCGACCGATGACCTGGCTGCTGGGCTCGCCGGGACGGAACGCGGCAATGCCCAGATGCGCGACCGGGGTGCAGTCGCTGGCGCCGGTCTGGCGCAGATTTTCCAGCGCCCCGCTGAGCTGCTTGGCCAGGCGGTCGGCGTCTTCGCTCGCCAAGCCGGGAGCCAGCAAGGTGAATTCGCCGCCGCGACTGCGCGATGCCAGCCAGCCACTGTGCTGTTGCTGATCGAGTAGCTGTTTGAGTTGCTCGCCGATCGCGATAATCAGGGTATCGGTGCGCTGACCGCCCAGGCGCTGGTTGAGACCGCCCAGATCGTTGACGCGAATCATCAGCAGGTAACCGGCGGCATTCTGTTCGTGGGCAATCAGTTGGTTGGCCAGGTTGATATCGAACAGACGGCGGTTGGCCAGGCCGGTGAGGTTGTCCTGGTAGGCCTCCTCGCGCAGCTTTTCACTGCGCGCGGCTTCTTCGGCGAACAGCGTCTTGAGCTTCTCGACCATCTGATTCATGGCCAGCACCACGCGCTTGAGTTCCGGGGTGCGCGGCACCTTGGGCAGGGTCATAAATTCGCGGCGGCTAATCGCGTGGGCCTGTTGGACCATGCTGTCCAACGGTTTCAACTGGGTGCGCAACAGCCAGCCGCCAAGTACGGCGCTGACTGCCCCGCAGGCCAATAGCCAGATCAGGCTGCCGACCGCGCTGTCCCAGAGTTTGGCCAGGGCGAACTGGGGATGACTGAGCACTTCGACCCGCGCCGCCTGTTCCCAGCCACGCATGATCAAGGCATCGCCGCCCTGCGGCGCGAGGTTGACCAGTTTGACGAACCAGCGCGGCACTTTGTCCGGGGTGGACGTGGTGCGCCGCTCGACGATCACCTCGTCGCCCGGAATGCGCACCACACGAATGGTGGCGAAATAGCCGCTATCGAAGATCGAGCTGACCATCAGCTCGATCATTGCCGGGTCGTCGACATGCGGGGTCAGCGACAAACCGAGCGCAGTGGCGGCGTCTTGCGCATGCGAGCGCAGTTGGCTGCGCAACTGCTCGCGGGAGTTTCCTACGCCGGAGATGAAACTGCCGGTGAACGCCACCACGAGAAACAGACAGATGGCGATAAACAACTGCTTAAGCAATGACATTACATCCTCCTAACCGGCGCCTACGGCAAAGCCTTCGGTCTGCATCTTTTTCAGTAAGTCCTGCCAACGGGAGAGTTTCTTGGTGTCGCTTTTCTTGCCCGTGGTGCCCGGCAGATAGAGGCCCTCGGCGTTGAAGGCATATACCGGCAACAGGTCTTTGCGTTGTGAGGCGGGGCGGATTTCGCCGATCAGGTTGTCCAGCACCAGCGGTTCGGCCCCTGGGCTGGCGTAATAGGTCAGGACCATGTGCGCCTGGTTTTGCTGCAGGGCTTTGACGTACGTGATGCGCAACTTCTCGCTGGGAATGCCCAGGCGGCGCAGAGTGAAGTACTTGGCGATGGCATAGTCTTCGCAGTCGCCGGCGCCCTTGACCAGGGACTCGACCGGGGTTGCCCAGTAGTCGCTTTGCCGCCAGTTGCGGTTGTCATCGACGAAGCTTAATTGCCGATTGAAGAAACTATTGACGGCGCGGAGCTGGTCCGGCTCGGGCAGTGCCTCGCTGGCATCGATCAGCTGGCCCCAGCCTTGTAGGCGTTGTTTGGCTGAGCCCAGATCGCCATAGCGGGTCTCGGCGTTTTGCAGCATCAGGGTGAAATCCCAGTTAGCCCGGACACTGGCGGTCATGATCGCCAGGCCCAATAGCACAGCGCACGCCGAACCTGCCGAAGGCAGGAACCGGTGTCTTCCCTGTGTGCGCTGCCGAGACCGCATAAGCATCCTCTGCTGTCATGCCTGCTGACAATGCACGCAGTCTAGGCAGATTGCCAGCATCTTGCCGCTATCGAGCGAAGTTCAGCCTCAGAACCTGTTTACGATCTGCTGCGCGTCGGCCCTGCTGCGTTAAAAACAGGCTCTAGCTCGCGAGATCGTAAACAGGTTCTCGGCGCGAAAGCGTCAACGGTTCGGCAGGGTCTTTTGCTTGAGGATGTACAAGCTCACCAGTAAGGCACTGGTGAGCATGAAGGCACGCGCCCAGGGCAGCGGCACCAGGAAGCAGGAGAAGGCGATGCTCATCCACATCAGGCCAATGGCGTAGACCTTGCCCTTGAGTGGGATGCCGTGGCCTTCCAGGTAATCGCGGATCCACGGGCCGAGCTTGGGGTGCTCGACCAGCCAGCGATAGAAACGCTCGGAACTGCGCGCGAAGCACGCCGCGGCGAGGAGCAGGAACGGTGTGGTGGGCAATACCGGCAGAAAAATACCGATCACCCCCAGCATCACACTCAGCCAGCCGATGCCCAGCAGCGTATAACGCAGCCAGGCATGGTGGCTCGGGTGAATCTTTTGCGGCATAGCCGTCTTAATGGTGGCGAGGTTTGAGCAGCGCGGGTTTTTCTTCAGGAGCGTTGAACAGCAGGAACAGTGCGGTCAGCAGCTCCGGGATCTGCGCGACCATTTCGTCCGCCAGGTCACGGTCGCGGGCGATATCGGCGAACTCCGGCTGCTCCTCGAACAAACCGGAGCCGACCATGATCGGCAGGAGCAATTCGCTGACTTCGTCTTCGGCGTTTTCAAACCACACCGCTTCGCGCAGGAACACGCCTTCCATGAAGCCGATGCACCAGCCGCGGATATCGGAATCGTCCGGCTCATCGCCGAGGTCGAGTTCGCAAGGCAGTTCGAGATCATCGTCGGCGGCGAGCAGGCGAGTGATGTGGGCCTTGAGCAGCACCAGGGTGGCTTCGACGGCATCGCGCTCGGTGTCGTCGCGATAGTGCGGCGGCTCGGCGAACAGCGCATCGATCCATTCGCGCTCCGGCACCTGCTCCGGGCAGATCGACAGCGCGGTCAGGTAGCCGTGGGCGGCCACGTAGTCCAAGGCTTCCTCGTGCAGGTCATCGGCATCGAGGAAAGCTTGCAGGCGGGTCAATTGCTCGGCGAAGGACATCGTGGGGCTACCTTGCTGGAAGTTATCAAGGCTGGATTTTAGCCCGGTTAACGCCGCCAGCGCCCGTGCCACGGTATTTTTTTGCTGAGGCGAGGTAGAGAGAGCGCTTCTGCCAGCATCCGGCGATGGGCGTCGGCTCCGGTCGGCAAGTGCTCGCGTATACTGCGCAACTTTCTGGCGGGTCTGCCGCTTGTCCATTCACGGGGTTTCCATGCTCGAACCGGCTCTGCGCATCCTCAAAGACGTTTTCGGCTACGACAGCTTCCGTGGCCGTCAGGCGGCGATCATCGAGCAGGTGGCAGGCGGCGGCGATGCGCTGGTGTTGATGCCCACCGGTGGCGGCAAATCCCTGTGCTTTCAGGTCCCGGCGCTGCTGCGCGACGGCCTGGCGGTGGTGGTTTCGCCGTTGATCGCGTTGATGGACGACCAGGTCGCCACTCTCGATGAGCTGGGCGTCGCCGCGGTGGCGCTGAACTCCACGCAGAGCGCCGAAGAACAGCGCGCGATCGCCGAGCGGTTGCGCAATGGCGAGATCAAACTGCTGTATCTGGCTCCTGAGCGCTTGGTCCAGCCGCGCATGCTGAGCTTCTTGCAAAGCCTGAATATCGCCCTGTTCGCCATTGACGAGGCGCACTGCGTCTCGCAGTGGGGGCATGATTTCCGTCCCGAATATTTGCAGTTGGGTCAGCTCGCCGAGCTGTTTCCTCATGTGCCGCGCATCGCCCTGACCGCCACGGCGGACATGCGCACCCGCGAGGAGATCGTCCAGCGTCTGCATCTGGAGAACGCCGAGCGCTTCCTCTCCAGCTTCGATCGACCGAATATCTTCTACCGCATCGTCGCCAAGGATCAGCCGCGCAAGCAGTTGCTCGGCTTTCTCGCCGAGCGGCGCGGTGATGCCGGTATCGTTTATTGCCTGTCGCGCAAAAAGGTCGAGGAAGTCGCGGCCTTTCTCAGCGAGCAAGGCTTCCCGGCATTGCCGTATCACGCCGGACTGGCCAACGAACTGCGCGCCTACCACCAGAAGCGCTTCCTCAATGAGGAAGGGCTGATCATGGTGGCGACCATCGCTTTTGGCATGGGTATCGATAAGCCCAACGTGCGTTACGTGGCGCATCTCGATTTGCCCAAGTCATTGGAAGCCTATTACCAGGAAACCGGTCGTGCCGGCCGCGACGGTCTGCCGGCGGATGCCTGGATGGCCTATGGGCTGCAGGACGTGATCTTCCTCAAGCAGATGCTCAGCAATTCCGAAGGCGATGAACGTCACAAGCGCCTGGAGCAACACAAGCTCGACGCCATGCTGGCGCTGTGTGAGCAGGTGCGCTGTCGGCGTCAGGCGTTGCTGGCCTATTTCGACGAGGAAATGCCGCAGCCCTGCGGCCATTGCGACAACTGCAACGACGAGGTGCAGACCTGGGATGCCACCGAGCCGGCGCGCCAGGCACTGTCGGCGATCTATCGCAGCGGCCAGCGCTTCGGCGTCGGCCACTTGGTGGACATCCTGCTCGGCCGCGACAACGACAAGGTTCGCAGCCTCGGTCACCAGCACCTATCGGTCTTCGGCGTCGGCAAGGCGCTCAGCGAAAGCGAATGGCGCTCGCTGTTTCGTCAGCTGGTCGCGCGCGGCCTGGCGGATGTCGATCTGGAAGGTTTTGGCGGTCTGCGCCTCTCCGACAGCTGCCGTGCGCTGCTGCGCGGCGAGGTCAATCTCGAACTGCGTCGCGACCTGAAGCCACAGCAATCCGCCAAAGTGGCGAAAAGCGCCGCCAGCCAACTGGTGCGCAGCGAAGAGCGCGGCCTCTGGGAAGCCCTGCGCGCGTTACGGCGCAAGCTGGCGGAAGAACATGCGGTGCCGCCGTACGTCATCTTCCCGGACGCGACATTGCTGGAAATGCTTCGCAGCCAACCCGGCTCGCTGGCGGAAATGGCTCAGGTTAGCGGGGTGGGCGCGCGCAAGCTGGAGCGCTATGGCACGGCGTTTCTCGAAGTGCTCAACGGCGCGGTCGAGGCGCCGCCGCCGGTGGCCGATTTGCGCCATGAGCTGACCAGTCTGGCGCGTGCCGGAATGACGCCGATGCAGATCGCCGCGCAGCTCAAGTGCAGCGAGAAGAACGTCTACAGCCTACTGGCCGAGGCAATCGGCCTGCAGCAATTGTCGGTGGAGCAGGCACTGGATGTGCCGGAAGAGCTGTTGGGCGAAATCCAGGACGCGTTTCTCGACGGCGAGGGGGAATTGCCGCCGGTAGCGTCGATCAGCGAGCAGTTTGCCGGACGCGTTCCCGAGGGCGTGTTGTATTGCGTGCGTGCGGCGCTGCAAGCGGAGTTCCAAGTGTAAGCCAGTCACGTCAAACGGATGACGACAAACTTGTGACGATCGTCCCAAGCGGATATGGTGTCACAAGGCCTCCGCCAGAAGAGGTAAGCGTGACAACACACCACAGCTGGTTGGACGACGTCCGCCCCAATCCGTATGCCGATCAGCTCGCCATGGGCTTTCGCGGCCTCCGCTTCGCTCGTCCTTTGGAGAGCCAATACCGACTTTACCTGCAGGAAGACTCCTTCGATCTCAAGCGCATCGCGCTGAGCGTCGGCGTGTTGGTGTGGCTGGCATTCGCCGGCCTCGACCTAGTCCTGATTCCCAGTCTCGAGCGCTGGTGGATGCTCTCGATCCGCTTGGGCGTACTGCTGCTGTTGCTTGCCTGCGGCATGCTGATGCTGATCCGCCGCCACACGCATCTGCTGGTGCCGCTGAGCCTGACCTGCATCGTCGCGCCTGGTCTTGGCGCGGCGGCAGTCGTGGCGGTCGCTCATACGGTTGATCAGACCTATCCCTATGAAGGCCTGCTGCTGATCTGCATGGCTGCCTATTTTCTTGCCGGGTTGCGCTTGTCCGAGGCGCTGGCCAGTTCGCTGGTGGTGCTGCTCGGTTATGTCGGCTTCGAGTTGCTGTCCGGGTTACCGGTTACTCGGCTGATCAACAACGTACTGTTTTTGATCTTCGGCAACGTGATGGGTTTGGTCGGCGGTTATTTGCTGGAATACAAAGCGCGTGAGCACTTTCTGATCAGCCGGCTGATGCGCGTGCTGGCTGACCGTGACAGTCTGACCAGCCTGCACAACCGGCGCAGCTTCAATCGGCAACTGGAGCGGCTCTGGCGCCAAGCTCAGCGCGAGCACCGGAACCTGGCGCTGCTGCTGTGCGATATCGATCACTTCAAGGCTTACAACGATTGCTACGGCCACCAAGCGGGCGACAATGTCCTGCGCCGTACTGGTGGGGTATTCAGCGAGGCAGCCAGGCGCCCGCTGGACATGGCGGTCCGCCTGGGTGGCGAAGAGTTCGCGGTCCTGCTTTACGACCTCTCTATGGAGCAAGCCCTGCAGCGTGCCGAAGAGCTACGCCTGGCACTGGCGGAGTTGAACATCCGCCACGAGGGCTCAAGCACTGCGGAGATGGTCACTATGTCGATTGGTGTCGCGTGCATGCGTCCGGCCGATGGCGGGGAATTCAGCCAGCTGTATGAGTGTGCCGACCGTGCCCTGTACCGGGCCAAGGCCTTGGGGCGTAATCAGGTGGTCTGAGGCCGAACGGTAGCGCGGCGAGCTCTTGCCCCGGGCTTTAAGGTTGTGATTAGCTCGCTAATCATTAGCTTTAGCGATTATCCAGAGCCCCACCTGATGCCCGAGCTCGATCAACACCGTTTTGGAATGCAATTGTCCCATTTGTCTCGCGCCTGGCGTGCGGAGCTGGACCGCCGGCTGGTTGGCTTGGGCCTGTCACAGGCGCGCTGGCTGGTGTTACTACATCTGTCGCGCTTCGAGGCCATGCCGACCCAGCGTGAGCTGGCGCAAAGCGTGGGCGTAGAAGGACCGACCCTGGCGCGTCTGCTCGACAGTCTAGAGGCTCAGGGATTGGTTAGCCGCCAGGCCGCCGAAGACCGACGTGCGAAGAAAATCGCTCTGCAGCCCAATGCCGGCCCGTTGATTCGGCAGATCGAAGCGATCTCCAGCCAACTGCGCGCCGAACTGTTCAGTGGAATTGATCAGGAAGATCTGCTTCGCTGCCAGCAAATCCATGCCCAAATCCTCGCGAACCTCGAGCGTCGCTAGCCCCTGAGTTGGTAGTTTTGAGACCTCGCTAACAATTCTCGCTCGTCGGTTTGATTAGCTGAGAGGCGGCGATCTTGCGTATCATGCGCCATCCGTGTGATGGCAGATTGCTTTCCTTTCCGGCAATCCTGGAATTCCGCACCCATAATCAACGTCAATCGGGCACCAGGATGGTTCCCGTCGTTACGTTTTAGCTGCCTGCCTGTTGGTTGCTCGTGGAAGATCCGCGGGGTAGAGGCCACAGCGTGCAGATTGAAATGCGGAGTTAATGCATGGCTTGGATTCGTCGATTGTTGCTCACGCTAGCCACTGGCACCTTGGTTTCTCCAGGCTTGGCGGCGGCCCTGGGGCTTGGCGACATCAGTCTGCATTCGGCGCTGAATCAGCCGCTCTCGGCGGAAATTCAGCTCCTCGAACCGGGCGATCTGGAAAGTCACGAGCTGCAAGTGCGTCTGGCTCCGGCCGACACCTATGCGCGGCTAGGCGTCGAGCATTTTCCGTTCCTCACCGATCTGCGTTTCACGCCAATCATTCGCGGGCGTAACAGCGTGATCCGCGTGGTATCGCGCAAGCCAGTGCGTGAGCCGTACCTGAATTTCATCATCGAAATCGTGCGTCCCAACGGCCACCTGTTGCGCGAATACACCCTGCTGCTTGATCCACCCGGTGCGCCACTTGCCTCTGCCGCTGTGCCGGTGTCTGCGCAGGTAAGTACCGCGCCGCTACGTCGGCGTGAGGCTGTAGCGAACTCAGCGCGTGCCGCATCTCCTGCTCCGGCGCCTGCCGCCATCCAAGGCAAGCAGTACACCGTGCGCGCTGGCGATAGCCTGTGGAATATCGCCCGGCGAGTCCGGGCGCTCGACGGCTCCCAGTCGCTGGCGGAGCTGATGCAAGGCATCCACGCGCTTAATCCCACCGCCTTCATTGCCGGCGACAGCAGCCGCTTGATTGTCGGCAAGACCCTGTTGTTACCCGATGCCGCGCAGGTTGCTCAAGCAGCACCCGTTCCCGCGCCAGCCATCGCCGAGGTAAACCCAGCGCCAGCGGCGAACATGCCAGCGCCGGTCGTCAGCGAGGCGGTGCCGAGTGCAGCCGACGCCACGCTGCAACAATTGGGCGCGGTGCAGCAGCGCCTGGAGCATGAATTGGCCGGTCAGGCGAGCGAGAATCTGCAATTGCAGCAGGGCGTCGCGCAGCTGCAGTTGCGCCTGGAAAGCCTCGAGCAGCAATTGAGCAACAAGGACCAGCAAATCGCCGCTTTGCAGGTACAGTTGGCCCAGGCTGATCGCCAGGCGGGCAGCGCCAGCCCCCCGGCAACCGATAGCCGCGTCAGTGAGCCGGCGGCGCCCGCCATCGCGACGCTCGCACCGCCGGCGCAGGAACGTTTCAACCTGATTTGGCTGATCGCCGCCCTGGCCCTGCTTCTGGCTCTGGTATTACTGTTGCTGGCGCGTCGCCGGCAGAATGCACCACCAATCGTTCCTGTCGTTCCGACCGTGGTGATCACGCCAAGTATCGCTGCGCTCAATGACACCGAGCCGACGCCGTTGGCTGTCGCCCCTTTGTCGCGCGCACACACTCCTGCGGCGCCGGTCGATGCTCTGGAAGGGGCCGCGCTGTACATCGCCTATGGACGTTACGGTGCGGCCATGAGCGTGCTGCGCAAGGCCGCGCACAAGCAACCGCAGCGCACCGAAGTCCAGCTGCGCCTGCTCGAGGTGTTGGGGCTGATGGGTGATGCATCCGGCTTCACTCGCCAGCTCGCCGTGCTCACCGGCCTGGGTGTTGATACTGCGCTGCTCGAACCGATCAGGACCCGCTATCCGCAACTGGACGGTGTTTCCGTCGAGACCGAGGCACACAATGACGTGTTGCTGATCGACGAGCCGGCCAGTAACGCCCCGGAGGCGCCCGCACAGGCCGACGACTTTTTGCTCAATCTCGATGATCTGACCCTGGATGCCGACTGGGATTTAGTCAGCCCGTTTGCTGCCGAGAAAACGGCAAGCAGCAAGCCGGTGGTGGAGCAGCCGGCGTTGCTCGATCCAGACTTCCGCTCGAACCTGCAAGATATGCCTGAAGTGCACGAGCTGCACGATCATGGGTTTGGCGAGCCGTTGCAGATCGACACGCAAGACGTCGATGAAGCCCTGGACGAAGAGTTCCTCGACGTGTTCTCCGATCCGCGCCTTAACGATCAACCAGGCGACCGCTCGGCGCCAACCCGCGATCTGTCGCATCTGGCCGGGGATCAGGCCAACGTCGCCAAACTCGATTTGGCCTTGGCCTATATCGACCAAGGCGATATGCACAGCGCCTGTAACATCCTCAACGAAGTGATCAGCGATGGCAGTCCGGAGCAGAAACAGGAAGCTCGGGCGCTGCTGGCGCGCATCGCGTAACCGCCGATTCGTCATTGTCATCAAACGCCGCCCAGATTTCTGCGCGGCGTTTTGCGTTGCGGCCTTGCCGGCGCCGCGCCGCTATGATGGTCTGCACCTCCCATCCCAGAGCCATTCGTCATGTCCAGCAAACCCGAGATTGTCATCACCTATTGCACCCAGTGCCAATGGCTGCTGCGTGCCGCCTGGCTGGCTCAGGAGCTGCTCAGCACCTTCGCTGACGATCTCGGTAAGGTCAGCCTGGAGCCGGGCACGGGCGGCGTGTTTCGCATCACTTGTGCGGACGTACAGATCTGGGAGCGCAAGGCAGACGGCGGTTTCCCCGAGGCCAAAGTGCTCAAACAGCGGGTCCGCGACCAGATCGACCCGGAGCGCGATCTCGGCCACAACGACCGACGAACGGAATAACGCCAATCCAGACTGTTGTCCTGGGTCAAGGGTGACGGCCCTGGCTTCGGTAGGCTGGGTGCTTCTGAACTTTTTAGAGGCGCTTCCTAGGTTGGCAATGGCCGACGCGCAGCCCCTAGGGACAGGCTCTCAGGATTGGCCATGAGCATCATCGTTACCGGCGCCGCTGGTTTCATCGGCAGCAACATCGTCAACGCACTGAACGAGCGCGGCGAGACCGACATCATCGCGGTGGACGATCTCACCAGCGGCGATAAATTCCGCAATCTGGTCGACTGCGAAATCAGCGACTACCTGGACAAGCGCGACTTCCTCGCCCGTTTTTCTCGCGGTGATTTCGGCCTGGTCCGCGCGGTGTTTCACCAAGGCGCCTGCTCCAGCACCATGGAAGGCGATGGCCGTTTCATGATGGATAACAACTATCGCTACAGCTGCGAGCTGCTCGACGCCTGCCAGAACGTCAGTGTGCCGCTACTGTATGCGTCGTCGGCGGCGGTCTATGGCGGTGGTCAGGTATTCCGGGAAAGCCGCGAGTTTGAGCGGCCGTTGAATGTTTATGGCTACTCCAAATTCCTCTTCGACCAAAAGGTCCGGCGTCTGTTGCCGCGCGCCCGCAGCCAGATCGTCGGCTTGCGCTACTTCAACGTCTATGGCCCGCGCGAGCAGCACAAGGAGCGCATGGCGTCGGTGGCGTTTCATTGCTTTCAGCAGTTCCGGGCTACCGGCAAGGTCAGCCTGTTCGGCGCCTATGGCGGCATGGACGGCGGCGAGCATCAGCGCGACTTCATCTCGGTCGAGGATGTCGCCAAGGTCAATCTGCACTTTTTCGATCACCCGCAACGCTCGGGAATTTTCAATCTGGGCAGCGGGATGGCGCAGCCGTTCAACGATGTGGCGGTGAGTATGGTCAATGCCCTGCGCGCGCAAGACGACCTGCCGCCGCTCGACCGCGTGGCGATGGTCGAGCAGGGCTTGCTGGAATACAGCGAATTCCCCGATGCCCTGCGCGGCAAATATCAGTGCTTCACGCAGGCCGATATTGATTTGCTGCGCGAGGCCGGCTATCAGCAACCGCTGTTGCGGGTGGAGCAGGGCGTGGAGCGCTATTGCCGCTGGCTGCTCAACGAGCTGGGCTAAGCGTTAGGCGCTCGGCGTCGCCTTTGCCTTCGGAATATGTCGCGACGATAGAACGATGGCGAAGATGATCAAGGCGCCCCCGGCCAGCATGCTCAGCGTCGGTCGCTCGTGGAACAGTACCCAGGCGATGCTGATGCCATAAACCGGTTCGAGGGCGAGGATCACCGAGGTGGTACGCGCCTTGAGGACGCGCAGGCTGGCTACGAACAGGCTGTGCGACAGACCGGTACAGAACACCCCGAGTATGCCGATCCACAGCCAGTCCATCGCGCTGACCGTGGGGAGCACCGACCAGGAAAACGGCAGCAGGCAAACGGCAATCGTCAGGTTCTGCCAGAGCGCCGCCTGCACCGGATCGACGCCTTTGGTGCTGACCCGATTGAGCAGCGAAACTAACGAAAACAGCAGCCCGGAAAGCACCGCCCAGAGCAGTCCTTGCGTCGCTTCGCTGGCCCATTCGAAATGCGGCGTGACTAACGCCAGCCCCAGGCAGACCAAGCCGACCACGACAAATTCCAGCCAGTGCAGGCGCTCGCGAAACAGCACGCTTTCCAATAGCAGGGTAAAGGCCGGGAAGCCGGCGAAGCCGAGGGTGGCGATGGCCACGCCGGAGATCTTCACCGCATGGAAGAAGGTCAGCCAGTGCGCGCCAAGCAAGATACCGCCCAAGGCAAGCAGCAGGAGGCGCCGCATGGGGAGGGGCTGTGCACTGCCACGGCTGACCAGACGGGCGAACAGCGTGAGGGCCAGCACGGCGAACAGCGCCCGGCCACAGGTGATCATCAGCGGGGTGGTTTGCGCCAGCTTGCCGAGTACCCCGGTCAGGCCAAACAGCACGGCGCCAAGGTGAATGGCCAGTAGCGCATGGCGGGTTTGCATCGGTTAGTGGCCTGTTTGGTTAATTCCGTTAGTCAATTTCGGCGCTGAGACCCTGATACTGCGTTACCGCTCCTCGCCATAGCCCTGCTATGACTCGTCGCGGTGCCTTGTCTCAGAGCCTCAGTCATCCGAACTTGAGATAACCAATTAACCGCACAGGCCACTAGATCACAGGATGATCTTGTCGCGCAGTTTATCGGCCGCGAGATTGAGTGCCTGGATGACCCGCTCCTTGTCGTAGTTCTGGATGCCGTTGGTATCCAGATACATGGAAAAGCCTGGCAGCTCATGCTCGACGTAGCTGGAGGTGGCGCCGAGGTCGCGGCGGAAGTCGACGACTTGATAGATCTGCACCGGGCGGCTGAAGCCCTTGACGCTGATCTGGCCCTTGTCGCGGCACATGATCACGTCTTTGACCAGCGAATAAGTCTCGTGGGAGATCAGAATCTCGCCGGACTCGGCGGCGCTTTCCAGGCGACTGGCGAGGTTCACTTCACGGCCGATGATGGTGTAGTCCATGCGCGTATCGGCGCCGAAGTTGCCCACCGTGCAGTAGCCGGTATTCAAGCCCATGCGGATTTCCAGCGGCTTGGTGATGCCTTGCGCGCGCCATTGCTGGCGCAGCACTTTCATGTGTTTGCGCATCACGATGGCCATCGATACGGCGTTCACCGCATCCTTCTTGGCGCCTTGGCTGGCCGGATCGCCGAAGAACACCATGACGCTGTCGCCGACGAACTTGTCGATGGTGCCGCCATGCTTGAGGGCGATCTTCGACATTTCGTTGAGGTAGTTGTTGAGCAGGTCGGTCAGCGCTTCGGCTTCCAGTTCTTCGGTCAGCTCGGTGAAGCCTTTGATATCGGAAAAGAACACGGTGAGTTTCTTGCGCTGGGTTTCCAGGCGCACATGCTTCTTGCCGCTGAAAATCATCTCCCAGACCTGCGGGGACAGGTACTTGGCCAGGTTGCGGGCCAGCCGCGCGGCCTTTTCCTGCTCGCGTTTGATCTCGCTGCGGGCCAGCGACAGGCTTTGTCCCTGCTGATGCATGAAGAAGGCGGTGATGGCGATGAACAACGTGCTGAACAGAATGCTCACCAGTGCCACCGGCACCGGCGTGGCGAACTTGGCCTCGGGCTGCAATGCACCGCCGAGCAGCAAGGTGGCACTGACCATGACCAGCAGTGCCAGGCCCAGATAGCGCAGGCCGCCACTGAGCAGCGTGCTGAAACTCAACACCAGCAGGAGCATCAGGCTCGGCACTAGGGAGAAGCCCAGCAGCGTGATAGCCAGGCCGGCGTGCAGGGCATCGACGAACAGCAGCGCGAGGGTGGTTTGTTCCGGGTAATCGTGGCGAAAGCGCAGGCTCAGCTGGTGCGCGAGATGGGGGTAGAGCAAGGCATAGGGCACCAGCCAAAGAATCTCTGAGCCGAAATGCTGGGTGTAGGTGCCGGCGGCGATGGTCGCGGCGGTGGCGATATAGGCCAGGATGCGCGAGTAGTAGGCGCGTAGCGATGAAGAAAGGAGGCCGCTGGCCGGTAAGACGCTGGCTGAGTTCATCGAGCTGACACTATCCCTGAGGCGCGGCGCCTCTGCCGGGCGCCTTGGCTGCCCCCGCACGACAGGGGCCAAAAAATTGACTGCCGGGATCATAACCAGCTAGCGCCCGGCCGCCAAGTACGGCGGCCAAACGGCTGAATGGGGGTCGCGATCGGTTGTCCCGCGTGACTTATCGGTTCTCCATCGCCGCTTTGTAGATGGAGTTTTTCGGCTGAGCGAAAACCCGCCGCATCATCGGCTCGAAAAACGATAGTGGCAGGCTCTCGTACTCGGGATCGAAGGCCGCCGCATCGTACTTGGCGCAAAACTCGATGGTCTGCTGGTACTGCGGGTGATCCTTGAATTGCTCGCGCAGATGGCGATCCAGGCCCAGGTGCTGGAAGAAGTAATAGCCCTGGAAAATCCCGTGCTTCTCGACTATCCAGAGGTTTTCGGCGCTAACGAAGGGCTTGAGAATGGCCGCAGCGATTTCCGGATGGTTGTACGAGCCAAGCGTGTCGCCGATGTCGTGCAGCAGGGCGCAGATCACGTATTCCTCGTCGCGGCCATCGCGATGGGCGCGGGTGGCGGTCTGCAGGGAATGGGTCAGGCGATCGACCGGGAAGCCACCGAAGTCGCCATCGAGCAGGCGCAGATGCGTGAGGATGCGGTCCGGCAGCTGCTTGGCGTACTCGACGAAGTCATGGCCGATGATGGCCCAATCCTCCGCGGTGCCGTCTTGCATATGCGTGAAGCGAGCGCGAGCGTTCATCAGGAGTCCTCTTGTCGTTGTATGGGACGATTGCCGGAGCCAGGGTGCCTGATCCCGCGCCCGCGCGAATGGCGGGCGCGCAGCGATCACGGACAGGCATCAGAACTTGATGCGGCCGGTGAAGGCATCCTTGAGCATGACCCAG
Organism: Pseudomonas sp. LS44; assembly: GCF_024730785.1. Classification (NCBI taxonomy): domain Bacteria; kingdom Pseudomonadati; phylum Pseudomonadota; class Gammaproteobacteria; order Pseudomonadales; family Pseudomonadaceae; genus Pseudomonas; species Pseudomonas sp. LS44. The sequence goes on from NZ_CP102830.1 coordinate 1,400,425, forward strand.
TCACCCAGCAGGGAATACAGTGGGTACTTGAAGGTGGCAGGGCGATTCTTCTCGAAGACGAAATGGCCGACCCAGGCAAACCCATAACCGACTACCGGCAACCACAGCAGCGACAGCCATTGCTGGGTCACGCAGGCGAAAGCGACGATAGTCAGGACCAGCAGGCTGCCCACGTAATGCAGGCGGCGGCAGGTCGGGTTGCTGTGCTCCTGTAGGTAATACGGATAGAACTCGGCAAAGCTCTGAAAGCGTTCGGCGGCTTGCGTGCTCATCACACACCTCCTGTCATTGTGGTTTTGACAGTCTAGGTTCGCTGGCTTGCCAAGCCAGTGACATTGCGTGCCACTCTTATATCCTTGCCGCCGCCATTACTCCTCTATTAAAAAGGCCTATGACCGAACGTACGACGTCCTCCAGTTGGGCCATTGGCATCGTCCAAGCTCTGGAAATGAGCGGTGTCGATTGCCGCACGCTGTTTAGCGAACTGGGGTTGGATTACATCGCCCTGGAAGATCCCGATGCGCGCTTTCCGCAGGACGGCATGACGCGCCTGTGGGAGCGGGCGGTACAGCTTTCCGGCAATCCGGCGATTGGCCTGAACATGGCCAGCGTGGTGCGCCCGGCCTCGTTCCACGTGGTCGGTTATGCGGCGATGTCGAGCCGCAACTTGAAGGAAGCGTTCGCTCGTCTGGTGCGCTACCAGCGGATCATTGCCGAGGGTGCCGATCTCAGTTTTCGCCCAGTGGCTGATGGTTATGCGCTGATTCTGGCGATTCATGGCGATCGCCTGGCGCCGGCACGGCAGAGTGCGGAAGCTTCGCTGGCTTATACCCTGGCATTTTGTCGCTGGATGACCGGCAAGCCGCTGCGTCCACGGTTGGTGCGCTTTCAGGGGGATGCACCGGCGGATCTGGAGCCCTACCAGAAAGTCTTTCAGGCGTCGCTGCGTTTCAATGCCGAGCACTACGCACTGGTTTTCGAGCGGGCTGACCTCGAGGCACCGCTACCCAGCGCCAATGAATCGCTGGCGCAACTGCACGACCGTTTCGCTGGAGATTATCTGGCGCGTTTCTCCGGGAGCCGGGTGACGCATCAGGCTCGCCAGGTGCTGTGTCGCCTGTTGCCGCAAGGTGAGCCGAAGCGCGAGGTAGTGGCGCAGGCTCTGCATCTGTCGGAGCGTACCTTGCAACGCCGTTTGCAGGAGGAGGCAACCAGTTTCCAGCAGTTGCTCGATGACACCCGGCGTGAACTGGCCGTGCAATATCTGGCGCAGGCCAATCTGACTCTGCTGGAGATTTCCTACCTGCTGGGCTTTGCCGATCCGAGCAATTTCTTTCGTGCGTTCCGCCGTTGGTTCGACACCACGCCGGGCGAATACCGCAGCACGTTGTAGATCGCCCGGATTAGCGCCCTGTAGGAGCGAATTTATTCGCGATAGCTAACTGCTGATCGCGAATGAATCCGCTCCTACGGAAGATTCATCGGCGCGGCGCGCTGCTCAGTGCCGCCAGAACGCCGGCATAAACAGCACCAGCACGGTGACGATCTCCAGCCGCCCGAGCAGCATGCCCAGGGTCAGCAACCATTTGGCCGCGTCCGGCACGGTGGCGAAGTTGCCCGCCGGGCCAATGATCTCACCGAGACCGGGGCCAACCCCGCAGACCGAGCTGGCCGCACCGGTCAGTGCGGTCATCCAGTCGAGGCCGAGCAGGGCCAGGCCGAGGGCGATGGCGGCGATGGTGATGGTGAAGAAGAACGAGAAGGCCAGGATCGAGCGGACGATGTCCTCGTCCAGACGGTGGCCGTTGTATTTCTGCTTGATCACCGCGCGCGGGTGAATCAACTGGTGCAGGTTAGCCTTGAGCAGGATATAGGCGACCTGGAAGCGGAAGATCTTGATGCCGCCGGCGGTAGAGCCGGAGCAGCCGCCGATGAAGCCCAGATAGAAGAAAATCATCAGCGAGAAATTGCCCCACAGGCTGTAGTCACCGAGGGCGAAACCGGTGGTGGTGACCACCGAGGTGACGTTGAAGGCTACGTGGCGTAAGGCATCCAGCCAGTGCAGCTGAGTCGTCAGCCAGTACCAGGTGCTCATCACCAGCCAGGTGAACAACAGCAGGCCGAGCAGGCCGCGAACCTGCTGGTCCCTGAGCAGCGCCCAGCGATTGCCGCGCAGGGTCGAGACGTAGAGGGCGAACGGCAGGCTGCCGAGGATCATCAACAGGATTGCCACCCAGTGCACGGCCGGTTGCTGCCATTTGGCCAGCGATTGGTCCGAGGTGGAGAAGCCGCCGGTGGAGATCGCCGACATGGCGTGATTGATGGCGTCGAACAGGTTCATGCCGGCGGCCCAGAGTGCCCAGGTGCCGAATAGCGAGATGCCGACGTAGCTAAGCACGATGTACTTGGCGACCATGTGTGAGCGCGGCATGACCTTGTCACCGGTGCGATCCGACGACTCGGTCTGGAACAGACGCATGCCGCCGATGCGCAACATCGGCAGGATCGCCACCGCCATGCCGATGAAGCCGATGCCGCCGAGCCAGTGCAGCAGCGAGCGCCACATGAGGATGCCCGGCGACATATTGTCCAGTCCCGACAGCACGGTGGCGCCGGTGGCGGTGATGCCGGACATGCTCTCGAAGTAGGCGTCGGTGTAGCTGAGACGATGAGCGAACAGGAACGGCAGGGCGGCGAAGAGGCCCACGGTCACCCAGCTACTCACGGTCAGCATGTACATGTCGCGTGGACGCAGGTGGATCTTCTCCGGGCGACCGGAAATGACCAGGGCGAGTCCGGCTACGAAGGTGATCAGACTCGACCAGAGAAAGGCATGGATGTCCGAAGGCCGCTCGAAGATCAGCAGGGTGATCATGGGGACGACCATGCTGATGGCCAGGGTGATCAGAAAGATGCCGATGATGAAACCGATGATGCGCAGGGTCGGCAGGGCCATGAAATCGAGCTCGAGGTGGAATGCGCGCATTCTAGTGGAGGTGGCCCTTCGCAACCAAAAAGAATGCCGTTAATGAAGGCTGCAGCGACTATTTTCGCGCATGGACCGCCCGTGGCAGGAAAAGGCCGGTGACCCGCAAATCGGCAAGTTCATGCCGTGGAGTGCATTCGGGTCCCGACTACGCACGCGAATCCGGACCAGCCACCCTGATCGGCTATCATGGCCGCCTCTTCAGTTTCAGGAGGTGGCCGATGGAGGCTCTCGACGCTCTGCTCAACCGCGTATCACTGGCTCGCTTGCAGGCGCCGGCGCCGAACTCCGAACAGCGCGACGTGATGTTCCGCGCCGCGCTGCGTGCACCCGATCATGGCTATCTGCGGCCTTGGCGTTTTCTCAGTATCGAGGGCGACGCACGCAACCGACTCGGCGAGCTGTTCGCGGCGGCGCTGTTGAAGAAGAACCCGCAAGCCACTCCAGAGGCGCTGAGCAAGGCGCGCTCGATGCCATTGCGGGCCCCGCTACTGGTGGTGGTGATCGCCTCCGTGCAGCGCAATCACAAGATCCCGGTGGAAGAGCAAGTGCTCTCCGCCGGCTGCGCCGCCCACGGCATTCTGCTCGCTGCTTACGCCCAGGGTTTTGGCGCGATGTGGCGTACCGGCGAAATGTCCCATGACCCGCATGTCGCCGCCGGCCTCGGTCTGGAGGCCCACGAGCAGATGGTGGGGTTCATCTACTTGGGCAGTGTGGAGGGCGAGCGGCGCAGTCCGCCGGAGTTGAATCCGGCCGATTTCGTCAGCAACTGGTAAACGCAGTTTTTTTGTAGCCGCGGCCGGCTGATTGCGCTTTACATCGGCAACTCGACGCGGGCGACAAAACCACCGTCGGGATGATTGTCCAGGATTAGCCGTCCGCCATGCCGCTCGATGGCGCGGCGGGCAATGGCCAGGCCCAGCCCGTGACCGGGCGTCGATTGCTGCGGCGCGCGGAAGAACGGCTCGCCGAGCCGGCCCAGCTGCTCGGCTGGCACGCCGGGACCGTGGTCGCGAACCTGGATGAACAGGCAGTCCTGTTCGCTGCTGATGTGAATCTCCACTGGCTGATCCGGCGGGCTGAAACGCAGGGCGTTGCGCAGCAGGTTGTCCAGCGCACGGCTGAGCATGTCCGGCCAGCCGAGCAGTTCTTGCGGGTTGCTGCCAGTGATCTGGATCTCTTGCCCGGGGGCGACTAATTGCGCATCTTCGCGGACCCGCTCGAGCAGCTCGCGGAGGATCAGCGGCTGGCGTACGCCGGGCTCGGCGTCGAGGCGGGCGAGGGCGAGAATCTCGGCGATCAGCGCTTCCAGGCGGTCGCACTCCCGCGCCAGACGCGGCCACAGTGCCTCGCGCTCCTCGGGTGTGGCCCGCTCGGCCAAGGCCAGGGCGACCCGTAGCCGCGCGAGCGGCGAGCGCAGTTCGTGAGACACGTCGCGCAACAGCTGGCGCTGGCTGCCAATCAAATCCTGCAGGCGCTGACCCATGCGGTTGAAGTCGCCGGCCAGCACTCCCAGTTCGTCGCGTCGGCCGGCCAGGCGCTCCAGGCTGTTCTGTTGATAAGCCGTGCGGCCGAGGTCATGTACCGCACGACGTAAGCGATCCAGCGGGCGAGTGATCGACAAGGTCAGCAGCAGGCTGAGCACCGTCAGCACCACCAAGGCGATGCCCAGCGCCGTGAGTGGCCAGAGCAAGCTGCTGCGGTGCCAAGCGGCCAGCTCGGGATAGGGGATGCGGTAGATAAATAAGTAAGAATTGCCGTCCGGAGCGCTGTATTCCTCGGTCAGCCGCCGCCAGGGCAGACGCTCGCCATGGCGTGCCTCAAAGGCCGCCGCTCGCGGGGGAAAGGTGCCACGGATCAGCGGTTCGCCATCCTCGCCGAGCACTTGGGTGTTGAGGCGGTATTCCCGCTTGCTGTGTTCCAGCAGTTGTTGCGCCGCTTCCGGACCCCAGCGTTGGTAGGTCTCGACCCAGCGACTGGGCAGCTCTTTGAGCGCCGGGTGGCGGGCGATAATCCAGGCGTCCTGATTCAGCGCATGGCTGAACAGCAGGGACAGCCCGGCGACCAGGGCGATGGCCAGCCAGAAGCTCGCGAAGATCCGCCAGAACAATGAGCGCACGGTCACTCCTTAGAGCCTGTTTACGATCTCGCGAGCTAGAGCCGGACAAGGCAAAAAGCGGGCGAAGAGCGGAGTTTACGAGCTGTAAATGAGCATCTGAGCCCGGTTTTTAACGCCGTACGGCCGACGCGCAGCAGATCGTAAACAGGTTCTTACGACAAAAAGCCCATCGGCCATGAGCCGATGGGCGTGGGTGAAGGCGGCGACGGTTACTGGGCTTTCTGCGCCTTCTGCGCCTTCCAGGCCTCGAACTCGTCGCGTTCGGCTCGGCGTTCCTGCATCTTCTGCTGCAGTTGGTCGAACTCTTTCTGTTGCTCCGGCTTCAGCAGCGCGCGGATGTCGCTCTGGGTTTTGTCGTGCTTGGCCTTGAGTTCAGCTTGCATGGCCTTCTGTTCGGCTTCAGGAAGCTTCTTCAGGTAACGCTCGGTAATCTCGTGGCGGGCTTTCATTTGCTCGCCCATCAGCTTGCGTACGTCCTGGCGTTGTTCCTGGCTCAGGTTCAGTTCTTTGAAGAACATCGAACCATGCTCGCCGCCGCGATGATGGCCCCCATAAGGGGACGCCAGAGCGAGGGCCGGCAGCGTGGCGGCGAACAGGGCGGCGATCAGAGTCTTGCGCATGATAGGTATCTCCTTGTCTCGATTCCGGCCATTTGCCGGATGAGCCCAGTGTAGGGATGACAAGGTCAAGGGCAGTCAGGCCAGCGTAAAGCTTGAGTAAAGGCGCACGCGCATGCTTATCGCGGCGGCTGTGGCTCAGGGGCTGTAGTAATAACCGCGACTGCGCAGCGCGAGGATGCGCGGACGGCCGTCGGCATGCGGGCCGATTTTCTTGCGCAGATTGCTGACGTGCATGTCCAGGCTGCGGTCGTATAGGGTCAGCTTGCGTCCCAGTGCCAGTTGCGCCAGCTCCTGTTTGTCCAGCGGTTCGCCCGGTTGGCGCAGCAGGGCTTCGAGCAACCGACCTTCGGATACGGTAAGCAGCACGTCATGGTCGCCAATGCTGGCTACACCGCGAGCGGGGCTGAAACTCAGATCGCCGAGTTCCAGCTGACTGGCACTGGCCGGCGGGTGACTGCGGCGCAGCACGGCGCGCAGGCGGGCGGTGAGCTCACGGGGGTCGCAGGGTTTGGCCAGGTAATCGTCGGCACCCAGCTCCAGGCCGATGATGCGATCGAGCGGTTCGCCGCGTGCCGAGAGCATCAGCACCGGCAGTTCGGCATGCTCGCTGCGCAATTGCTTGAGCAATTCCAGGCCGCTGCCATCGGGCAACATCACGTCGAGCACCACCGCATCCGGGGTTTGCTGGGCCAGGGCGGCGCGAGCACTGCTGCCGTCATGGCAGGCCGTGACGCGGAAGCCTTCCTGGGTCAGCCAGCTGACCAGCAGCTCGCACAGCTCATGGTCGTCGTCGATCAGTAGCAGTTCGCTCATGGGCGCTTCAGTTCAGCCATTCGCGGCGGGATTTACGTCGGCCGCGCAACAAAGTCCCGAGCATCACACCCAGCAGGCCAACGCCGCCACCGGCTGCGAACCATTGTTGCCGATCGTTGAGCAGTTGCGGTTGCTGTTCGGCCTGGGTCTGCTTGAGCTGCAGCTTGAGGCGCTGATTCTCCTGGCGCAGGCGGCTCAGTTGGGCACTCTCGCGCTCGCCGACATTGCTTTGCAGCTGACTGGCCAGATCGGCGCTGCGCTGTTCGCTGTCGGCCAGGCGTTGTTCCAGTTCGTTGATCCGCGCCGCGCCGGCATCGATCACGGTGGGTGTCGGGGTATCGCTCAGAGCAGCCTCTTCGGCCTGCAGCGGGGGAGCCAGCAGCAGGGTGGCGAACAACAGGGGCAATGGACTGTGGCGCATCGGAACTCCTATTTCCCGCGGTTTTATTATTAATGTATTACGCGTCGCCACGGCAGCTTGGAACCGGTTCACGATCTGCTGTTACCGGTGCAGCCACGATCATGCCCAGCGGCTTAGGGCAGCACCAGCTTGAACGGCTTGACCTGTACCTCGCCATATACCCCAGCGGTGCGATACGGGTCGGCCGCGGCCCAGCTCTCTGCCGCAGCCAGCGAGTCGAATTCGGCCACCACCAGGCTGCCGGTGAAGCCTGCAGCGCCGGGGTCGTTGCTGTCTACCGCCGGATGCGGGCCGGCGAGAATCAAGCGGCCCTCGGTTTTCAGCTGCTCCAGGCGCGCCAGATGCGCAGGACGGGCGGCCAGGCGGTTGTCCAGGGAGTTGGCTACATCGGTGGCAATGATCGCGTAGAGCATGTCAGTCCTTGGGGTGGGTCGCGGAAGAGGCAGTCTGGCTGTCGCCGTCGTGCATATGGCGGGCGAGGTAGATGCCCTGGCCGATCAGGAACAGCAGCGTCATGCCCAGGCTGCCGAATACCTTGAAGTCCACCCAGATGCTGTGGAAGGTAAAGGCCACGAACAGATTGGCGGCGCCGCTGACTAAGAAGAACAGGATCCAGGCAATGTTCAGCCGCGTCCAGATTGCCTGTGGCAGCTGAATCGCATGGCCCATCATGCGTTGAATCAACGGCTGATCGCCGATGAAGTGGCTGCCGGCGAAGGCCGCGGCGAAGAGCCAGCTGACTATCGGGGCTTTCCACTTAAGGAAGGTTTCGTTGTGGAACACCAGGGTCAGCGTGCCGAACGCCAAGCAGGCGATCAGCGTTAACCACTGGCCTTTTTCCAGTCGGCGCTGAATCAGGAACAGGGTGCCGTAGACCAGCACCGAGGCGGCGATCAGCACCGCGGTGGCGCTGAAAATACCGCCCAGTACATAGCTGTTGCCAGCCAGTTCGACGGTGCGGGGATCAAGCTTGAAAACGATGAAAAACAGGATAAGCGGGATGAAATCGATGAATTGTTTCACGTTGGCAGCCAGGAGCGGGATGTGCCGGCATAATAACAAACAACCCTGACGGCGAAAGCCGCAAACCAGAAGCGAAGGCCACACCCATGGAAGTCGATCTGCATTGTCACAGCACCGCCTCGGATGGCGCCCTGGCGCCCGCCGCAGTGGTGGCCAGGGCGCACGCCCGTGGCGTACGCGTGCTGGCATTGACCGATCACGACACCTTGGAAGGTCTGGATGAGGCGCGGTCCGCCGCGCAAGCCCTGGATATGCAGCTGATCAACGGGATCGAGTTGTCCTGCCTGTGGGGCGGGGCGACCATCCATGTGCTTGGCTACGGCTTCTCCGCCGAGGCGCCGGCGTTGTTGCAAGCCACGCGTGAATTGCATGACGGGCGCTGGCAGCGCGCCGAGGAAATCGGCATCCGCCTGGAAGCCAAGGGCATGCCCGGCGCCTTTGCCGGTGCGCGTGCGGTGCAGCAGGAACTGGGCGACAGCGGCAACGCCCCGGCGCGACCGCATTTCGCCGAATACCTGGTGCGCGCCGGCCATGTGCGTGACCGCGCTGAGGCATTTCGCAAGTGGCTGGGCGCCGGCAAGCTCGGCGACGTCAAGCAGCACTGGCCGACATTGGCGCAAACGGTTGCTACGCTCAGAGAGGCGGGCGCCTGGGTCAGTCTGGCGCACGCCTGGCACTACGATTTCACCCGCAGCAAACGACGTAAGCTGATCGCCGATTTCGTCGCTGCGGGTGGTCACGCACTGGAAGTGGTCAATGGCATGCAGCCTGCAGAGCAAGTGGGCAGTCTGGCTATCCTGGCGCGCGAGTTCGGCATGTTGGTTACTGCGGGCAGTGACTTTCATGCGCCAGGGGACTGGTCGGAATTGGGCATGTATCGCCCTCTCCCAGACGACTTACCGCCGTTGTGGAGGCGTTTCGAGCATGGTCACCGACCGCTTGCTGCCTGCTGAACAGGGAGTCACCGTGAGTCAATTTTTCCAGATTCATCCGGAGAATCCGCAGGCGCGCCTGATTAAGCAGGCGGTGGATATCATCAAATCCGGCGGAGTGGTCGTCTATCCGACCGATTCCTCTTACGCGATCGGTTGCCGGATCGGCGATAAGAGCGCGGTCGAGCGCATCCGTCGCCTGCGCCGCCTGGATGAGAAGCACAATTTGACCTTGGTCTGCAGCGATCTGTCCCAGCTGGGGATATTCGCCAAGGTCGATACCGTGGCGTTCCGCCTGCTCAAGACCTACACCCCAGGCCCTTACACCTTCATCCTCAACGCCACCCGCGAAGTGCCGCGCATGCTCTTGCATCCCAAGCGGCGCACCATCGGGCTGCGCGTGCCCAACCATCCCATCGCGCAAGCCTTGTTGGCCGAGCTTGGCGAGCCGCTGATCAGCAGCAGTCTGATTTTGCCCGGCGAAGAGTTGCCAATGAGTGAGCCTTACGACATGCGTCAGGTGTTCGAACATCAGGTCGACCTGATCATCGACGGCGGTTTTGGTGGGCAGGAGGCCTCCACCGTGATCGGGTTGGTCGACGATGAAGTGGAAGTAATCCGCGTTGGCTGCGGCGACCCCGCGCCATTCGCCGAATTGGTCTGACTCCAAAACCATCTCGGGGCGCTACCCGCACGCCCCGAGCACAGACAGCAGTTGCCTAAACGATCAATGCCACCAGAATGGCGACCAGCAGGATGATGACGATATCCGTCGTGCTGAGCGCGCCACCGGCCGGCAGCGAATCGACCCGTTGCGCCAGCGTCGCCACTTCTTTAGGGGTCAGCGAGTCGACCCGGCTCTTGGCCAGCGCGGCGTTCACGCCCATTACTTTCATCTGTTCCTGCACGGTCGCACGGTTGAGGAAATCGCGAACCTTCTCGCGGTCAGCTTGCGCCTGCTGGCCTGCCACCACGTCGCCGGTGGCAATCATCGCAGCCTGGGCGGGCACTTGAACCATGCTGACCAAGAGGATTAATACGCTGCATATCGTTGTCAGGGCTTTCATCACGATCTCCCTCGGGTCCGTTGAGGACTCGTTCTATCGATCCAGTTATGCTCTCCGAGCGCGGCGGCAGCACGTCAACTCGATAGAATGCCGAGGCAGCTCTCATTCACTTCGACCTAGTTTGTAAAACGCCGGTTCCCCCTAAATATCCCGCCGAGGACTTCATGCAGCACACCACGCCCGAAGACGCTTCCGCCAGCCAGGCCGGTGCCCAGCAAGAGCTGCCGTTCGCCCTGGTGTATGGCCAGGCCGTCACCGAGCTGCCGCAGGACCTGTACATCCCGCCGGATGCGCTGGAAGTGTTTCTCGAGGCCTTCGAGGGGCCGCTCGATCTGCTGCTGTACCTGATTCGCAAGCAGAACATCGACATCCTCGATATCCCGGTGGCCGACATCACCCATCAGTACATGGGGTATGTCGAGCTGATGAAGTCGGTGCGCTTAGAGCTGGCTGCCGAGTATCTGGTGATGGCCGCGATGCTTGCCGAAATCAAGTCGCGCATGCTCCTGCCGCGCTCCGCCGAGATCGAGGCCGAAGAGGATGACCCGCGCGCCGAGCTGATCCGCCGCCTGCAAGAGTACGAGCGCTATAAAGCCGCCGCCGAGGGCATTGATATGCTGCCGCGCGTCGGCCGCGACCTCAGCGTCCCGCGGCTGGCCGCCCCGGAGGCGCGGGCGCGCAAGCTGTTGCCGGATGTCAGTCTGGAAGAGTTGCTGGTGTCGATGGCCGAGGTGCTGCGCCGCGCCGACATGTTCGAAAGCCACCAGGTCACCCGCGAGGCATTGTCCACCCGCGAACGCATGAGCGATGTGCTCGAGCGCCTGAAAGGTGGCGGTTTTGTGCCGTTCGTGGCGTTGTTCCGTGCCGAAGAGGGGCGCTTGGGCGTGGTCGTGACCTTTATGGCGGTGTTGGAATTGATCAAGGAATCGCTGGTCGAGCTGGTGCAAAATGAACCCTTTGCAGCCATTCACGTACGGGCCAGAGCGGAATGAGCAACCTTTCAGATCCCCAACAGTTGGCGTCACTGCTGGAAGCCATTCTTCTCGCCGCCGGCCGCCCGCAGTCGCTGGAGCGCCTTGGTGAGCTGTTCGACGAGAACGAACGACCGGAGCTCGCGGTATTCAAGGAAGCGCTGGAGATTCTCGGCCGCTCTTGCGAGGGGCGGGCATTTGAACTCAAGGAAGTCGCCTCGGGATATCGCCTGCAGGTGCGCGAGCTCTTCTCGCCCTGGGTCGGTCGACTGTGGGAGGAGCGTCCGCAGCGCTACTCGCGAGCCTTGCTGGAAACCCTGGCGCTGATCGCCTATCGCCAGCCGATTACCCGTGGCGAAATCGAGGACATCCGTGGCGTGGCGGTCAACACGCACATCGTCAAAACCCTGCTCGAACGTGAGTGGGTGCGGGTGGTCGGCTACCGGGACGTACCGGGCAAGCCGGCGATGTTCGCCACCACCAAGGGGTTTCTCGACCATTTCAACCTGAAGAATCTCGACGGACTGCCACCGCTGGCGGCCTTGCGTGAACTGGAACCGGAGCCGGCGCTGGCCTTCCATGACGATCTGCCAGTGCCGGAAGCCCTGCAAGCGCGCGCCGATCTCGCCGAACCGGGAGGCGAGGCGCTGCCGCGTGACGAACTGAGCTTCAGCAGCCTGTTGGCCGAGCTGGATGCCATGGAGCAGGACTTGAAGACCGACTTCGACGACCTGAGCGAACCCGCCGAACCGCCAGCGCCGGGCGAGGGTGAGGTCAAGACCACCCATTAAGTTGTTCGACAGGTTGGGCCGATCCCCAGGTTCCAATCTTGAGGAAGGGCATCGATTCGGAAGGCGTCCATGAGCAAGCTGAAAAACCCGTGCATCAAGGTCTGTGGGTTTCGCCACGAAATCTGCGTGGGTTGCGGGCGTAGTCGCGACGAAATCAGAGCCTGGAAGCATCTCGACAAAGCCGGCCGACGCACGGCATTGGCCTTGGCCGATCTGCGGCTGCTGGAGTTGGCGGCCACTGGCCGGCGCAAGTATTGAGGCGTGAAACAGGCGGTCAATGCTCTGCTAGCCTCAACTGATCCGTGCGGCGTATAACCGATACGCGTATGATTCGCGCCCTTTCACCGATAGACACACCGGGAGGTGCTTAGCATGAGTGAGTCCGAATACAGCCCCAGCGGCGAAAAACTGCAGAAAGTCCTGGCCCGCATCGGCCTGGCCTCGCGCCGCGATGCCGAAGCCTGGATCACCGAGGGCCGCGTCAAGGTCAACGGCGCAGTCGCCAGCCTCGGTCAGCGGGTCGACATGCACGACGCCATCACCGTCGATGGCCGTCTGCTCAAGCGCGAAGAGCAGCGCGAGACCGTGCGCCGCGTCCTGATCTACAACAAGCCGGATGGCGAAATCTGCACCCGCGACGATCCCGAAGGTCGCCCGACCGTTTTCGATCGTTTGCCCAAGCCTAAAGAAGGTCGGTGGATCAACATCGGCCGCCTCGACATCAACACCACTGGCCTGCTGCTGTTCACCACCGATGGTGAACTGGCCAACCGCTTGATGCACCCGTCTTACCAGATGGACCGCGAATACGCCGTGCGTGTGCGTGGCGAGGTCGAGGACGAGATGATCGAGCGCCTGAAAGCCGGCGTGATGCTCGAAGACGGCCCGGCGAAGTTCACCGATGTCCAAAAAGCCCCCGGCGGCGAAGGCTTCAACCACTGGTATCACTGCGTGGTGATGGAAGGCCGTAACCGTGAGGTGCGTCGTCTGTGGGAATCCCAAGGGCTGGTGGTCAGCCGCCTGAAGCGCGTGCGCTTTGGCCCGGTATTTATGACCTCCGACCTGAGCATGGGTCGCTGGCGGGAAATGGGACAGCGCGATATCGACATCCTCAGTGCCGAAGTCGGTCTGGAGCCGGTAGAGCTGCCGGCGATGAAGGAGAAGGCCCGCGACAAGCTCGATCGTCTGCAGCGTAAGTCGGCCAAGCCGGTCGGACGTGCGGCGCGCCCGGAGCGAACCTTGCGTCCAGCCCACGGTGGTGGCGCAAGATCGGAAGGCGAGCGCCCAGCGCGCCCGCCGCGCGATGGCGGCGATCGTCCGGCCCTCGTCTCTCGCGATGGCGCTGATCGCCCGGCACGCGCACCGCGTGACGGTGATCGTCCCGCGCGTGCGCCGCGTGACGGGGCTGATCGTCCGGCTCGCGTCTCTCGCGATGGCGCCGATCGTCCTGCGCGCGCACCACGTGACGGCGCCGATCGCCCCGCCCGCAATCCGCGTGGCGATTCGGCCGAGCGCTCACCGCGCCCGGGTCCGAAGCGCAGCACGGTGGCCGAGCGGCCTTCCGACGTAAACAAAAAGCGCTCCAGCGGTGGCAAGGCTGGGCGTCCGGCGGTTGAGCTGGCCGACCGGCCGGCGCGCAAGCCGGCACCTGCCAAGCGTCGTCCGCCGGCGGGTGATGGTCAGCGTCCAGGCTTTGGCCGTGGACGTAAACCGGAGTAATTGGCAGGCGTAAAAAAGGGACTCAATCGAGTCCCTTTTTTATTGTCTATGAAACCGCTTAGCCGGCCATGGTCAGACGGTTACGGCCTTCGCGCTTGGCGATGTACAGCGCGCTATCTGAACGCTTCAACAGGCTTTCGGCCGATTCGGCTGGCAGCAGGTTGGCGCAGCCGAGGCTGATCGAGAGTTGGATGGCGTGTTGATCAACCGCGCATTGCAGGTTCATCACCGCGTGGCGCAGACGCTCGCCAACCATGGCTGCGCCTTCACGGCTGGTGTTGGAGAGCAAGATGAGAAATTCTTCGCCGCCATAGCGGAACACCATGTCGATATTGCGCAGTTGGCTCTTGATCGTGGCGGCCACGGCTTTGATCACGTCGTCGCCGGTGCTGTGGCCGTAGGTGTCATTGATGTTCTTGAAGTGGTCGATATCCAGCATCAGCAGGGATAGCGGCTGCAGATTGCGCCGGGCCAGATCGATTTCGCGTTGCAGGGCCTGATCCATGGCAATGCGATTGCCGGTGCCAGTCAGTGGGTCGCGCAACGCGCTTTGCAGGGCAGTCCGGTAAAGCAAGGCGTTGCGCAGCGGGAACAGCAGGCTGCCCAGCAGGGATTCGAGTTGACCGAGTTCTTCGTCGCTGAAGCGTTGGTTGCGGCGGAAGATCAGTTCGCCCAGGTATTCGCCGGCATGGGTCAGGTGGTAACTGGCGGAATGACTGGCACGTTCGCCCAGTTCCAGGCGCAGATCACTGGTCGGTTGCAGGTAAGCGAGCGCCGTCAGGGGAATCAGCCGCTGCACTTCATGGAAAAACACCGCGAGGATCTTTTCAACTTCCAGGCTGGTCTGCAACTGCAGACTCAGCTGCTGGCGCAATTGGCTGAGGCTGATCGGCCGCAGCGAAGGCATGCGCTTGCCGGCGAAGCCCAGGCGTTGCAGCTTGGCAGCATCGAAATCGATGGTGTTGGTTTTGTTTGGAGGAACCATGAAGAAAACCCCTGGCGCATGGTGCGAGCGACGACAACAGGGTTAGAGCGAATTTCATGCCAGGTAGTTCGTGTTGAATAAAAAATCAATTAAATCAATGGTTTGATTGTTGTTGCCTGGTGCAGGCGGCAAGCTTTTGCCGGTAATCTGGCGAAATCTTGCCAGCGGGGGAGAGGGGCGGTGAAGGGGTTGCCGGTTTTCTGGCGGAGGCTTGCCGGCCGTGCTGGCCGGCAAGCTCAAGGACCTATTGTGCGTCGAAGGCTTGGCCGTTGACGCCGCTGCTATCCGGTCCCATGAGGTACAGATAGACCGGCATGATGTCCGCCGGCAGTGGGTTGTTTTGCGGGTTTTCGCCCGGATAGGCTTGGGCGCGCATGTCGGTACGGGTCGCGCCCGGATTGACGCTGTTGGCCCGTACGGCGCAGGTGCCGTCCACTTCGTCTGCGAGGGTTTGCATCAAACCTTCGGTGGCGAACTTCGAAACGCCGTACGCGCCCCAGTAGGCACGGCCCTTGCGGCCGACGCTGCTGGAGGTGAAGACCACCGAGGCGTCCGCCGACAGTTTGAGCAGCGGCAACAGCGTGCTGGTCAGCATGAACATGGCGTTGACGTTGATATGCATAACGCGCATGAAGTTTTCGCCTGACAGCTGCTCCAGCGGCGTGCGCGGTCCGACGATCGAGGCGTTGTGCAGCAAACCGTCGAGATGCCCGAATTCGGTTTCGATCATGGCCGCCAGTTCGTCGTACTGATGGGGCAGCGCGGTTTCCAGGTTGAAGGGAATCACGGCCGCCTGCGGATGGCCGGCGGCGGCGATCTCGTCATAGACGCGGTTGAGGTTGTCTTCAGTCTTGCCCAGCAGCAGCACCGTGGCTCCGTGCGCGGCGAACGCCTTTGCCGCTGCCGCGCCGATGCCGCGGCCGGCGCCGCTGACGAGGATTACCCGGCCTTGCAGCAGGTCGGGGCGGGAGGAGTAATCGAACATCGCACAAGTCTCTCTGGTGGTTGGGTGGCGGCAGCTAACTGCATCCTCCGGCTCGCGGTGAAAACGCTTCGGCTCAGCAGCTACACAGTGCGCGATCGAGCACGCTGCGCAGTTCCAGCGGGTGGTCGACGACCACGTCGGCTCCCCAGTTCCGCGCGTTGTCGCTCGGGTGGATATAGCCGTAGGTCACGGCTGCCGTGCGCGTGCCGGCGGCGCGGCCGGATTCGATGTCGCGCAGGTCGTCGCCGACGAACAGCACGCTGGCTGGGTCTAGGTCCAGCTGTTGGCAAGCCAGGACGAGCATTTCCGGATCAGGCTTGCTACGCGTCACATGATCCGGGCAGATCAGCAGTGCCGAACGCTCGGCCAGGCCCAGCTGCTGCATGATCGGCGCGGCGTAGCGCACCGGCTTGTTGGTCACCACGCCCCAGATCAGCTTGGCGTGCTCGATGTCGGCGAGCAGCTCGGCGATCCCATCGAAGGGCCGCGTCAGCACGGCGCAGTGATGCTGATAGCGCTCGAGAAACTCCAGGCGCAGCGGCTCGAAGGCCGCGTCTTTCGGGACGATGCTGAAGCCGGTGGCGACCATTGCCCGGGCACCGCCGGAGACCTGGTCGCGGATCAGTTGTTCATCCAAAAGCGGTAAGCCGCGATCGGTGCGCATCGCCTGGACCACTGCGATGAAGTCCGGCGCGCTGTCGAGTAGCGTGCCATCCATGTCGAAAAGAACTGCGCGCAGTCGCATTACTGCTCCTTGAGCGTGTGGATCATGTAGTTGACGTCGACGTCCGCAGCCAGCTTGTAGTGCTTGGTCAGCGGGTTGTAGGTCAGGCCGATAATGTCCTTGACGGTCAGACCGCTGGTGCGGCTCCAGGCGCCCAACTCGGACGGGCGGATGAACTTCTTGAAGTCATGGGTGCCGCGCGGCAACAGGTTCATCAGGTATTCGGCGCCGACGATGGCGAACAGATAGGCCTTGGGGTTGCGGTTGATGGTCGAGAAGAACACCTGGCCGCCAGGCTTGACCATGCGGCGGCAGGCGTCGATTACCGACGCTGGGTCGGGCACGTGCTCAAGCATTTCCAGGCAGGTGACCACGTCGAACTGCTCGGGCATTTCCTCGGCCAGGGCTTCGGCGGTGATCTGCCGGTATTCGACCTCGACGCCAGACTCCAGTTGATGCAGCTGGGCTACGGCCAATGGCGCTTCGCCCATGTCGATGCCGGTGACGGTCGCGCCACGCTGGGCCATGGCTTCGCTGAGGATGCCGCCGCCGCAGCCGACGTCGAGGACCTTCTTGCCGGCCAGCTTGGCGCGCTCGTCGATCCAGTTGACGCGTAGCGGGTTGATGTCGTGCAGTGGCTTGAATTCGCTTTCGCGGTCCCACCAGCGGTGAGCCAGGGCTTCGAATTTAGCAATTTCAGCGTGGTCGACGTTGCTCATAAATGCTCCTTGAAACGGAATTCAGTGGCCGGCGATGCGCTCGCCCCAGGCGCGAGCGGTGGCGGCAATGCGCTGTTCGTCGAGGCGCGTCAGTTGGCCGGCATCCAGCAATTGCTTGCCGCCGACCCAGAGGTGCTGCACGCAGTCGCGGTTGCTGGTGTAGATCAGTTGCGAGACCGGGTCGTAGATCGGCTGTTGGGCCAGGCGCGACAGGTCGAAGACGACCAGGTCGGCGGCTTTGCCAATTTCCAGCGAGCCGGTCTTTGCTTCGATGCCGAGTGCGCGGGCGCCGTTGAGGGTGGCCATGCGCAGCGCGCGGTGGGCGTCCAGGGCGCTCGCCGAGCCGGCCACGGCCTTGGCCAGTAAGGCGGCGGTGTGGGTTTCGCCAAGCAGGTCCAGATTGTTGTTGCTGGCGGCGCCATCCGTGCCGATCGCCACATTGACGCCGGCCTGCCACAAGCGCTCGACCGGGCAGAAGCCGCTGGCCAGCTTGAGGTTGGACTCGGGGCAGTGGATCACGCTGCTGTTGCTTTCTACCAGCAGGACCAAGTCTTCATCGTCGACCTGAGTCATGTGCACGGCCTGAAAGCGCGGCCCCAGCAGGCCGAGGCGGGCCAGGCGCGCCAAGGGGCGCTGGCCGTATAGCTCAAGGCTCTGTTGGACCTCGAAGGCGGTTTCATGCACATGCATATGAATGCCGGCATCCAGCTCCTCGGCCAGCATGCGCACGCTTTCGAGCTTGTCGTCGCTCACCGAATAGGGCGCGTGGGGGCCGAACGCCACGCTGATGCGCGGATGCTGCTTGAGGTCATCGAACAGCTTCAGTCCCTTGCGCAGCGCCTCGTTGGCATCGCGGGCGCCGGGGGTGGGAAAGTCCAGCACGGGAATGCTGATTTGCGCGCGGATGCCACTGTTGTGCACCAACTCGCTGGCAATTTCCGGAAAAAAGTACATATCGGCGAAGCAGCTGATGCCGCCTTTGAGCTGCTCGGCAATTGCTAGTTCGGTGCCGTCGCGGACGAAGGTTTCATCCACCCACTTGGCTTCCGCGGGCCAAATATGTTGTTGCAGCCAATTCATCAGCGGCAGATCGTCGGCCAGTCCGCGGAACAGGCTCATCGCGGCATGCCCATGAGCATTGATCAGGCCCGGTGTGAGCAGGTGGCCCGGCAGCTCGCGCACGACCGTCGCCGGATGGCGCAGCGCCTGCTCGCGCGGGGCGATCAAGGTGATCACGCCATCGCGAATACCTAGCCCATGCTCGCGAAGGACGACGCCAGCGGGCTCGACCGGTACCAGCCAGGTCGGCAGTAGCAACAGGTCGAGCGGGGCGAGCGGTTCGGGCATTATCGGCTTCCGGCGGGGGGTATTCTGAGCAGGTCGCAGTATACCCGAGCGTCCAGAGGGGCGGCTCGCTATAATCCGCAGCTTTTGTTTTCGGGTAAGAGGTAGGTCATGCGCGAGCAATTGTTGGCAGCGGAGAAGGTGAAAGCCATCGATTGGCGGGATGGCGTGCTGTATCTGCTCGATCAACGGCTCCTGCCTTTCGAGGAAAAATGGCAGGCGTGCACGTCTGCAGCTGAGGTTGCTGAGGCGATTCGTCTAATGATTGTGCGCGGAGCCCCGATCATTGGTATTGCGGCCGCCTATGGCGTGGTGCTCGGCGCGCGGGCGCGGCAGCAGGTCGGTGGCGATTGGCAGGCCGCACTGGAAGAGGACCTGCAGTTGCTGGCCGAGGCGCGGCCTACGGCAGTCAACTTGGTCTGGGCGCTCAATCGCATGCGCGAGCGCCTGGCTCGCCTGAAGAAGAGCGACGATCCGCTGATCGTGCTGGAGGCTGAAGCCGAGGCCATTCACTTGAGCGATCGCGAAGCCAATCTGACCATGGCTCAGCTGGGCGTCGATCTGATCCGCAAGCATCAGGGCAATCCGCAGACGTTCCTGACCCATTGCAACGCTGGCGCGCTGGCTACCGGCGGCTTCGGCACCGCGCTGGGGGTGATTCGCGGCGCCTGGCTGGAGGGTTTGGTCGAGCGCATTTACGCCGATGAAACCCGGCCTTGGCTGCAGGGCAGTCGGTTGACTGCCTGGGAGTTGGTCAACGAGGGGATTCCGCTCAGCCTGAATGCCGACTCCGCCGCGGCGCACCTGATGAAGACCAAGGGTATTACCTGGGTGATCGTCGGCGCCGATCGCATCGCGGCCAATGGCGATGTGGCCAACAAGATTGGCACCTATCAACTGGCGGTCAATGCCATGCACCACGGCGTGCGATTCATGGTGGTGGCGCCCAGTTCGACCATCGATATGAGCCTGGAAAGCGGTGAGGATATTCCAATCGAGGAGCGCGCTAGTAGTGAGCTGCTGGAGTTGGGCGGGCAGCGCGTGGCTGCTGGGGCTGAGGCGGTCAATCCGGTGTTCGACGTCACTCCAGCTGATCTGATCGACTATCTGGTTACTGAGAAGGGCGTGATCGAACGTCCCGACACGGCAAAACTGGCGCAATTGATGTGCCGCAAACGCCTGCACTGAGACAGTCGCGCTCGGTCGGTCGGGGTAGGTGCCGGGCACTGTTTATGGTAATCTCCGGCAGTTCTCAAGGGGGCCGACTCAGGCCTTTCCAACTGCGCAGATCCATGGCTTAACTCGTTGATTTGTCGTAAGTCGTTGCTGGTCAGATGCCGGCAACGGCGAGCTTCGTGCGATTCAGGAAGGATGGCGCGGAGTTTCACTAGAAAAAGGAACCAGGCTTCTCATGGGCGAACTGGCCAAAGAAATTCTACCGGTCAATATCGAAGACGAGCTGAAGCAGTCTTACCTCGATTACGCAATGAGCGTGATCGTCGGACGTGCGCTGCCGGATGCACGCGATGGTTTGAAACCTGTGCACCGCCGTGTGCTGTTCGCCATGAGCGAGTTGGGCAACGACTGGAACAAGCCCTACAAAAAATCCGCCCGTGTAGTCGGTGACGTGATCGGTAAATATCACCCGCATGGTGATACCGCTGTATACGACACCATCGTGCGGATGGCCCAGCCGTTTTCGCTGCGCTACATGCTGGTCGACGGCCAGGGCAACTTCGGCTCGGTCGATGGCGACAGCGCCGCCGCCATGCGATACACCGAGGTGCGCATGGCCAGGCTGGCCCATGAGCTGCTCGCTGATCTGGACAAGGAAACCGTCGATTGGGTGCCCAACTACGACGGCACCGAGCAAATCCCGGCGGTCATGCCGACCAAAGTTCCCAACCTGCTAGTCAATGGCTCTAGTGGTATCGCCGTGGGTATGGCGACCAATATTCCGCCGCACAACCTCAGCGAAGTCATCGACGGTTGCCTGGCGCTGATGGACAACGCCGAACTGACCGTCGATGAACTGATGCAGTACATCCCCGGTCCGGATTTCCCCACCGCCGGCATCATCAACGGCCGTGCGGGCATCATCGAGGCCTATCGCACGGGCCGCGGGCGCATCTATATCCGCGCTCGCGCCGAGATCGAGGACATCGACAAGGTCGGTGGTCGTCAGCAGATCATCATTACCGAGTTGCCATACCAGCTGAACAAGGCTCGCTTGATCGAGAAGATCGCCGAGCTGGTTAAAGAGAAGAAAATCGAAGGCATCACCGAGCTGCGCGATGAGTCCGACAAGGACGGCATGCGGGTGGTCATCGAGCTGCGTCGCGGCGAAGTGGGCGAGGTCGTGCTCAACAACCTCTACGCCCAGACGCAGATGCAGAGCGTGTTCGGTATCAACGTGGTGGCGCTGGTCGATGGCCAGCCACGCACCATGAACCTCAAGGACATGCTCGAAGTGTTCGTTCGTCACCGCCGCGAAGTGGTGACCCGGCGCACTGTGTACGAGCTGCGCAAGGCCCGTGAGCGTGGCCACATCCTCGAAGGTCAGACCGTTGCGCTGTCCAACATCGATCCGGTGATCGCGTTGATCAAGGCCTCGCCGACCTCGGCCGAAGCCAAAGAGCGTTTGATTGCTACCGCCTGGGAATCCACTGCGGTGGAAGCCATGGTCGAGCGTGCCGGCGCCGATTCCTGCCGCCCGCAGGATCTCGATCCGCAATTCGGTCTGCGTGACGGTAAGTACTACCTGTCGCCGGAACAGGCCCAGGCGATCCTGGAACTGCGTCTGCATCGCCTGACTGGCCTGGAGCATGAAAAACTGCTCGCCGAGTATCAGGAAATCCTCGAACTGATCGGCGAGTTGATCCGTATCCTGGCCAACCCCGAGCGCCTGATGGAAGTCATTCGCGAGGAGCTGGAGAAGGTCAAGGCTGAGTTCGGCGATGCCCGCCGCACCCAGATCGTCGCTTCGCAGGTCGATTTGACCATTGCCGATCTGATCACCGAAGAAGAGCGCGTGGTGACCATTTCCCATGGCGGCTACGCCAAATCCCAGCCGCTGGCCGCCTACCAGGCGCAGCGTCGCGGCGGGCGTGGCAAGTCGGCCACCGGGGTGAAGGACGAGGACTACATCGAACACCTGTTGGTCGCCAACAGCCACGCCACGCTGTTGCTGTTCTCTAGCAAGGGCAAGGTCTATTGGTTGCGCACCTTCGAAATTCCGGAAGCCTCGCGTACCGCGCGCGGCCGTCCGCTGGTCAACCTGTTGCCGCTGGACGAGGGCGAGCGCATCACCGCGATGCTGCAAGTCGATCTGGAAGCCTTGCGTAAGCAAGCGCCGGAAGGCGAAGAGCTGGATGACATCGAGGGCGTACTGGTTGAGCAAGACGAGGTCGTCGAGGACGTGGCTGAAGGCGATGACGCCGATGAAGCCGACGACTCGGATGATAAAGAAGAGCCGACCGGCGCTTACATCTTCATGGCTACCGCCAACGGCACCGTGAAGAAGACCCCGCTGGTGCAGTTCAGCAAGCCGCGTAGTTCCGGCCTGATCGCGCTGCGCCTGGAAGAGGGCGACACTTTGATCGCCGCCGCGGTAACCGACGGCGCGCGGGAAGTGATGATGTTCTCCGACGGCGGCAAGGTTATCCGCTTCAAGGAAAGCAAGGTGCGCACCATGGGTCGTACCGCTCGCGGCGTGCGCGGCA
This sequence comes from Pseudomonas sp. LS44, assembly GCF_024730785.1. Taxonomy (NCBI): domain Bacteria; kingdom Pseudomonadati; phylum Pseudomonadota; class Gammaproteobacteria; order Pseudomonadales; family Pseudomonadaceae; genus Pseudomonas; species Pseudomonas sp. LS44. The sequence goes on from NZ_CP102830.1 coordinate 1,422,366, forward strand.
TGCGTCTTCCGGAAGGGCAGCACATCATTTCCATGCTGATCCCCGAGCCGGAGGCGCAGATCCTCACCGCGTCGGCGCGTGGCTACGGCAAGCGCACCGCCATGATCGAGTTCCCGAAACGTGGTCGCGGCGGTCAGGGCGTCATCGCCATGGTCAGCAACGAGCGTAACGGCAAGTTGGTCGGTGCCATTCAGGTGCTCGATGGCGAGGAGATCATGCTGATCTCCGACCAGGGCACTCTGGTGCGCACGCGGGTCGATGAAGTGTCCAGCCTGAGCCGCAACACTCAGGGCGTGACTCTGATCAAGCTGGCCAGCGATGAAACCCTGGTTGGTCTGGAGCGGGTGCAGGAGCCTTCCGAGGTTGAGGACGAAGAGCTGGTCGGCGATGAGGCGGGCGAAGCTATCGAGTCCGTCGAGCTCGCCGGAGACGTGGCGGCCGAGGAAGCTCCGCTCGCCGACGAGTGAGTTGCAGCGCGGACATGCTGGCATGATCCGCAATGAGAGAAGTGGCGAACGGCGCCGTGCCGTTCGCCTTACCTTTTAGTGAGAGTGGATGTGAGCAAGCGAGCCTATAACTTCTGCGCCGGCCCAGCCGCGCTTCCCGAAGCCGTCCTGCAACGTGCTCAGGCGGAACTTCTCGATTGGCAGGGCAAGGGTCTGTCGGTGATGGAGATGAGCCATCGCAGCGACGAGTACGTGGCCATCGCCGAGAAGGCCGAGCAGGATCTGCGCGATCTGCTGTCCATTCCGTCCAACTATAAGGTGCTGTTCCTGCAAGGCGGCGCCAGCCAGCAGTTCGCCGAGATCCCCCTCAATCTACTGCCCGAAGAGGGTGTCGCCGATTACATCGACACCGGTATCTGGTCGAAGAAGAGCATCGAAGAAGCGCGCCGCTACGGCAATATTAATGTCGCAGCCAGCGCCAAGCCGTATGACTATTTCGCCATTCCTGGGCAGAACGACTGGCAGTTGAGCCAGAACGCGGCCTACCTGCATTACGCCAGCAACGAAACCATTGGTGGCCTGCAGTTCGACTGGATTCCCGAGGTTGGTGACGTGCCGCTGGTGGCGGATATGTCTTCGGACATCCTTTCCCGCGAGTTGGACGTTTCCAGGTTCGGCCTGATCTACGCCGGTGCGCAGAAGAACATCGGCCCCAGCGGCCTGGTGGTGGTAATCGTCCGCGAGGATTTGCTTGGCAAGGCGCGCTCCACTTGCCCGACCATGCTCAATTACAAGGTCGCTGCCGATAACGGCTCGATGTACAACACGCCGGCAACCTTCTCCTGGTACCTCTCGGGTCTGGTGTTCGAGTGGTTGAAAGAGCAGGGCGGCGTCGCGGCGATGGAACAGCGCAACAAGGCCAAGAAAGAGCTGCTGTACGGCGCCATCGACCGCAGTGACTTCTACAGCAACCCGATTGCGCACAATGCCCGCTCGTGGATGAACGTGCCGTTCCGTCTTGCCGACGAGAAGCTCGACAAGCCCTTCCTGGTCGGTGCCGATGCGCGCGGCCTGCTCAATCTCAAGGGCCATCGCTCGGTAGGCGGCATGCGCGCCTCCATCTACAACGCGGTCGGAATCGACGCAGTGGAAGCCTTGGTGGCCTACATGGCCGAGTTCGAAAAGGAGCACGGTTGATGTCCGAGCTGGAACTCAAAGCGCTGCGCGTGCGCATCGATAATCTTGACGAGCAGATTCTCGGCCTGATCAGCGATCGCGCCAGCTGCGCCCAAGAGGTCGCGCGGGTGAAGATGGCCAGCCTCGCCGAAGGCGAAACGCCGGTGTTCTACCGCCCCGAGCGTGAAGCCTGGGTGCTCAAGCACATCATGGATTTGAACAAGGGCCCACTGGACAACGAAGAGGTCGCCCGCTTATTTCGGGAGATCATGTCGTCCTGCTTGGCCTTGGAGCAGCCGCTCAAGATCGCCTATCTGGGTCCGGAAGGCACCTTCTCCCAGGCGGCCGCGCTGAAGCATTTCGGCCATGCGGTGATTAGCACGCCGATGGCGGCGATCGACGAAGTATTCCGTGAAGTGGCTGCCGGTGCGGTCAATTTCGGGGTGGTGCCGGTGGAAAACTCCACCGAGGGTGCGGTCAACCACACCCTCGACAGCTTCCTCGAGCACGACATGGTGATTTGCGGCGAAGTCGAGCTGCGCATCCACCATCATCTGCTGGTGGGCGACACCACCAAGACCGATCGGATCACCCGCATCTACTCCCATGCGCAGTCATTGGCGCAATGCCGCAAATGGCTGGATGCGCATTACCCGAACGTCGAGCGCGTGGCGGTTTCCAGTAACGCCGATGCGGCCAAGCGGGTGAAAAGTGAGTGGAACTCGGCGGCTATTGCCGGCGATATGGCGGCCAGTCTGTACGGTCTGAACAAGCTCTTCGAGAAGATCGAGGATCGCCCGGACAACTCCACACGCTTCCTGATCATTGGGAGCCAGGAAGTGCCACCGACTGGCGATGACAAAACGTCGGTCATCGTCTCCATGCGCAACAAGCCCGGCGCTCTGCATGAGCTGTTGGTGCCGTTCCACAGCAACGGCATCGATCTGACCCGTATCGAAACCCGGCCTTCGCGCAGCGGCAAGTGGACCTATGTGTTCTTTATCGACTTCGTCGGCCATCACCGTGATCCGCTGATCAAGGATGTGCTGGAGAAGATCAATCAGGAAGCCGTAGCACTGAAAGTGCTTGGGTCTTATCCGAAGGCGGTGCTCTGACGACGGTGGCCGCAGGCCGATAGTCGGGGTCGCAAACGAATGGACGTCGCGCCGAATTTGCCACCTGCTGCTGCAGGTTTGCCGCATGAGGTTTATGTATGACCGATTTTCTTGCCCGCGCTGTGCTGGGCGTGCAGAAGCTTTCACCCTATGTGCCCGGCAAGCCTGTCGATGAACTGGCCCGTGAGCTGAATCTTGATCCGGCCGGCATCGTCAAGCTGGCCAGCAACGAAAATCCGCTGGGTCCAAGCTCTAAGGCGCTGGAAGCGATTCGCGCCGAATTAGCCGATCTGACCCGCTATCCAGATGGCAACGGTTTCGAACTCAAGCAGAAGCTGGCCGAGCGTTGCGGTGTAACGCTGGCGCAGGTGACATTGGGTAACGGCTCCAACGATATCCTCGATTTGGTCGCTCGCGCCTTCCTGGCGCCGGGGCTGAACGCGGTGTTCAGTCAGTACGCCTTTGCGGTCTATCCCATTGCTACTCAGGCTGTGGGCGCCGTGGGCAAGGTAGTGCCGGCCAAAAACTACGCTCATGACCTCGCTGGCATGCTGGCCGCTATCGATGCCGACACTCGGGTGGTATTCATCGCCAATCCGAATAATCCGACCGGTACCTGGTTCGGTCCGCAGGTGCTTGCGGAATTTCTCGCTCAGGTTCCCGCCAATGTTCTGGTCGTGCTGGACGAGGCGTATATCGAGTACGCCGAGGGTGACGAACTGCCCGATGGCCTGAACTACCTGGCGCAGTACCCGAATCTGCTGGTTTCGCGCACATTCTCCAAGGCCTATGGCCTGGCGTCGCTGCGCGTGGGTTATGGCTTGTCCTCGGCGCAGGTGGCCGACGTGCTCAATCGCGTCCGCCAACCTTTTAACGTGAATAGCCTGGCTTTGGCTGCTGCTTGCGCGGCTTTTGATGATGCCGATTATCTGGCTGCGAGCCGCCGCACCAACGATGCCGGCATGGCGCAGTTGGAAGCGGGTCTGCGTGCGCTGGGATTGAGCTGGATACCGTCGCGCGGCAATTTCCTCGCTGTCGACTTTGCCCGCGACGCCGCGCCGATCAACCAGGCGTTGCTGCAGGAAGGGGTGATCGTGCGTCCCGTGGCGGGCTACGGCATGCCGAGTTTCTTGCGCGTTTCCATCGGTACCGAGCAGGAGAATGCACGTTTCTTGGTCGCGCTGAGCAAGGTACTCGCTCGTGGCTGATGTCATGCATCTGCAACCGGCTGCGCCTATCTTCGCTCGTCTGGTGGTCATCGGCTTGGGTTTGATCGGCGGCTCGTTTGCCAAAGGTATGCGCGAAAAAGGCTTGTTCGGCGAAGTCGTGGGCGTCGATCTGGACGCCGAATCGCGACGCCTGGCTGTCGAGCTGGGGGTGGTCGACCGCTGTGAAACCGATCTGGCCGCCGCCTGTCGTGGCGCCGACGTGATTCAGCTGGCGGTGCCTATTCTGGCCATGGAGAAGCTGTTGGTCGCGTTGGCTCAGCTCGATCTTGGCAAGGCCGTGCTCACCGACGTCGGCAGCGCCAAGGGCAATGTGGTGCGGGCGGCGCAGGCGGCTTTCGCTGGTCTGCCTGCGCGCTTCGTGCCGGGTCACCCGATCGCCGGTTCCGAGCAAAGTGGAGTGGAGGCGGCCCAAAGTGGGCTGTTCCGCCGTCACAAGGTGATCCTCACGCCACTCCAGGGCACCGATCCGGATGCGCTGGCGTTGATCGATCGGCTGTGGCGCGAACTGGGTGCGGATGTTGAGCACATGCAGGTCGAACACCATGATCAGGTGCTGGCCGCCACCAGCCATCTTCCGCATTTGCTGGCTTTCACCTTGGTCGATTCATTGGCCAAGCGCGGTGAAAATCTGGAGATTTTTCGTTACGCCGCCGGTGGTTTCCGTGATTTCACGCGGATTGCCGGCAGCGATCCGGTGATGTGGCACGACATCTTCCTCGCCAACCGCGAGGCGGTGCTGCATACCCTCGACACATTTCGCGACGATCTCGACGCTCTGCGCCAAGCGGTCGACGCAGGGGATGGGCACCAACTGCTGGGCGTATTTACCCGCGCCCGGGTGGCCCGCGAGCATTTCAGTAAAATCCTGGCCCGTCGGGCCTATGTGGACGCCATGCATTCGAACGACCTGATTTACCTCGCTAATCCTGGTGGCAGCCTGTCCGGACGCATTCGCGTACCTGGCGACAAATCCATTTCTCATCGCTCGATCATGCTCGGCTCGCTGGCCGATGGCATCACCGAGGTAGAGGGGTTCCTTGAGGGTGAGGACGCCTTGGCGACGCTGCAGGCGTTCCGCGACATGGGCGTGGTTATCGAAGGCCCGCATCATGGTCGCGTGACTATTCATGGGGTCGGTCTGCATGGTCTGCAGCCGCCACCGGGGCCGCTCTATCTGGGCAATTCCGGCACGTCCATGCGCCTATTGTCGGGCCTGCTCGTTGCGCAGTCGTTTGATACCACGCTGACTGGCGATGCATCGCTGTCCAAGCGGCCGATGAATCGGGTGGCTAAGCCGTTGCGTGAGATGGGCGCGGTAATCGACACCGGTCCAGAAGGCCGTCCGCCGCTGCAAATCAAGGGTGGTCAACAACTCACTGGCATGCGTTATGACATGCCGATGGCCAGCGCCCAGGTGAAATCCTGCCTGCTGCTGGCGGGCTTGTATGCTGCCGGGGAAACCGCGGTTACCGAGCCAGCGCCCACTCGCGACCATACCGAGCGCATGCTGCGCGGTTTTGGTTATCCAGTGGCGGTCGATGGCAACACGGCCACCGTCGAGTCCGGTCACAAGCTGGCAGCGAGCCATATCGAAGTGCCTGCGGATATTTCTTCCGCTGCATTCTTCCTGGTTGCGGCGAGCATCGCCGAGGGTTCCGAGTTGTTGCTCGAGCATGTCGGCATCAACCCGACGCGCACTGGTGTGATCGACATCCTCAAATTGATGGGGGCCGATATCGGTCTGGAAAACCAGCGCGAAGTGGGTGGCGAGCCGGTAGCGGATCTGCGTGTTCGGGCGGCCAAGCTCAAGGGCATCGACATTCCGGAAGAGCTGGTGCCGCTGGCGATCGATGAGTTCCCCGTGCTTTTCGTCGCCGCTGCCTGCGCCGAGGGTCGCACCGTCTTGCGGGGTGCGGAGGAATTGCGGGTCAAGGAATCTGATCGCATTCAGGTGATGGCTGACGGCTTGCAGGCGCTTGGCGTAAAGGCTGAGCCCACTCCGGATGGCATCATTATCGACGGCGGCGCTATTGGCGGCGGGGAAGTTTGGAGTCATGGCGATCATCGAATCGCCATGTCGTTCAGCGTCGCTTCGCTGCGCGCCACCGCACCGATTCGTATCCATGATTGCGCCAACGTCGCGACGTCCTTTCCAAACTTCCTCGGATTGGCGAGTAACGTCGGTATCCGCGTGGCGGAGGAGGGCAAATGATGGGTAACGAAGCTCCTGTCATCGCTATCGATGGCCCCAGCGGTTCTGGCAAAGGCACCATCGCGGGCTTGTTGGCGAAACGTTTGGGCTGGGCGCTTCTGGATTCCGGCGCGCTGTATCGGCTGCTGGCCTTCGCCGCGCGCAACCACGGGGTCGATCTGACCAATGAAGAAGCGTTAAAGGTTTTGGCTGCGCATCTCGATGTGCAATTCATTGCCGCCGCCAATGGTCAGTCGCAGCGCATTGTTCTTGAAGGGGACGACGTAAGCGATGTGATTCGCAACGAGCAGATTGGCGCGGGTGCCTCGCAAGTTGCCGCGCTGCCAGCCGTTCGTGAAGCGTTGCTCCAGCGTCAGCGCGCTTTTCAGGAACATCCCGGATTAGTGGCAGATGGCCGGGATATGGGAACAGTGGTATTCCCCGCCGCGCCTCTGAAGATATTCCTCACTGCCAGTGCTGAAGAGCGCGCGCGGCGGCGATATCTGCAGTTGAAGGAAAAGGGGGAGGGTGTTAATCTTGCGAGTCTGCTAGACGAGATTCGTGAGCGTGATGCGCGTGACACCCAGCGTGCCGTTGCTCCCCTCAAACCAGCATCCGATGCGATTTTGCTGGATTCCACCGAACTCTCGATCGAACAGGTGCTGGAGCGCATCATGAGCGAAGTCGCTGATCGCGATTTGGCCGGATGACCAAGGAGCCGAACGGGAAACCAGTCATTGTCCCGGGCTTCCTTTTTACTTAACGAACCCATATCAGTCTGGGATGTGGAAGATGGACGGATTCTCGTCCTTGATCAATTCAGGAATCAACATGAGCGAAAGCTTTGCAGAACTTTTTGAAGAAAGCCTAAAGACCCTCGACATGCAGCCGGGTGCAATCATCACCGGCCTCGTTGTCGACATCGACGGTGACTGGGTCACTGTCCATGCCGGTCTGAAATCCGAAGGCGTCATCCCACTCGAGCAGTTCTACAACGAACAAGGCGAGTTGACCATCAAGGTCGGTGATGAAGTCCACGTCGCACTGGACGCGGTTGAAGACGGTTTCGGTGAAACCAAACTGTCCCGCGAAAAAGCCAAGCGCGCCGAGAGCTGGATTGTTCTGGAAGCTGCGTTCACTGCTGAGGAAGTGGTCAAGGGCGTTATCAACGGTAAGGTTAAAGGCGGCTTCACAGTCGACGTTAACGGCATCCGTGCGTTCCTGCCAGGTTCCTTGGTCGATGTTCGCCCAGTGCGCGACACCACGCACTTGGAAGGCAAAGAGCTCGAGTTCAAAGTCATCAAGCTTGACCAGAAGCGCAACAACGTTGTCGTTTCTCGTCGTAGCGTCCTCGAAGCCGAGAACTCCGCTGAGCGTGAAGCTCTGCTGGAATCCCTGCAGGAAGGTCAGCAAGTCAAAGGTATCGTCAAAAACCTCACCGACTACGGCGCGTTCGTGGACTTGGGTGGTGTCGATGGTCTGCTGCACATCACCGACATGGCTTGGAAACGTATCAAGCATCCGTCGGAAATCGTCAATGTTGGCGATGAGATCGATGTAAAAGTTCTGAAATACGATCGCGAGCGTAACCGCGTCTCCTTGGGCCTGAAGCAATTGGGCGAAGATCCGTGGGTTGCCATCAAGGCTCGTTACCCGGAAAACACTCGTGTTGTAGCGCGCGTTACCAACCTGACCGATTACGGCTGCTTCGCAGAGTTGGAAGAGGGCGTTGAAGGTCTGGTACACGTTTCCGAAATGGATTGGACCAACAAGAACATCCATCCTTCGAAAGTCGTACAAGTCGGCGACGAAGTGGAAGTCATGGTCCTCGACATCGACGAAGAGCGTCGCCGTATTTCCCTGGGTATCAAGCAGTGCAAAACCAACCCGTGGGAAGACTTCTCTGGTCGCTTCAATAAGAACGACAAGATTTCCGGCACCATCAAGTCGATCACCGATTTCGGTATCTTCATTGGTCTGGATGGCGGCATCGACGGCCTCGTACACCTGTCCGACATTTCTTGGAACGAGCCGGGCGAAGAAGCCGTTCGCCGCTTCAAGAAAGGCGACGAACTGGAAACCGTTATCCTCTCCGTCGATCCGGAGCGCGAGCGCATTTCCTTGGGTATTAAGCAGCTGGAAGACGATCCGTTCTCCAGCTATGTATCCCTGAATGACAAAGGCACCATCGTTCGCGGCACCGTGAAAGAAGTTGACGCCAAAGGCGCTGTAATCAGCCTGGGCGGCGAAATCGAAGCGATCCTGAAAGCCTCTGAAATTAGCCGTGACCGCGTTGAAGATGCGCGCAACGTGCTGAAGGAAGGCGATGAAGTTGAAGCTAAGATCATCAGCGTCGACCGTAAGAGCCGCGTGATCAACCTCTCCGTGAAGTCGAAAGACGTCGAGGACGAGAAAGACGCGATGAAAGAACTGCGTAGCAAGCAAGACGTAGAAAACACCGGTCCGACCACCATTGGTGATCTGATCCGTGCGCAGATGGAGAATCAGGGTTAATTCCTGAGGCTTCAGATTAAAAAAAGGGCGACTCATGGGTCGCCCTTTTTTGTTTCTGGCTTTCCTTCGGCTGAATCCCAGGCTTTTCAAAGCGTTACGGTCGTGCTAAAACCGATATACAGCTGATCTGGCCGCTTGAAAAAGAAGGGAAAACTTATGACCAAGTCGGAGTTGATCGAACGAATCGTCACCCACCAAGGGCAGCTTTCGTCCAGGGATGTGGAGCTCGCGATCAAAACCATGCTCGAACAGATGTCCCAAGCCCTGGCGACAGGGGATCGTATCGAGATACGCGGCTTTGGTAGCTTCTCTCTACATTTCCGTGCGCCCCGTGTTGGTCGGAATCCGAAGACCGGTGAGTCCGTGCGGCTGGATGGTAAGTTTGTGCCGCACTTTAAGCCAGGGAAGGAGTTGAGGGATCGGGTGAATGAGGAATGATTGTTTGATGTGAAGGTTTTTCTTCTGGATCGCTTAAGCTGCTCGATCGTTCACCTGCTGTTCTAAGGAAACTCTGAAGAAGACTTCCTGATTTTGGCAATATGCCCGGACTCCACCCGCTGAGTTCTCCGATGAAGCAGATGACCTTCGCCGACGCGGAGTACGCTGGCAAGCGCAAACAAACCCGCAAAGAGTTGTTCCTGATCGAGATGGGTCGGGTGGTGTCGTGGAAGGGCTTGATTGCCCTGATCGAGCCACATTACCCGAAGGGTGATGGTGGTCGTCCGGCCTATCCGTTGATGGCGATGCTGCGTGTGCATCTGATGCAGAACTGGTTTGGCTACAGCGACCCGGCGATGGAGGAGGCGCTGTACGAGACGACCATCCTGCGCCAGTTTGCAGGACTGAGTCTGGAGCGCATTTCCGACGAAACCACCATCCTCAACTTCCGCCGGCTGCTGGAGAAACACGAGCTGGCTGCCGGCATCCTTGCCGTGATCAATGGCTACCTGAGCGACCTAGGTTTGTCGTTGCGCCAAGGCACCATCGTCGATGCCGCGCTGATCAATGCGCCGAGTTCGACCAAGAACAAGGATGGCAAGCGCGACCCTGAAATGCACCAGACCAAGAAGGGCAACCAGTATTACTTCGGCATGAAGGCCCACATAGGCGTCGATGACGAATCGGGCTTGGTGCACAGCGTGGTGAGTACGGCAGCCAACGTGGCCGATGTCACTCAGGTCGACAAGCTGCTACACGGCACGGAGAGGGTGGTCTGCGCCGATGCCGGTTATACCGGGGTCGAGAAGCGCTCCGAGCATGAGGGCCGCCAACTCATCTGGCAAATTGCGGCCCGGCGCAGTACTTACAAGAAGTACGGCAAGCGCAGCCTGCTGTACCGGATAAAACGCAAGATCGAGAAAGCCAAAGCGCAGGTTCGGGCCAAAGTTGAGCATCCGTTTCGGGTGATCAAGCGCCAGTTCGGTTACGCGAAGGTGCGTTTCCGTGGTCTGGCGAAGAATACGGCACAGTTGGTGACGCTATTCGCATTGTCGAACCTGTGGATGGCACGCCGATATTTACTGACCAATGCAGGAGAGGTGTATCTGTAAAGCAGGAAATAGCTGCCGCGAGGTGCCTGCGGTGGCTAAAAACACAGGAATGAGCAGCTGATCGGATCGCTTTTGATCGATTTTCCGCTTTTAAAATCGGCGGTGATTGAAGTTAGCCAGAAATACGTGACTACTTCAGATCATCCCTAAACGCTGGTTCAACAAAAGGCCAGTATTGTGATGATTCCCGATGTGGATCGTTTTACTAATTAGAGTTCTGCTGGATTCCTAAGCGTTTTTTGTCTGATATCTACTAGCGAAAGCTTTTGAGTTAGTTGGCCTCGCTTAATAGTTTATTGTCTATGTTTTTCTGCGCAATTTTGTATCTGTTCCTGTTCCGTAAACTAAAAGTCAGTGTCGTGATGATAATTAAAATATATATATTCGAAATTGAGGTGTCTAGGGTGGGTCGGTGATGTTTTTATAATATTTTAAATGATCGATCAGCTATGAATGATGATATTTCTCTCGTCAGGCTTAATAATGATTAAGTTGATCAGAAAGAGTTGCTATGTGGCTAGCGGGCGCAAAGGGCTAATCCTTTCTTGTGGCTCTGGTTGTTAGTACTGTCGCTGCCTTCTATGCATTATTCAGTAAGCTGGTTTATGAAAGTGCATGCTTCCGTTCTGCCGCTCCTTCAAAGGGATATTGCAGGCTTCAATTTAGGGTGGAGTCTGAGCCTGAATTCATAGAATAAGTGCAACGCTTGAAACGAGAGGCAGAGAGCCAGCCACCGGTAGAATCCGGGCTCTCACACCAAAGGATTCAAGCGCAGATGACTACGCATTACCGGCAGCTGACTCAGGACCAACGTTACCAGATCGAGGCCGGGCTGAGTGCTGGAGAAAGCCAGGCGCACATTGCGAAACGGGTTGGCGTACACCCCTCGATGGTCAGTCGCGAGGTACGCCGAAACAGCTCTCAGAAGGGCTACAAGGCAGCTTCAGCGAACGATGAATGTAATGCCCGGCGAGAGGGGACGCGTAAGTTTCACAAGCCGGTGACATGGCTCAGCCATTATTTGCCCGAGTGGCTCAAGCACGGCATGAGCCCGGAGCAAATTGCTCATCGGTTGAAGCAGGAGCAACCTGCACGCGCGGTCAGCCACGAATGGATTTACCGATTCATTGCTGCCAACCGGCGCGCTGGCGGCGAGCTTTACAGATATCTGCGGCATCGCCGAAAGCGTTACCGCAAACGCTACGGGAGCCACGACCGGCGGGGCAACTGCGTAATCGCGTGTCGATCAGCGAGCGTCCAGTGGAGGTCGAAAGCCGCAAGCGCTTGGGGGATTGGGAGGGAGACACGGTGCATGGAGTTGGCGGTAATTTGGTCACCCTGGTTGATCGCAAAAGCGGCTACCTGTGCGCCTATCCGGTCAAGCGCAGGACACGCCGACAGGTGACAGGGGCGATCAATCTGCTGCTCCAAGGGCGCAGGGTTCACACGCTAACGCTGGACAATGGAAGGGAGTTTGCCGGGTATGAGCGCATCGCCCATCGGAGCCAGTGCCGAGTCTTTTTTGCAGATCCCTATTCATCTTGGCAACGTGGCACCAATGAAAATACCAACGGCCTGCTGCGACAGTATTTCTCCAAGGGCAGCGACTTCAGCAAGCTGACTGTCGAAGCCGTGAATCGAGTTGTAGTGACGATCAATTTACGCCCGCGCAAACGCTTGGGCTGGAAGACGCCCCACGAAGTGTATTCAGGCGTGAGCGTTGCACTTATGTGTTGAATTCAGGGAGTGATTCCCGCAAATCCAGCCCAGTCCCTGCGCCTGCTGATGTACCTCCAAGCGTAGGCTCAGCTTCATTTCTTTCAGAGTGGCCCGACGGATTTCTTGCCCGTGGTTTTGTCAATGCTCCAGGCCCAATCGCCCCAGGAAGAGCGCTCAGCCTGGGTAGGCATTGCCGACGAGTTGGTCTACCCGATTGATTGCGTGCTTGGGGTGCGCCTTGGCTGGCGTGGAGTGGTCCAGTTCGATCAATGTTAGGGCGCCGGTCTGCAGCAGGGCTGCCGCAGTACAATTTAGCGTATGAGGCGACGGTAGTGAGCAGTGGGAGTGTCGGCGCGAGGGCGGCATGTAAAAATCGAACTGCCTGCATTGGGTAGTGGGTCTTGGAATTTGTCCGGTAACAGCTTAGGTGCTCATCCAGCAGGCTTCATCGATCTCTATCGTCGACAAAAATTGTGGGGATCACTCAGGCTTTCGATAGCTTTCCTAGATGTGCTCGAGCGCAGCGGAACATTTGCTCTTATATACCTCTGGTGTGTAGTGGGTGGTAGTCCAGTGTCGAGCGTGTCTTCGATGGTCAGCTTCAGCTGCGAGCGGGCAGTTGATGTTTGCTGTCAGTTGAGGGCCGCAAGCGCCCCCTGCGCTTTCACCTACACTTCACCCCGACGTTCAGTTCCTGGGTAAGCATGATTGAACGCTTTTTCCGAGATATCACCGTCTACTTGCGTGGCGGTCGCTTCAGTATGGCAGGTGGGCTGGCCAGCGCTATCGCCACGTTTCTCGCACTGCATAATGCTCAGCTCGCTCGCAATGTCTGGAGTGCCAAAGGGGCTATTTTGCCCAAAATACAACGAGCGCGGGAGGCGCTCGCTTTACTGTTGAAGGAGGAGTTATTTGCGAGACGGCGCGCTAGGTGCTCTTTCCTGTCGCCCAGAAATTTCGTGCATGCCCGCCGCTGCGCCTGGCTTGATGGTCTAACATGGCAAGGCGCGGCTCTTAATTCAGATCGTTGCTGCGGTAGGCCCGGAGGTAGGCGCGTTTGGTTTTGACCTAGCCGGACGAGTTGTTGCGCGGGCGATTCATTGGCGTGTAGCGTGGATCGTCGGCGCAATAATTAGCTCAGCCGATCCGCTAAAAGCTTAAGGCAAAACCGTAGCGCGACCCACTCGGAAAGGGTCGAGCGGTCAAGGTGTCGCCGTTACGGGCGGCGATCTGTTTGAAGCGGTAGAGCGGCAGGTGATTGAGGAGCTGGTGTGCTTGATCCCCGAGCGGGAGGCGGTGCTGCCGCAAACATTAAAAACAGCGTGGCACGATCACACGACAACTACCTTGAAAATCGCCGGGTACTGGGCAGTGACTCCGAGCAAGGTGCGCGGAGATTTTTTATGATGCCCGCTCCAGGCGCGTTTCGGCCAGTTCCTTACGCAGGCGGGCATCCTCTGCTCCAACTCTGCCACGCATCTGGCTCCCGGCGCCGGCTTCTCATCGCAAGTCTTGGCGGCCACCACCCAGTTCCCCCCCCCCGGTGCCTTTGGGAATGCCAAGCCCTTCTGGCGGCCTCTCCCCTGGCTGAGTGCGTGCTCAAGAACCAGTTTCACGGCCTCTGTCCGAAGCTCCACAGAATACGAGTCTTGGTCTTTGTCGCTTGCTCCCGGCCGTTGATGGTAACAATCGTGACTGTCTGCCGGAATCAGGCTACTTCATTCGGACTTAGCGAAGCATCACCAGATGCCTTTGTGAGACGCTTACGGCACAATGTACAACCAATGAGTTTTCAGGAAGCCAAGAGATCCTGAAGCAGTAGTGTGTCTGATCAGAGCGAATGGCAATATGGTTGGCGTCAGCGAGCGCGCTGTGCGGCTATGCCTGATTAGGCTAAACTATTGAAAACCGACGCTAAAATGGAGTAGCAGTGAGCGCGAACGCCCCCACCCCTGTCGCTGGTTACAGCGATGAAATCGACTTGCTTGAGTTAGTTCAGAGTTTATGGAAGCAAAAGCTGCTGATCAGCCTTGTAATTGTGGTGGTTATGGGGCTTGCTGCCAGCTATGCCTTTTTATCGGTGCCCGTCTATGAGAGTAAGTCCAGCATTTTGCCCCCGCGTTTGGCGGATATCGCGGCCTATAACATGGGGCGTTCCGAGGCTGAGCTACCTGATTTTACGGTCGAAAAAGTCTACTCAATTTTCACCCAGAACCTTCGTTCTGACGGCTTGCGTCGGGAATTTTTCGAAGAAGTCTATCTGCCGGCCGAAACGGTAAGTCAAGTCGCAAAGGCAAAGGATCAGCTGTGGGAGAACTTCAACAATAAGCTGAGCGTTAGCAATCCTGACATGAAAAACAGTCCCCAGCGCTTTGCAGTGACCGTGCAGTCCGTTGAACCGGGCCGTACAGCAGAATGGGCGAACATGTATGTCGAGCGGGCAGCTAATAAGACCCGGCAAGACATGGCTGACACTGTTGCCGCCGAAATCAGCGCGCGGGTCAGATCGACGCAGAGTCGGATTTCGGTGCTGCGTGAAAGTGCTAGAAAGCTCCGCGAAGACCGTATTGCTCGGTTGAGTGAAGCCTTGATGGTGGCAGACAAAGTCGCCCTGCAAGCGCCACAAGTCAAAGCCAGCAGAACCTCCTCGGATGGCGAACTGAAGCAGTTCGTGGACGGCAACTTGATGTATATGCGCGGTGCCAAGGCCATTCGTGCTGAGCTGGACGTGCTGCAAAATCGCAAAAATGACGACCCCTTCATCACCGACCTGCGTAAGCTGGAAAACAAGCTGGACTTTCTGGCCAAAGTCAGCGTAAGCCCCGATGGGGTAGAGGTGTTTACCCTGGACAGCGCCGCAGAAGTACCGGAAACCCCAATCAAACCACGGAAAGCCCTGATCCTGGCTCTTGGCTTGGTTCTGGGTGGCATGCTGGGCGTCTTTATCGCTCTTATTCGCGGCATGCTGGCCAAGCGTCGCGAGTCAATTGCTTGATGTGAGCAATCCTCTAGGGATGCTCTGAGAAGTCCGCTCTGGGGAAGCCAGTGCCAGTAAACATGCGGATACGGCTGGCGTCTTCGCGAAATCGGCTCTATTCAGAGCGTCCTCAATCGCATATCACCAATTTTTAGCGTTCTGGAAATAACATGCTCAATCTAAACCAAACCAAACTCGCCATCATTGGCCTTGGTTATGTAGGTTTGCCGCTCGCCGTGGAGTTCGGAAAAGCGCACCCCGTAGTGGGTTTTGATATCAATTTGACGCGGATTGCAGAGTTGCAGTCTGGTAACGACAGCACGCTGGAAGTCACACATGAAGAGTTGGTTGCGGCAAATCAGCTGACATTCAGCAATCGTCACGAAGATATCGCCGATTGCGGTGTATTTATAGTCACCGTACCGACGCCAATTGACAAAGCCAATCGCCCGGATCTGACACCCTTGATCAAGGCGAGTGAAACGGTTGGCAAGGCTATAAAGGCCGGTGCTGTGGTGATCTATGAGTCAACGGTCTATCCGGGCTGTACAGAAGAGGTGTGTGTCCCGGTTCTGGAAAAGCACTCTGGTCTGAAGTTCAACCAGGATTTTTTCTGTGGCTATAGTCCGGAGCGCATTAATCCGGGCGATAAGGTCAACACGTTGACCAAGATCAAAAAGATTACCAGTGGCTCGACGGTAGAAGTGGCTAAGGCCGTGGATGCGCTCTATGCCAGTATCATCTCTGCGGGCACATTTCCCGCAGCCAGCCTGAAAGTGGCCGAAGCGGCGAAAGTGATCGAAAACACACAGCGCGACTTGAACATCGCTTTGGTAAACGAGCTTTCAATCATTTTTGATCGCCTCGGGATCGATACCTTGGAGGTGCTTGAGGCAGCAGGAAGCAAATGGAATTTCCTGCCCTTCCGCCCAGGGATGGTCGGTGGGCATTGCATCGGTGTCGATCCGTACTATCTGACACACAAGGCGGAGGAGGTTGGTTACCATCCGCAAGTTATCCTCGCCGGTCGGCGCATCAACGACAACATGGCACGCTATGCCGCGCGTAACGTGATCAGGCTCATGTTGTGTAATGGCATTGATGTGGCGCGGAGCACAGTTGGCGTGCAGGGGATAACCTTCAAGGAAAATTGCCCGGATATCCGCAACAGCAAAATCGCTGATCTGGTTCGCGAGCTTGAAACTTGGGGTGTCACAGTTGTTGTTTCTGATCCTTGGGCTGATGCCGCGGAAGTTGAGCATGAGTACGGTATCCGCTTGGGGACTATCGACTCGGATCACCCGGTGGACTCGTTGATAGTTGCTGTTGGTCACAGCGAGTTCAGGCGGGAGAATGTCACTGAATTACGCTCGGTCTGCCGTGGTGAAAGTCCAGTGCTGGCAGACCTGAAGTGCTTGTATGATCGCCATGCTGCTAAAGAAGCTGGATTTACAGTCTTTCGATTGTAAGCAGCCCATAGAGGTTTTGGCCAACTGTGCGGGTTGTAATTAATACGAACTAATTTAGTTTGCCTCAAGTGGCACTAGAAGAGATTTATTGAATGAAGCATTTTGCTTTGATCGGCGCTGCCGGTTACATTGCTCCCCGCCATATGCGTGCCATCAAAGACACCGGCAACGTGTTGGTATCCGCCTACGACATTAATGACTCCGTCGGTATCATCGACAGCATCTCGCCGCAAAGCGAGTTTTTCACCGAGTTCGAACGCTTCCAAGAACACGCTTACCGTCTGAAGCGCGATTCAGTTAGCGCGCTCGACTATGTCGCCGTTTGCTCGCCCAACTACCTGCATCATTCGCATATCGTCGCGGGCCTGCGCCTGGGTTGCGATGTCATCTGCGAAAAACCGCTCGTACCTACTCCGGAAAATCTCGATGAACTGGCCTTGGTTGAGCGAGAAACCGGGAAGCGCCTCTACAACATCCTGCAACTACGTCACCACCAGGCCATCCTTGACCTTAAGGACAAAGTCGCTCGCGAAAACAGCGAACACAAATATGATGTCGAGCTGACCTACATCACCTCGCGCGGCAAGTGGTATATGGAGAGCTGGAAAGGCGACCCGCGCAAGTCCTTCGGCGTGGCTACCAATATCGGTGTGCATTTTTACGACATGCTGCATTTCATTTTCGGAAAACTGCAGCGTAATGTCGTGCACTTCGTTTCGGACTATAAAGCCGCTGGCTACTTGGAGTACGAGAAGGCTCGCGTGCGCTGGTTCCTCTCCATCGATGCGAACGACCTACCTGAGTCCGTGAAGGGCAAGAAGCCTACTTACCGTTCCATTACCGTCAACTGTGAGGAAATAGAGTTTTCCGAAGGCTTCACCGACCTACACACTACCAGCTATCAGGAAATTCTCGCGGGTCGTGGTTACGGTATCGAAGATGCCCGTCATTGTGTTGATACGGTGAATACTATTCGTACCGCTGCAATCGTCAATGCGCAGAACGATGAAGGTCACCCGTGTCTGAGTCACCTGGTCTAAATCGTGTAGGAGCTAGCGTCATGACGAAAGTGTTGATCGGCCGCAGGAAACATATATGAACTACTTCCAGCACCCCAGCGCAATCGTCGACGAAGGCGCGCAGATCGGTGAAGGCTCGCGTGTTTGGCACTTTGTCCACGTCTGTGGTGGTGCCCGCATAGGTAAGGGCGTATCTCTTGGTCAGAACGTCTTCGTCGGAAATAAGGCTGTGATCGGTGACAACTGCAAGGTTCAGAACAACGTCTCCATCTACGACAAGGTTACTCTTGAAGAGGGAGTGTTCTGCGGTCCGAGTATGGTTTTCACTAATGTGTACAATCCGCGCTCGTTGATCGAGCGTAAGAGCGAATACCGCGACACCCTGGTCAGGCGCGGCGTCACACTCGGCGCAAACTGCACCATAGTCTGCGGCGTGACCATTGGCGAGTTCGCTTTCATCGGCGCTGGTGCAGTAATCAACAAGGACGTGTCGGCCTATGCCCTCATGGTCGGGGTGCCGGCGCGGCAGATTGGCTGGATGAGTGAATACGGCGAGCAGCTGGAATTGCCCCTGGAAGGTGAGGGCAGCGCTCCCTGTATCCATACCGGTGCGCGTTATGTGCTTCGCGGCAACGTCCTTAGCAAGGGGAATGTGGCGTGATCGAGTTCATCGACCTCAAGGCGCAGCAGGCGCTGATCAAGGACAGGATCGACGCCGGCATCCAGCGGGTCCTAGCGCACGGCCAGTACATACTCGGTCCGGAAGTGAGCGAGTTGGAAGAGAGGCTCGCCGCCTTTGTCGGCATGAAATACTGCATCAGCGTCGCTAACGGCACCGACGCCTTGCAGATCTCCCAGATGGCCCTGGGCATTGGGCCGGGCGATGAAGTGATCACTCCCGGCTTTACCTATATCGCCACCGCGGAAACTGTTGCTCTGCTTGGCGCCAGGCCAGTGTATGTAGACATCGATCCCCGCACCTACAACCTCGACCCGCGTCTGCTGGAGGCAGCCATCACGCCGCGTACCAAGGCGATCATCCCAGTGTCGCTGTACGGTCAGTGCGCCGATTTTGATGCCATCAACACAATCGCTGGGCGCCATGGTATACCGGTCATTGAGGATGCTGCGCAGAGCTTTGGCGCTACCTACAAGGGCAAGCACTCCTGCAGCCTGAGCAGTATTGCCTGCACCAGCTTCTTCCCGAGCAAGCCGTTGGGCTGCTACGGCGACGGCGGAGCAATCTTTACTAACGACGAGGAGCTGGCCAAGGTCATCCGCCAGATTGCCCGCCATGGCCAAGATCGTCGCTACCACCACATCCGCGTGGGTGTAAACAGTCGCTTGGATACCATTCAGGCTGCCATTCTCCTGCCCAAGCTAGAAATCTTCCCCCGTGAGTTGGAGCTGCGCGAGCAGGCCGCGCAACTTTATGTCCGCCTGCTCCGTGATGCCGGCATTGCCGCGCCTTACATCGAGGCTCATAACCAGAGTGCTTGGGCGCAGTACACGGTGCAAGTGGGCAGGCGTGATGAGGTTCTCGAGCGCCTCAAGGTGGCCGGCGTGCCCGCGGCGGTACATTATCCCATCCCGCTGAACCGCCAGCCGGCGGTAAGGGACGACGCTGTTCGCCTGTCAGTGGGCGACGCCGTTGCCGAGCGGGTAATGAGCCTGCCGATGCACCCCTATTTGGATGCAGCATCACAGCTATCCATCATCCATTCATTGCAAGAGAGTCTGGCGCATGACCTGTAAAATCGTCACCATCGTGGGAGCCCGCCCACAGTTCATTAAGGCGGCGGCGGTCTCGCGGGAGATTCTCAAACACCCGGGCAGACTCGAGGAAGTGATAGTGCATACCGGCCAGCACTACGACCCGAACATGTCCCAGGTATTCTTCGACGAACTAGAAATTCCGCTGCCTAAGTACAACTTGGAAATTTCCGGTGGGGGCCATGGCGCTATGACCGGGCGCATGCTCGAAGGGATCGAGCAGATCCTGCTCGACGAGAGGCCTGACTGGGTGCTCATCTACGGTGATACCAACTCTACCTTGGCCGGAGCGTTGGCGGCAGCCAAACTGCATATCCCAGTCGCGCATGTCGAGGCGGGCCTGCGCTCTTTTAACATGCACATGCCTGAAGAGATCAACCGCATTCTCGCCGATCGTGTTTCCACACTGCTGCTCTGTCCGACCGAAATAGCCATGCGGAATCTAGCTGACGAGGGTATTCGTAAGGGTGTAAGCAATGTTGGCGACGTGATGTACGACGTCTCGTTGTATTTCCGAGGTCTGGCAGCAAGGCGTAGCACCATTCTCGCGCACCTCGGTTTGACGTCGTCACGTTACGTGCTGGCCACTTGTCATCGGGCCGAAAACACAGATGACCCTGCGCGGTTGCGGGAGATCGTGGCAGGCCTTCAGGGTATAGCTCGAAAAACAACAGTCGTGTTGCCCCTGCATCCTCGTACTCGCCAGGCGCTAGTCAGTCAGCAGCTACTATGTTCGCTCGAAGGTGTTGTGTTGACGGAACCGTTACCTTTTCTGGATATGATCTCTTTGGAATTATCCGCAGCAGCCATCGTGACGGATTCCGGTGGGGTGCAAAAGGAAGCTTTTTTCTTCCAGGTGCCCTGCATCACCGTGCGAGATGAGACCGAGTGGGTTGAATCCGTCGACTTGGGATGGAACACACTTGTAGGTGCCAGCCAGGTTCGCATCGTCGATGCTTTCGATAACCTTAGCGGCGGAACCCCCAATGTCTTCCCCTACGGCGACGGAGCGGCTGCGGGGAAGATCGTTCACGCCATATTGACTAACTAATGAATCCGGCGATGTGCCTTGGTTATATGGAGTAAGTGTCATTAAGAAAAGTAATTTGCGCTGGTTTACGCTCGGTTCGCTTGCTACAAGCTCGCTTAGTTTCATCTCGATCCCCATCATCGCCTGGGTGTTTAACGATGTGGATATCGGCAAGGCTGCCCTACTGATCTCGACTGGCGGGCTGTGCACCATATTGTTTTCGCTCGGACTGGACCAAGGCTACAGTCGAGAGTTCAACGAAACACCCGACCATGTGGCCTTGCTGCTGAACTCGATGGTGCCGGGATTTACTCTATTCACCGCGGTGGCTGTTCTCGTCCTCGCCTTCCAATCGACATGGCTTTCGTGGGTTCTGTTCGGGCAGCACTCTTTGGCTTTGAGCCTGTTCGTGGTCGGTTACCTTTTTATCGTTTTGGTCTCGCGGTTCCTGAGTCTAAGTCATCGCATGCGCGAAGATGGCAAACGCTACGCCCTGAGCTTTCTTGTTTCCAAGATCACATTTGTCGCCCTAATTTGCCTAGCCTACGTCAAGTCGGGGTCGGGCCTTTTCGAACTGCTGCTTGCACACGGCGCCTCTGTCTCCGTTGGCTTGATCTACCTGCTCGCGACCACCCACACGCTGTGGTCGAGGATGCGACCGTCGCTTATCGACCGGAAACTCCTGTCCAAGTTGCTGGCTTTCGGACTGCCGATGGCGGCGGGCGGGCTGCTGTTTTGGGGCTTGGAAGGCGTCGATAAGTTTATGCTGCGCTCTTTGTCGAGCTTCTCCGAACTAGGCGTCTACAGTATCGCACTGAGTATCTCTGCCATTGCCAACGTGGCAACTTCGATGTTCACTACCATCTGGATTCCTGTGGTCTACCGATGGGTGGCTAACACGGAAGACCTGTCCCGCATCGACCAGGTGTCCCAGCATATCCTGGCAGCGGTGGTGTTTCTGATCGGCGCGGCCGGGGCATCGAGTTGGCTGCTGGAGTTCGCACTTCCCGAGCAGTACCGCGTAGTACAGTACTTGATTCCGGCATGTATGCTTTGGCCGCTGTTCTACGCGCTATCCGAAACTACTGGCTTGGGTATCGCTATTACGCGCTCCTCACACTCTGGGCTGGTGTTAGCGGCGGTTTCCCTCGCGGTCAACGTGGGGCTCAATCTGGTGTTATTACCGCGATTAGGCAGCATCGGTGCCGTCGTTTCACTGGCAGTCAGTATCTGGGTCTTCATGGCTCTGCGCACTGAGGTCTCCTACCGTATCTGGCGGCAGATGCCGCGCCAGTGCCTATACACTTGGACGCTCGCGGCGCTGGTACTGTCGTGCGCCCATGCGCTTTTTGGCTCCGCTGCGCGTGCGCCGATGCTCGCCTTCTGGCTGGCGTTCCTCTCCATCGCATGCATCGCTTTCCGCAGCAGCATCGAGCAAGCCAGGGCATTGATCCTGGCGCAACTGTGCCGCAGGCGCAACCAGTCTTCCTGCTAAGAGATCTATCCATGCACGTGCTTTTCATCCCCTCTTGGTATCCGGCGACGCCTGGTGACATGGCAGGCTGTTTCTTCAGGGAGCAGGCGCTGGCACTGCAAGACCATGGTATGAGGGTGGGCGTCATCACGCCTGTCTTCAGGTCGCTAACGCGATGGCAGGCCCTCGTCCAAGGAGGCTACGGCTTGCAGTCGGAGAACGACAGCGGTATCGAGACTCTTCGCTTCCATGGTGTACGCGTTTTCTCTTGGAACAATACGCTGAACATGAAGTTCTGGGAGCGCACCGGTCTGTGCGCCTTCGACGAATACCAGCATCGCCACGGCCGGCCAGACGTACTGCACGTACACGCCATGATTTTCGGACTGGCCTGGGCCGCAGCCATCCACCGCGTGCACGGCATTCCCTTTATCGTGACGGAGCACAGTAGTGAGTTCGAGCGAACCACTGTAAAGGGAGGGGCGCTGTCTTACTTAGCTAAGGAGGCAGCGGGCGCTTCCCGCACGTTTGGTGTCTCTAGTTCGCTCTGCAACGTGCTGCAAAAGCAAGTTCCACTGCCTGCTGGGAGGTATTGGGAAGCTATGCCCAACATGGTGTCATCTCGATTTGGTGCCGAACCGTGCCGTAAGCCGCTCGGTGACGATTGCGTTCGCCCGCTTGTTCTGCTTAGCGTTGCCGGGTTGGAGCTGAATAAGGGGCATCACCATTTGCTGAATGCGGTGCGCCAGGCGGCTGACGCCGGCGAGAGTTTTGAACTTCGCATTTGCGGCGGCGGGCCCCAAGAGTCTGCTCTCAAGGAGCTCACTGTCGAACTGGGCCTACAGGATCGAGTCACGTTCCTTGGGTATTGCAGTCGCGAAGTGGTCATCGGCGAAATGGCGGCCGCTAATGCTCTTGTGGTGGCCAGCAGCATCGAAACGTTCGGTGTAGTTGTTATCGAAGCCCTTATGAGCGGCAAGCCTGTGCTTAGCACTCGCTGCGGCGGCCCCGAAGACATCGTCATCGATGGTCGTGATGGCATTCTGGTCGAGAAGGACGATCCCGCCGCCCTGGCCGCCGGCCTGCTGCGACTGGAGCGCGAGTTGGGTTGCTTCGACTCACAGGATCTTCGCCGACGTTGCATCGAGCGTTTCTCCGAAGCCGCATTCGCCCGCCGCTATGCCAACGTGTATCGCGAGGTCGCTTTATGTGCCTTGCCCGCGAAGGCGACCCCGTGAAACCGAATCGACCACGCGCAGCCTTCGCGTTCACGGCCTTACTGCTTCTGCACGACCCTATCATCACGCTTGCGGGTAGCGCCCTGCTGAGCCATGCGCTGCTCGTTTTTGGCATGCTCTGGTTCTGCATGGTAGCGGTCTCACGCGTGCTGGTGTCGTGCCGGCTCCCTTGGGTCGGCGGGCTGCCGACTTTTGCCACCGTCTGCTCGCTGGCGGGTCTGGGCGTGATCTATTCGCTCATTGACCAGGGAAGCCTGAATGTCCAGCTCCAGTTCCTCGCCACTTTTGTGCTGCTTCCAGTCATGTGGTTGGCATTCTCCGAGCTTGCCGAGCACTCGGACTTACGAAGCTCGCTCGGTCGGCTGCTGCTGGTCTATGTGGCCACTGAACTGGCAATCATGATGCTGCAACTCGCCTACTTCCTCATCGGCGTTGGCATACCTCCGGGGGATATCTACGAATCGATGGTCCCGGGCTCGCAGTTCAACGGCAACAACCTTGCCGCGATCATCGTCCTGCTGAGCATCTTCTACAACGCATCGTCACATGACGCACGGGGCCGCGAGCGGCTGTTGTTCAACTTGATCGTGGTAGCGATCCTGCTTATCACCGCCTCCCGCTTGGCCATTCTGCTGTATCTTGCTGACCGGATCCGATGCATGGGACTGCACAAGATGGGGCGGTTGCTGGCCACCGTGGTCATCCTGGTGGTTTGCGCAGTCGGGGTCACCAGCATCGAGTACACAGGCAACGAGACTATCGATGCCAGCCTTTACAAGGCTAAGTCTCTGGCTACCGTCGTCCAGGTCGGCATGGAAGCGGACAGCTCCACGTCCAGCCGGGCCGCGTCCTACTTCAATTTCATAGACCAACTCGGCCGCTTGGGCACCGGCTCTGCCGCCATCCTCAACTACTCCAACTTCACCGTCGACGCTGTCTTTGAGGACAAGGCTCTGTACGTGAACCCGCACTCCTTGATTGCCGAATTTGGTTATTGGATGGGCTGGCCTGGTTTGTTGGTGCTGGGCGTATTCCTGCTGATCACCTACATGCGACCCAGTCAGGGCAGCTTGGGGCAGCGGGGATTCGTCCTTATGGCAATCTTGCTGACCACGTCCATTCCCTCATCCGCCATTCCGCTTCCGCCGCTCTGGGTAGGGCTGTTGCTGCTCGCCATGCTCGGGGCGTTCGGGCCGACATACCGCGCAGGCACGCAGGCACGCAGGCTCCCACTCTGATGTATAAACCGAGGCCGGTACTTCAATGCTCTCTAAAGATTCAATGACTATTCACGTCGTCTGTATCACGGCCGGTGAATGGCCAGCGCAAAAGGGCCTGCTGGTGTCGCAGGTCTTGGAGACCGCACGTGCGCTTCAAGCTAAGGGCCATACAGTCTCATGGTTTGCGGCGATTCCGTTGTTGTCGCGTCTGAAACGTTGGGTACTGCGCGACCATGACCTGCAATGGCTACAAGCTGAATGTAAAAGCGCTGGTATCCTTTTTCACTACAAAATAGTCCCGGTGACACTTGGCAGTCCATGGTCGATGCTGCTGCGCGGCTGGTGGCACGACCGTTTGATGCGACATGCATTGGATCTCCCGGTCAGCGGCCCCGGCACTACTCGCGCGACAGTGTTGCACGCCAGGAGCTACGACGCCGCAGATATTGGGCTCCGCCTGCGCCGGCGCATGCATGGCAAAAATCCCGCCCGCCCGGTGGTGATGTCGTTCGACATGCGTAGCTTCCTTGGCCCCGAAAGCCCAATGGGCCATGGTGCCGTCGGGACCGCGGCCTATGGCTTCGTCAAGGCGCTTGAATTTGAACTGGTTCGCGATTCCGACGTGTCCTTCCTGCCTGTCAACGTAGGGCGGCGCCAATACTTTGAGGAAACCGGCTTGACCATCCAATACGCCCCCATCCATGGGCTGGATCGGGAGCAGGGTTGGAAGGTGGATTTCGATACGCGTTGGGCCAACCGTCGGATCGGCTACTCGGGCTCGGTGGGCCAGTGGCACGACCCGGTATTGCTGCGGCAGATCTTCGATCTCTTCCCACGGTGTCGGCCGCAACTGGCGAGCAGGATGATCAACGCCTTCGCAGATTTGGACTGCAAGCTCTACCGGCATTCGGAACTGCCGGACTACTACGACGGCCTGCTAGCGGTGGTGATCCCCGGGATTGCCCAGGCCGGGGACTACTACCGCACGTTGCAGATGCGATGCAACCTCTTTTCGACGAAGGCATCAGAGGCGCTTTCCATGGGCGTGCCTCTCATCGTCTCGTCCGAGCTCCAGGAGCTTGCGGACTTCGTGCGTGAGCACGAGTGCGGCATCGTCGTCGACATCAGAAACGGGCGCCCTGTGCTGCCCCAACTTCCAGGCCTCGACTCACGGGCGCTCTGGGAACGCCTGACCGGTAATGCTGCACGGGTGGGCGCGCGCTTCGCTCGGTCGGCCGTTCTGGAAGTCTATGAACGCGCCTGGGAGGCAGCATTGGCTCGCAGGCAAGGAGAGCAACTGTGAAAATCGGATTTACATTTACCAATTACAACAACTCGCGCTTGAGTATCCAGGCCGCGCAGTCGATCGCCGCGAACCACGGCGATTGCGACTACGAAATCGTGCTGGTTGACAACGCCTCGACAGACGAAGAGCGCATGATCCTCTCCCCTTCTGGTGCGCTGCCTGTACACTGCACGGTGTTGTGGAACCCCTATAATGTCGGCTACTTCGACGGGCTAAACCTAGGCATGGCTGCTTTGCTCAAGCGCGCATCGCAATATGACGCGATTGTCATCGGCAATAACGATCTTGTCTTCGAGCCCGAGTTTTTTGAAGGCTTAAAGCGTCATACGGACGTTTTGGCCAAGCAGTCCGTGGTTTCGCCAAATATCATCACGCTCGACAATCAACATCAAAATCCGCATGTTATCGCCGGTGTTAGTCGGTTGCGTGAATTTGTCTGGGATCTCTACTTTTCGAACTTCATGCTGTCTCAGTTGATAGGTTGGGCTGCCCAGCGTGCACGCTCGCTGGTTAGCCGGAAAGACCACTGCGCCCATGCCATCGAGGGGGCTATCTATCAAGGTTACGGCGCATGCTACATATTAACTCCAAATTTCTTCCGGAAATACAAACGCCTTTGGTCGCCAGGTTTTTTAATGGGTGAGGAGTTCTATCTTGCTCGTCAACTTGCAGCTGAAGGCGAGCAGATGTACTACGTGCCAGACATTCCAGTCCGACATCATGATCACGCAACCGTGTCTAAGCTCCCCAGTCTGCGGCTTTGGGAAATGACAAGGCAGTACCATCGAATTTATCGTTTCTTTATTAGCCCCTATCGATGGTCTATGGATAGCGGCAAAACCCCTGCTGACTTTGACCTGAGTCAAGGATCCCCCAAAACCAATGTCAACTCTTAATGCTATGTACGCAATTTGCTCGCGCTGCATCATGGATACCTCTGACCCTAATATTATTTTTGATTGGCAGGGTAGCTGCAATTATTGCGGTAATTTTAAGACAACTATCAAGCCAAATTGGCATACGGATTCCCGTGGAGCGAGGCGGTTGGAAGTCCTTGCCGCGGAAATCAAACAAGCCGGCTCAGGCAGAGATTTCGACTGCATTATCGGCCTCAGTGGCGGGCTTGACAGTTCATATGCAGCCTACGTGGCAAAGGTGAAGATGGGGTTGCGACCATTGCTTTTTCATGTGGATGCCGGGTGGAACACTGATCAGGCCGTTGGCAACATTGAAAAACTTGTAGATGGGTTGGGCCTGGATCTTTACACCGAGGTTATTAACTGGGAGGAAATGAAGCGCCTGCAGGTGGCGTTCCTGCGATCAGGTATACCTGATCAGGATTTGGTGCAGGATGCGGCATTTTTCTCAGGACTCTACAAATTCGCTCGTCAGCATGGCATCAAACACATCATCACGGGATCGAATTTCTCAACCGAATGCTGCCGGGAGCCGGAGGAGTGGGGTGGGTACCTAGGTATCGATAAACGGCTATTTGGGGATATTTGGCGCCAATTTGGAGAGGGGGAGCTCAAAACCTTTCCGCTTACGGATATCTTGGTTTACAAAGTTTTGTACCAGAAAATTATAGGCATGACAGTTCACCATCCCTTGAACCTCGTTCCCTATGTAAAAAAAGAAGCCGAAGACGAGTTGGGGCTGCATTTCGGCTGGCAGCGTTTTCAGCACAAGCACCATGAGTCGCGTTTCACAAGATTCTATGAAGACTACTGGCTCCCGCGCCGTTTCGGTTTCGAGAAGCGGCGTGCTCATTTCTCCAGCTTGATTATGACGGGCCAGATGACGCGTGAAGAAGCGCTGGATCGGATTTCCAGACCTGAAATGGACGAGCATTTCCTCACTCAAGAGTTTGAGTACGTCGCGCACAAACTCGGCTTGGCGGTTGAACAGTTAAAAGAGTTGTTTGACCTCCCCAAGAAAACGTACCGTGACTACAAAAACAAGCGCTGGATGATCGGCTTTGGGGCAAATCTGCTCCGAAAATTGGGCTTAGAAAAGAGATACTTCAGATGATTCATATCATCGACTACGGTTTGGGGAACATTCAGGCGTTCGTGACGATGTACAAGCGCTTGGGTATTGAGGCCGTGCGCGCCAAAGGGGGGGGCGACTTGCGTGATGTGCGCAAGCTCATCCTTCCGGGTGTTGGCGCTTTCGATCATGCCATGGAACTGCTGGATGCTTCTGGGATGCGTCAGCCGCTGGAGCGGCTCGTCAGAGAGGACAAGGTGCCGGTGCTGGGGATTTGTGTCGGCATGCAGATTCTTGCGCGCTCCAGTGAAGAGGGTGTTGGTGCCGGTCTGGGCTGGGTGGATGGGCGCGTTCGCAGCTTTGCGGACAACCCGGCTTTCGCTGCATTGCCAATGCCACACATGGGCTGGAACGATGTTGTTCCCGCTGTGGGGTCGCCCTTGTTCAAAGGTCTTGAAGAGAATGCTCGCTTCTATTTTTTGCACTCCTACTACTTCGAGTGCTCGCATATGACCAATGTTGCGGCAAGGGCAGACTACGGATTTCAGTTTGCTTGTGCAGTCCAGAACGGCAATGTGTTCGGCGTGCAGTTTCACCCGGAAAAGAGCCATCATTGGGGGGCGGCGCTCCTGAAGAATTTCGCGGAGCTTTGAGATGTTGAGACCTAGAATTATTCCTTGCTTGCTGGTTCATCAGGGAGGCTTGGTGAAAACCGTCGAATTCAAGGCTCCAAAGTACGTCGGTGATCCGATCAACGCGGTCAAGATATTCAACGAAAAGGAAGCGGACGAGTTGGTTGTGCTGGACATTGATGCCACGGTGAATGGCGCCGAACCAGACTACCGAATGATTGCCAATTTGGCAGCGGAGTGCCGTATGCCGCTCTGCTACGGTGGCGGGGTGCGTACTCCCGAACAGGCCAAGAAAATTATTTCTCTCGGTGTAGAGAAAGTGGCCATGAGTGCGGCTGCGGTCGGAGACACGACATTGGTTTCGCGTACAGCTGAAGCTATAGGTCGGCAAAGTGTTGTCGTTGTACTTGATGTGCGCAAGAAGATCGGTTTGTTTGCCAAGGGCTACGAGGTTTTTACCCATAATGGCACGCGGCCTCGTAACTCTGATCCCACCGCGCTTGCTCAACAGATGCAGGCTGCAGGGGCGGGGGAGATCGTCATCAACTCGATCGATCGTGATGGCCAGATGAAGGGATACGACCTTGTCCTTGCCGATCATATTCGGCGAGAGTTGCGGATTCCTCTTACCTTTCTGGGCGGTGCTGGCTCGCATCACGATATAGAAGCTCTAGTGGGACAATGCGGTGTTGTCGGGGCTTCGGCTGGAAGCTTGTTTGTGTTCAAGGGATCTTATCGAGCGGTCCTCATCAATTATCCTAATCCCGATCAAAAGGATGGGATGTGTCGTGCCGGTTTGGCCGAGTATCTGTCGAAAGTGAAATATCATGTTTAAGGATAAAACCCTTCTGATCACCGGCGGCACCGGCTCTTTCGGTTGCTCTGTCCTCAAGCGCTTTCTCAATTCCGATATTGCTGAAATCCGCATCTTCAGCCGTGACGAGAAAAAACAGGATGACATGCGCAAGCGCTATGCCAATTCCAAGCTGAAATTTTATATTGGAGATGTGCGCGACTATCAAAGCATTTTAAATGCAACCCGTGGTGTGGATTACATCTTCCATGCAGCAGCTCTCAAGCAGGTACCGTCCTGCGAATTTCATCCGTTGGAGGCGGTGAAGACAAATGTGCTCGGAACTGAAAACGTACTTGAGGCCGCTATCCAGAATAGTGTCAGGCGTGTGGTATGTCTGAGCACCGATAAGGCTGTGTATCCGATTAACGCCATGGGAATATCCAAGGCGATGATGGAAAAGGTGATGGTCGCCAAGTCACGTAATGTCGATGACACTAAGACGGTGATTTGCGGCACTCGTTACGGCAATGTCATGGCCTCTCGTGGTTCGGTTATTCCGCTGTTTATTGAGCAAATTCGCGCTGGCACACCGCTGACCTTGACCGATCCCAACATGACCCGCTTTATGATGACTTTGGCCGATGCTGTTGATCTGGTGCTGTACGCCTTTGAGCATGGAAACAATGGCGATATGTTTGTGCAGAAAGCTCCTGCCGCCACAGTTGAAGTTTTGGCAAGGGCCTTGACTGCGTTGGTTGGTAAGCCTGAACATTCGATTCAGGTGATTGGTACTCGCCATGGTGAGAAGCTTTACGAGGCCTTGCTCAGTCGTGAGGAAATGGCCTGCGCAGAAGATCGCGGCGAATATTTCCGTGTGCCACCCGATCTGCGCGATCTGAATTACGGAAAGTTTGTGGAGCAGGGCGAGGAGAAAATTTCTCGCACCGAAGACTACAACTCACACAACACTGAGCGTCTGGATGTGGACGGTATGCAGCGTTTGTTGCTCAAGCTGGACTTCATGCGCGCCATTCAGCGTGGCGAACACGCAACGCCTGAGGAGTAAGCGATGAAAGTGCTGATCACCGGTGCCAATGGTTTTGTTGGCAAGAACCTGATTGCGCATCTGAGTGAACGTAAGGACGTCGAAGTGCTGCATTTCACTCGCGGGGATGAGGTCTCGCAGCTACCGGTGATGATGCCCGAGGTGGACTTTGTGTTTCACCTGGCTGGAGTGAATCGCCCGCAGAATCCACAAGAGTTCAAGACCGGTAACATCGACCTGACCCATACACTCTGTGATGCAATAGAAGCCAGCGGCAAGTCTGTGCCTGTGCTTTACACTTCATCCAGTCAGGCTGAGTTGGATAACTCCTATGGCAGCAGCAAGCGCGGTGCCGAGGAGGCGTTGCTCGAGCTGGCAAGCAAGCATGGCTCTGCGGTGCACCTGTTCCGTCTACCCAATGTCTTTGGCAAGTGGGCCCGCCCAAACTACAACTCGGCGGTAGCGACTTTCTGCCACAACATTGCCCGTGATCTACCGATTCAGATCAACGATCCGCAAGCATGCATCAATCTCGTGTATATCGACGATGTAATCACCCACTTTATCGCGGTGATGGATGGTCAGTTGGTTGGTGAGCCTTTCGTCAGTGTCGAGCCGCAATACAGCATCAGCGTAGGGGCGTTGGCCGATCAGTTGCAGGCATTTCGCGATAGCCGCACAAGCCTGATCAGCGAGCCGGTTGGAACAGGTTTGGTGCGTGCGTTGTACTCCACTTATGTCAGCTACCTGCCGCCGGAGCGCTTCACCTATCAGGTGTCCAAGTATGGCGATCCGCGAGGGGTATTCGTGGAAATGCTCAAGACAGGTGATAGTGGTCAGTTCTCCTACTTTACAGCGCATCCTGGTGTGACCCGTGGTGGGCATTACCATCACTCGAAAACCGAGAAATTTCTGGTGATCAAAGGCAAGGCGTGCTTCCGCTTTCGCCACATCGTGTCCGGGGAGTTCTATGAGCTGTTCACCACCGGCGAGCAACCGGAGATCGTCGAAACCGTCCCGGGCTGGACCCACGACATCACCAATGTGGGTGATGATGAAATGATCGTGATGCTCTGGGCCAACGAGATCTTCGACCGTGAACGGCCGGATACCTATGCAAGACCGGTAGGGGCTGAGGCGTAATATTTCGCCAACGGTGGTTGCTCCGCGGTGGCAGGGCATGACAAGGACGCTTTTGTACCTGAGTGCTATCCCGCTCGGTTTTGATGGTTTTGAGTAGAGCTTTGCAATGAAGAAACTTAAAGTTGTCACTGTGGTAGGTACCCGTCCGGAAATTATTCGCCTGTCGCGGGTCATGGCCAAGCTGGATGAGTATTGTGATCATGTACTGGTTCATACCGGTCAGAATTATGATTACGAACTGAACGAGATATTTTTCCAGGATCTCGGCATCCGTAAGCCCGATCACTTCCTCAATGCTGCCGGCGCCAGTGGTGCGGAAACCATCGGTAACGTGATCATCGCCGTGGATCGTGTGCTGGCTGAAGTGCAACCCGAAGCCCTGCTGGTGCTGGGCGACACCAACAGCTGCATGGCTGTAATTCCCGCCAAGCGTCGCAAGATTCCGACCTTTCACATGGAAGCCGGCAACCGTTGCTTTGATATGCGCGTACCGGAGGAGATCAACCGTCGCATCGTCGACCACACGGCCGACATCAACCTGACCTACAGCACCATTGCCCGCGACTATTTGCTGCGCGAGGGTATGTCGCCTGACATGGTGATCAAGACCGGTAGCCCGATGTTCGAAGTGCTCAATCACTACCGCGATGGCATCGAGGCCTCGGATGTGCTGGAGCGCCTGGGGCTGGAGGCCGGCAAGTTCTTCGTGGTCAGCGCCCACCGTGAGGAGAACGTCGATTCCGACAAAAACTTCCTCAAGCTGGTGGAGGTGCTCAACACCGTGGCGGCGCACTACGGTTACCCGGTGATCGTCTCCACCCATCCGCGTACCCAGAAGCGGGTAGACGCCATGGGGGTGCAGTTCCACGACAACGTGCGCCTGCTCAAGCCTCTGGGGTTCAAGGACTACAACAAGTTGCAGCTTGCCTCTAAGGCAGTGCTGTCGGATAGCGGCACGATCAATGAAGAGTCCTCGATCCTCAACTTCCCAGCCCTGAATATCCGCGAGGCCCACGAGCGCCCGGAAGGCATGGAGGAGGCCGCGGTGATGATGGTTGGCCTGGAAGTTGAGCGTGTGATACAGGGGTTGCACGTGTTGGAAAGTCAGGGGCGCGGCGAGGCACGCAGTTTTCGACTGGTGGCCGATTACAGCATGCCCAACGTGGCAGAAAAGGTGGCGCGGATCATCCACAGCTATCGCGACTATGTCATGCGGACTGTTTGGAAAAGGTACTGATTGGTCCCACAGTATGACGGACAAACCATTGAAGATTCTGGTCGTGACGCAGTATTTCTGGCCTGAAAACATGCGCATCAACAACATGGTTGAAGGCTTTGTTGCCAAGGGCCATGAAGTTACTGTGCTCACCGGTCTTCCAAACTATCCCGAAGGTCAGGTGTTCGCTGCCTATCGGAAAGATCCTGAGCAGTTTTCCAGCTATTCCGGCGCGCGGGTTGTGCGTGTCCCCATGCTGCCCCGTGGCCGCCGCAGCATAACTTTGGCGCTCAACTACCTTTCTTTCTTTACCAGTGCTTCGGTACTTGGGGCGTACAAACTTCGTCGACAAGAGTTCGACTCGATTTTCGTCTATGCGGTTTCTCCGATAATGGCGGCTATCCCTGCCCTGGTTATTGGCAGGCTGAAGAAGACTCCCGTATTCGTATGGATCCTCGATCTCTGGCCGGAGACCTTGAGCGCGGTTGGAATTGTCAAAAACAAGAGACTCCTGGCGCTTGTCGGAAAACTTGTTTCCTGTATCTACAACCGCACTGACTATCTGCTTCTACAGTCGAAAGCTTTTGGCGACAACGTCAGGAAGTACTGTACGAAGAATATTGCGCCGGAGCGTCTGGTATATTTTCCCAGCTGGGCAGAGGATGACTTTTCCGGGGACATAGAAGGTCCATCGGATGTTCTCGTACGTGATGACTCGGTCTTTACCATCGTCTTTGCCGGTAATCTCGGCGAGGCTCAGGATTTTCCTGCAATTCTCGAGGCGGCAGAAACGATAAAGGCTGAGTTGCCAGTGCGCTGGGCCATCGTGGGGGATGGCAGGGTCAGTGCCTGGTTGCACGAGCAGGTTGCTGCACGTGGTCTGACCAATGTGTTGTTGTTGGGGCGACATCCTCTAGAGAGGATGCCTCCGTTATTTGCGACAGCCAATGCCTTGCTAGTTTCCTTGAAGACTAACGAGGTATTCGAGAAAACCATACCTGGAAAAGTGCAAGCCTATCTGGCCTCCGGTAAGCCAGTGATTGCCATGATTGATGGCGAAGCTGCGCGGGTTGTTCGCGAGTCCGGGGCTGGCATGGCCTGTAGCTCAGGCGATGCTGCTGCCTTGGCGGGTATCGTGCGCTCGATGGTGGCGTTGACGCCAGAGCAGCGTGCGACCATGGGCTGTGCAGGTAAGCAGTTCTACCTTGAACATTTTTCCAAAGCGAATCTCTTCGATCGCCTCGAAATGCTTTTTCGGAGAGCCAGCCTGAGAAGGAACGAAAAATAATGAACAGGACTCTTTTGACAGGAGTATCTGGCTTTGTAGGTCGCGCAGTGCACGATCGACTATCAGCGAACAGCGCAAGCCAGTTGATTGTGGCAATACGCGGTCCGTTGACGGGTCTGCCGCAGGCAACTTCAGTTACGCAGATTTCTGCAATTGATGGTACGACCAATTGGAACACTGCTCTACGAGGTACCGATGTGGTCATCCACAGTGCTGCCCGCGTGCATGTGATGAATGACAAGTCGGCTGACCCTCTCACGGAGTTCCGCAAGGTCAACGTCGAAGGTACATTGAACCTTGCTCGCCAAGCCGCGGAGGCGGGCGTACGTCGTTTCATTTTCATCAGCTCGATCAAGGTCAATGGCGAAGGCACGCCAGTTGGTACGCCCTACATTGCTGATGCTCAATCGGCACCGGCGGACCCTTATGGCATCTCCAAGACGGAGGCCGAGCAGGGGTTGCGGGCGCTGGCTGCGGAAACGGGGATGGAGGTTGTGATTATCCGTCCGACGCTGGTGTATGGGCCGGGTGTGAAAGCCAATTTCTTGAGCATGATGCGTTGGCTGCACAAGGGCGTGCCTTTACCTTTTGGGGCTATTCATAACCGGCGCAGCCTGGTTGCCTTGGACAATCTGGTTGATCTGATCGTGACCTGTATCGACCACCCTGCCGCAGCGAACCAGACTTTTCTGGTAAGCGATGGCGAGGATCTCTCGACTACCGAGTTGTTGCGTAGAATGGGAGCCGCTTTGGGCAAGCCGGCCCGTCTGTTGCCGGTGCCGAGTTGGGTGCTGGAAGCGGGGGCGGCGATGCTGGGGAAGAAAGCTCTTTCCCAGCGGTTGTGCGGCTCGCTACAGGTCGATATCAGCAAGACACGTGAATTATTGGGTTGGGCGCCGCCGGTTAGCGTTGATGCAGCTCTGCGCAAAACGGCAAAGCATTTTTTTGATCATCACACGCGATGATGCGGCGCCGCAGAACATGGCCATGCAAACCCGGAAGTCCGAACCCTGATTGCCGGCGGCGAATCGCCAACGCTTGAGTTCAAGGCTTCGTTTGTTCGGGATGCCATCGGCGCTGGTCGGGGTGGCTGATTTTGTCGTTTCCGGCGTGGGCCGGCGGTCTGTATCGGGGCGCGGCTCCTATAAGGTGGCAGATGCCCTCGGTGCGAGCTTTTGTTTTGGCTGTTTCAGGAAGTTTATCGTTGATGACAATTTGGTGGCTGCTGCCGGCTATGGCCGGCGTTTCTCTTTTTCTGACCGGTGTCTTGCGCCGTTATGCCTTGGCGCGCAGCTTGATGGATATTCCCAGTGGGCGCAGTTCGCATTCGGTGCCCACGCCGCGCGGGGGGGGGGTGGCCATTGTGCTCAGCTTTCTGGCGGCGCTGCCTCCATTGGCGTCAGTCGGCGTGTTGGCATGGCCGGTGATGTGGGCGTTGCTAGGGGCCGGGGCCTGGATTGCCGTGGTGGGATTTCTCGATGATCATGGGCATATCGCTGCGCGCTGGCGGCTGTTGGCGCATTTCATCGGAGCTGGCTGGGCGCTGGGCTGGTTGGGTGGTTTGCCACCGCTGGTGATCTTTGGCTTCGACCTGGAGCTGGGCTGGCTGGGTTATGCGCTGGCGGCGTTTTATCTGGTTTGGCTGCTCAATCTGTACAACTTCATGGATGGCATCGACGGTATCGCCAGTGTCGAGGCTATCTGCGTGTGCTTGGGCGGCGCGTTGCTCTATTTATTGCTAGGCGAGGGGGCTGCCGTACTAGCGCCCTTGTCGCTGGCGGTGGCGGTGGCGGGCTTCCTGTTCTGGAACTTCCCGCCAGCGCGTATCTTCATGGGGGATGCCGGGAGTGGCTTTCTCGGTATTGCGCTGGGCGTGCTCTCGCTGCAAGCCGCCTGGGTGGCGCCACAGTTGCTGTGGAGTTGGTTGATTCTACTGGGGGTATTCATCGTCGATGCGACTTGGACTCTGTTTCGCAGGCTGCTGCGGGGCGATAAGGTGTACGAGGCTCACCGCAGCCATGCTTACCAGTACGCATCACGCCAGTTTGGTAAGCACCTTCCGGTAACGCTGGCGGTAGCGATGCTGAACCTTCTCTGGCTGCTGCCAATTGCGGCGTGGGTCGGGCTCGGTGGAGTGGATGGCGCCTTGGGGTTGCTGCTGGCTTACCTGCCGTTGGTGTGGTTGGCGATAAGGTTCAAGGCCGGGGCGCGGGAGTAGAGCCTCCCCTCACCCCGGGTCCCTCTCCAGGCGAGAGTGGGACAGTTGAGTTCGTTGCCGAGTGTTACGAATGCTAACAGTGAGTAGGATGCCTGCAGGGGACACCGTTTACCCAGTGTTGATTCCATGCGTGGTTGGGTGGGTGTGGCGCTGAAAATTAACTGCGTTGCGGCAGATCCGCTTATTGGATTGTTAAAGATTTCGAGGACGCCCTAGTGTTGAGGACTGCTAATAAGTTGCGCGAAGGGCTGTTGCGGCTGCCGCGTCGTTACAAGCGCTTTTTGCAGCTGACTGCGGATGTGGTGCTGGTATGGGTCGCTTTGTGGTTGTCGTTTGTCGTGCGCCTAGGCACCGACAATCTGATTCATCCGTGGGGAGGGCACCTCTGGCTGTTTGTGGCCGCGCCGCTGATCGCTATCCCGCTGTTCGTGAGGTTCGGTATGTACCGGGCGGTGATGCGCTACTTCGGTAACGATGCGCTGCTCGCTATCGCCAAGGCTGTCACGCTGTCTGCCTTGTTCCTCGCCCTGGCGGTGTATTGGCACCGCGATGCACCAGTAGCTGTGCCACGCTCACTGGTGTTCAACTACTGGTGGTTGAGTGTGGTGATGCTCGGAGGGTTACGTCTGGGAATGCGCCAGTATTTTATGGGCGATTGGTTTTCAGTCAGCCAGCCGATGCCGTTTATGAACCGTGATGACGGTTTGCCTAAGGTGGCGATCTATGGTGCTGGGGCTGCCGGTAACCAGTTGGTGGGGGCCTTGCGGATGGGCCGCGCGATGCGCCCGGTGGCTTTCATAGATGATGACAGCGGCATTGCCGATCGGGTAATTGCCGGGATGCGGGTGTTCAAGCCCAAGCATATCCAACAGATGATCGAGGAAACGGGGGCGCAGGAGATATTGCTGGCAATTCCCTCAGCCTCCCGCGGGCGCCGACGCGAGGTGTTAGCACTCCTTGAACAGTTCCCACTGCATGTGCGCAGTGTGCCGGGCTTTATGGATCTGGCCAGTGGGCGGGTGAAGGTCGATGACATCCAGGAAGTGGATATCACCGACTTGCTCGGGCGTGATGCGGTTCCGCCGCAACAGGAGTTATTCGAGCGTTGCATTCGTGGTCAGACCGTTATGGTGACTGGCGCTGGAGGCTCGATCGGTTCTGAGTTGTGCCGCCAGATCATGGCGAGTGAACCCACAACGCTGCTGCTGTTCGAGCACAGCGAGTTCAATCTGTACAGCATCCATACCGAGCTTGAGCAAAGGATCGAGCGTGAGTCCTTGCCGCTACGGCTGGTGCCAATCCTGGGCTCGATCCGCAATCCAGAGCGGCTGCTGGACATTATGCGGACCTGGCAGGTGGACACTGTCTACCATGCGGCCGCCTACAAGCATGTACCGATGGTGGAGCACAACATTGCCGAGGGGGTGCTGAACAACGTCATGGGGTCGTTGTACACCGCTCAGGCTGCTGTGAGGGCAGGCGTTAAGCATTTCGTGCTGATTTCCACCGACAAAGCGGTGCGGCCGACCAACGTGATGGGTAGCACCAAGCGCCTGGCTGAAATGGTTTTGCAGGCATTGAGCCGGGAATCGGCTCCGGTTTTGTTTGCAGACAAGGATGCCGTCCATCAGGTCAACAAGACCCGTTTCACCATGGTGCGTTTCGGGAATGTGCTGGGCTCCTCGGGGTCAGTGATCCCGCGGTTCTATGCACAAATTCGTCGCGGCGGGCCGGTGACGGTCACGCATCCGAATATCACCCGTTACTTCATGACCATTCCCGAGGCCGCTCAGCTGGTGATTCAAGCCGGCTCGATGGGGCAGGGCGGCGATGTGTTCGTGTTGGATATGGCCCAACCGGTGAAGATTCTCGAACTGGCGGAAAAGATGATCCATCTTTCCGGCCTCAGTGTGCGTTCGGAGAAGAATCCTCACGGGGATATCGCTATCGAATTCAGCGGATTGCGTCCCGGCGAGA
This sequence comes from Pseudomonas sp. LS44, assembly GCF_024730785.1. Classification (NCBI taxonomy): domain Bacteria; kingdom Pseudomonadati; phylum Pseudomonadota; class Gammaproteobacteria; order Pseudomonadales; family Pseudomonadaceae; genus Pseudomonas; species Pseudomonas sp. LS44. The sequence continues at coordinate 1,460,116 of NZ_CP102830.1, forward strand.
AGCTCTATGAAGAGTTACTGATTGGCGACAATGTAATCGGCACTGAACACCCAATGATTATGAGCGCTAACGAGGAACATCTTCCTTGGGACACTTTGAAGTCGGTATTGGATGCTTTGCTGAAGGCCATCGAAGTTGATGATTACATGCAGGTTCGCGAGCTTTTGCGCAGTACGGTGAGTGGTTATTCGCCGGATGGGGAGATTGTCGACTGGATTCATCTGCAACGCGGTTCAAAGTTCAATAACTCGGAGCTTTGATAAGAAAGGGATTGAGGCTAAGTTGGTCGCGCGGAGAAGGAAATACCGCGCATCCCTTATTAAATGGAGTTTCAACATGCTTAAAGGACGAGTTTCTTCCCTCCTGTTTGCCGTTCTCGCAACACTCTCTGTAGCCGCAGTGGCTGCGGAATCATCTCAGTCGTCAGCTAGCAAGCCTGTCGTGACTGCTACCCAACCGGTTAAAGGCGCGACTACCATTGACGGAAAAATGAATCTCAATACCGCTGATGCGGATGCGTTGCAGAGTGGATTGACTGGTATTGGTGCGGTCAAGGCGAAGGCGATTATCGAGTATCGGGAAGCTAACGGGCCATTCGCGTCGGTAGATGAGTTGCTGGAAGTGAAGGGTATTGGCGCGGCAACATTGGAGAAGAATCGAGAGAAATTGAGTATCAACTAAGCACTTGTTGATATGAATGAAGGCCGGTCGATGATCGGCCTTTTGCGTTATGGATGTCTATAAAAGCAAAACCCCAGCCGTTGGCTGGGGTTCTTATTTGGCTCCGCGACCTGGACTCGAACCAGGGACCCAATGATTAACAGTCATTTGCTCTACCGACTGAGCTATCGCGGAACAATGGTGCGTATCCTACTGATTAAAAAGGGGAAGTCAAGCTTGGGTCGACTTCCCCTCGTCGCGTTTAGAGCACTTGAATGATGGCGTTTGTCACGGCGCTGAGGTTGTTCGTATTCAGTGCGGCAACGCAGATACGGCCAGTGCTAACAGCGTAAATTCCGAATTCATTCTTCAGCTGCTCAACCTGTGCGGGGGTCAATCCGGAATAGGAAAACATCCCGCGCTGGCGCGCGACAAAACTGAAATCCCGCTTGGTTCCCTGGGCTGCCAGTTGCTCGACCATCGCCAGGCGCATGCTGCGGATACGGTCGCGCATCTCACCCAATTCGGCTTCCCACATGGCGCGCAGTTCCGGGCTGTTGAGCACGGAGGCGACTACGGTCGCGCCATGGGTTGGCGGATTGGAGTAGTTGGTGCGGATGACCCGCTTGACCTGGGACAGCACGTTATTGGTTTCTGCCTTTGAGCCGGTGACGATGGATAGCGCGCCAACTCGTTCGCCATACAGCGAGAAGGACTTGGAGAACGAGCTCGAGACGAAGAAGCTCAACCCAGAGTCAGCGAATAGACGGACCGCTTCGGCGTCCTGCTCAATGCCATCGCCAAAGCCCTGATAGGCGATATCGAGGAAAGGGACATGCTCGCGCTCACGCAACACCTCAAGGATCGCCTTCCAGTCATCCAGTTGCAGGTCGACGCCCGTCGGGTTGTGACAGCAGGCGTGCAACACCACGATTGAGCGCGCGGGCAGAGCTTTAATGTCTTCCAGCAGGCCAGCGCGGTTTACGCCATGAGTCGCGGCATCGTAGTAGCGATAGTTCTGTACCGGAAAGCCAGCCGACTCGAACAAGGCGCGGTGGTTTTCCCAGCTCGGATCGCTAATGGCGACTACGGCATCTGGCAACAGGCGCTTGAGGAAGTCTGCGCCGACTTTCAGTGCGCCAGTGCCACCCAGGGCCTGGGCGGTAATCACACGACCTTCGCGGATCAGTGCGGATTCGGCGCCAAACAGCAGCTTCTGTACCGCCTGATCGTAGGCGGTAATGCCTTCGATGGGCAGATAGCCGCGCGGCGCGTGGGCTGCGAGGCGGGCTTTCTCCGCTTCGGCTACCGCGCGCAACAGCGGAATTCGACCTTCTTCATTGTAATAGACGCCGACGCCTAGATTGACTTTGGTAGTGCGGGTATCGGCGTTAAACGCTTCATTGAGACCGAGGATGGGGTCGCGCGGAGCCATTTCGACGGCAGAGAACAAACTCATGGGGCGGGAGCTCGAAGAAGAGAAGTGGAAGGCTTAGCAACCCGCCGGACAGTGGTGCTAGGGGGTTGCGCGAACGGCCGGTAGTATAGCGGTCAGGGCTTGGTGCGGCGATATGCGAGCACCATTTTCACCGGTTTGACGTAGTCTGCGGTGTCGCGTCACAGCCGTATGTCGAGGTAGTCATGTCCCAGTTTCAACTTGTGACCCGTTTTGAGCCGGCCGGCGACCAGCCAGAGGCGATCCGACAAATGGTGGAGGGGCTGGTCGCTGGGTTATCGCACCAGACCCTACTTGGCGTGACCGGCTCAGGGAAAACCTTCAGCATCGCCAACGTGATTGCCCAGGTACAGCGGCCGACCCTGGTGCTGGCGCCGAACAAGACGCTAGCCGCGCAGCTGTATGGCGAATTCAAAAGCTTCTTTCCAAATAATGCGGTCGAGTACTTCGTTTCTTATTACGACTACTACCAGCCCGAAGCTTATGTGCCGTCCTCCGATACCTTTATCGAGAAGGACGCCTCGATCAACGATCATATCGAGCAAATGCGCCTGTCCGCGACCAAGGCGCTGCTGGAGCGGCCAGACTCGATCATCGTTACGACCGTGTCGTGCATTTACGGTCTAGGTGATCCCAAGTCGTATCTGAAAATGGTGCTGCACCTTGATCGCGGCGACAAAATGGATCAGCGCGCCTTACTGCGCCGCTTGGCGGATCTGCAATACAGCCGTAACGACATGGATTTTGCGCGCGCGACCTTCCGAGTGCGGGGCGATGTGATCGATGTTTTCCCGGCGGAATCCGATCTTGAAGCGATTCGCATCGAGCTGTTCGATGACGAGATTGAGAGTATTTCCGCCTTCGATCCGCTGACCGGAGAAGTCATCCGCAAACTGCCGCGCTACACCCTGTATCCCAAGAGCCACTACGTCACTCCGCGGCAAACGTTGCTCGATGCGGTGGAACACATCAAGGTCGAGTTGGTCCAGCGTCTGGAATATCTACGCGCCAACAACAAGTTGGTCGAGGCGCAACGCCTGGAGCAACGCACTCGTTTCGATCTGGAGATGATCCTCGAGCTGGGCTACTGCAACGGCATCGAAAACTACTCGCGCTACCTCTCCGGGCGGGGTTCCGGCGAGGCCCCGCCGACCCTTTACGATTACTTGCCGGCCAACTCGCTGCTGGTAATCGACGAGTCGCACGTCAGCGTTCCGCAGGTTGGGGCGATGTTCAAAGGTGACCGATCGCGCAAGGAAACCCTGGTCGAATATGGTTTCCGCTTGCCCTCGGCATTGGATAACCGGCCACTGCGTTTTGACGAATGGGAGGCGATCAGTCCGCAAACCATCTTCGTCTCCGCGACGCCCGGGCCCTACGAAGCCGATCACGCGGGCCGGGTCATCGAACAACTGGTGCGGCCCACCGGGTTGGTCGATCCCCAAGTTGAGATTCGCCCGGCCAGCACCCAGGTCGATGACTTGTTGTCGGAGATCCACAAGTGTGTGGCGCTCGAAGAGCGCGTGCTGGTCACCACCCTGACCAAACGCATGGCCGAAGACCTGACCGATTATCTCGGCGACCACGGTGTGCGGGTGCGTTATCTGCATTCGGACATCGATACCGTCGAGCGAGTCGAAATTATCCGCGACCTGCGCATCGGTGCTTTCGATGTGCTGGTCGGTATCAACCTGCTGCGCGAGGGCTTGGATATGCCCGAAGTGTCGCTGGTGGCGATTCTGGACGCCGACAAGGAGGGCTTTCTGCGCTCCGAGCGTTCGCTGATTCAGACCATCGGCCGCGCGGCCCGTAATCTCAGGGGCCGGGCGATTCTCTACGCCGACCGGATGACTGGCTCAATGGAGCGGGCGATTGGCGAAACTGAGCGCCGGCGGCAGAAACAGGTCGATTTCAACACCGCCCACGGCATTGTTCCGAAGGGGGTGAAAAAGGATGTCCAGGATATCCTCGAGGGCGCCCATGTGCCGGGTTCGCGGAGTAGCAAGCGCAAGGGCATGGCCAAGGTCGCGGAGGAAAATGCCCGCTACGAAGCCGAGCTGCGCTCACCGAGCGAAATCACCAAGCGCATCCGCCAGCTAGAGGAAAAAATGCTGCAACTGGCGCGCGATCTCGAGTTTGAAGCGGCAGCGCAAATGCGCGATGAAATTCAAAAGCTCCGCCAGCGCCTGCTGGAGGTTTAGCCGTTCGCGGTGCTTAGCGTCTGCCGAAAATGATCAGGGTGACTCCCGCCAGAGTCGCCACGCAGGTGAGCAGGGCGGTCAGACTCAGCGTCTCATCCAGCAGCAGATAGCCGAGCAATAGCGCGATCAATGGGTTTACGAAGGCAAAGGTCGACACCAGGCTCGGTCGAACCTCGCGCAGCAGCCAGAAGTACGCCGGATAGACGCCAAGGCTGACCGGCAGCACCAGGTAGGCCAGCCATAGCCATCCCGAGCGCGACAGGCCGGGCACGTCGGCGCTCTGCCAGTCGCCGTGATAAAGGCCAAACAGTCCGAGTAAGACCGCGCCAATCAGCATTTGTAGACTCAAGCCCAGCGAGCGGGATGCAAACGGTGGGCGGCGACTCATCCACCAGGCGCCAATGGCCCACAGCAACGTGGCAATCACCACCAGTCCGCCGGCCAACCATTGTTGACCGGTGGCGGCGCTGTCGAGTCCCTTGTTCATCAGCAGCACAATGCCGGCGCAGGCGAGCGCCAGGCCGCAGAGCACCCAGAGCGGTGGCCGGTCACCGAGTAACCATTCCAGGGCCACGCTCCAGAGCGGCAGGGTGGTGTACAGCATCGCCAATAATCCGGTCGGCAGGTATTGGTTGGCATACAGCAAGGCGCCTTGGCCGATGCTGATCAGCAGCAAGCTGCCGATGAGCGCACTACCCCAATCACTGCGTTGCAACTTGGCGCTGCCACTCGCGAGGGCCCAAGCCAGGGCCAAACTGCCGGCGAGCGCGAAGCGCAGGGTGGCGATGACGAAAGGCGGGAGCTCGCGGAGCAGGAAATGGTTGGCCAGGTAGGTCGTGCCCCAGCCGATATAAATGACGATAAAAGCACCGATGATCAGCAGCGAACGGGTGCGGGCGGCAGTGGCGGACATGGGAAACCTGGAGCGAATCTGCCGGCGGGAACCGGCAGATAAATGATTAATGTGCGGCGGGGCTGTCGTGCATGCCTGGCGGCAGCGCACGGGTCAACAGGATGGCCAGCATGCTGATGCACAACATGATACCGACCGCATGGAAGGCGTCATTGTAGGCCATGATCATCGCCTGCTGATGCACGGTTTCGCTGAGCTTGCCCAGCGCCGCGGTTTCGCTGCCAAGGGTGTTGGTGAGCAGCGCCAGACGCTCGCCGACCTGCGGGTTGCTTGGCACCACCGCTTCGCGCAGATAGTCGAAATACACCTTGGCACGACTGTCCAGCAGCGTGGCGAGCAGGGCGATCCCCACGGCGCCGCCGAGGTTGCGCAGCACATTGAACAAGCTGGAGGCAGAGCCAGCATCTTCAGGCTGCAGATAAACCGTGGCGATCATCGAGATGGTCACCATCACCAGCGGTTGGCCAAGCGCGCGGATGAGTTGGAGGTAGTCGAATTGCGGTCCGGAAAAGTCCAGATTGAGCGATCCCGACAATAGACTGGCCAGACCAAATAAGCCGAAACCCAGGGCGCAGAGGAACTTGGGTGGCACCACTTTCATCAACTTGGGAATCAGCGGAATTATGAATAACTGAGGCACACCCATCCACATGATCACTTCGCCGATCTGCAAGGCGTTGTAATTCTGGATCTGCGCGAGGTACAGCGGCAGCAGGTAGATCGAGCCGTACAGACCCATGCCCAAACCCACGCTGGCGATGCTCGACAGACCGAAATTGCGATTACGCAGGATGCCCAGATTGATCAGTGGATTGGGTCGCGAAATCTGCAAGATCACGAAGCAGATCAAGCTGACCACTGCGATGCTGCCAAGATTGACGATCAGCATCGATTCCAGCCAGTTCTTGCGGTGGCCTTCCTCGAGAAACACCTGCAAGCAGCCGAGGCCCACGCCTAGGGTCACGATGCCGGCGTAGTCGGTGCTTTTCAGCAGTTCCCAATGCGGTGGTTTCTTTTCCAGGCCGTAGAGCAGACCGGCAATCAGCAGCAGGCCGGGCGGCACGTTGATATAGAAGATGTACTCCCAGCCCCAGTTCTCCGTCAGCCAGCCGCCCAGGGTTGGGCCAATGGATGGGGCAAACGTGGCGGTCATGGCAAACATCGCCATGCCTTTGGCGCGGTGGTGTTCCGGCAGTTTGATCAGCGTCAGCGTGAAGGCCAGCGGAATCAGCGCGCCGCCGGTGAAACCCTGCAGCGCGCGAAACACGATCATGCTTTCCAGGTTCCAGGCGGTTGAACACAGCAGCGAGGCAATGATGAAGGCGGCTGACACCCAAGTCGCCAGACGCCGCACGGAAAGTAGCTGCACCAGCCAGGCGGCCATCGGGATCATGATGATCTCGGCGACCAGATACGAGGTGGAAATCCACGAGCCTTCTTCCAAGGTCGCGGACAGCGCGCCCTGGATATCCTTGAGTGATGAGTTGGTGATCTGGATGTCGAGAATCGCCATAAAGGCGCCCAGCATCATGCTCATCACCGCGATCCAGTCGCGCCGGGTAGGCTCTCCGGTGGGGCGGAGAAACGTTTCAGCTGCCATGGTTGGCGGACTTGAGTTCGACCTTCACGTTGACCGACATACCCGGGCGGATCTTGCCGCGTAGCGGATTGTCGGCGGCGAAGGTGAGCTTCACTGGGATGCGCTGCACGACTTTAGTGAAGTTGCCGGTGGCGTTGTCGGGCGGCAGCAAGCTGAACTGTGCGCCAGAGGCGGCGAACAGGCTTTCGATGCGGCCTTCAATCGGTGTGTCTGGATAGGCGTCGAACTCCAGCTCAGCCTTTTGCCCGGGCTGCATCTTGCCGATCTGGGTTTCCTTGAAGTTGGCTTGAACCCAGATGTCCTGGTCCGGCACCAGCGACAGCAAGTACGCCCCGGCCTGCACGTATTGACCGTTGCGTGCGGCCCGCTGGCCGACCATGCCACTGATCGGTGCATGGATTTCCGTGCGGGTCAGATTCAACTCGGCTTGCGCCAGTTCCGCGCGCGCGCTGGCGATCTGGGCTTCGAGGCGCTTGATTTCCGCGTGCAGCGTATCGACCTGTTGGCGTTGTGCGGCCAGATCGGCTTCGGCCTTGCTGACATGGGAGCGCGCGACATGACTATCGGCGGTCAGGGTGGTAACCCGCTCTTCCGAGACGTAGCCGGGTTTACGCAGGGTTTGCGCGCGCGATAGATCGATCTGCGTGCGTCCCAGGGTTGCCTGGCTCGCGGCGACATCGGCGCGGCTGGCGGTAATCGTACTGGCCTGTTGCGTCAATTTGCTGTGTGCCTGGACCAACTCTGCCTCGCGCGTGGCCAGCGTGGCGCGCGCACGTTCAAGGGCAAGGTTGAAGTCGCCCGCTTCGAGCACTACCAGCAGGTCACCTTTCTCCACATGCTGGTTGTCCTGTACCAACACCTTATCGATCCGTGCGCCGAGCTGGCTGGACAGGCGGGTGATTTCGCCCTGTACGTAGGCGTTGTCGGTGCTTTCGACGAAGCGGCCAATCAGCCACCAATGCAAAAAGAATCCAAGAGTGACAAGGCTGACTAAGGCGAGGAAGACAAACAGGCGGCGCTGGAGTTTGGCAGGCATGCGAAGGCTCGAAAGAAGGGCAAAACTGTAAGCAAATCTAACAGTGTTCCCTCCCGCTATGTAGCCGTTACACTTCAGAAAGCTTGTTGCTTATGGGGAACAATAATGGGATTGGATGATGCGCTGATCTTCACCCGGGTTGTCGAGTGCCACAGCTTCACGCTGGCCGCTCAAGGGTTGGGCATGCAGAAGTCGACGGTCAGTCGGCGGATCGCGCTGCTGGAAGAGCGTCTCGGCGTACGTTTGATCAATCGCACGACCCGAAAATTGCGATTGACCGAAGTGGGCCAGGCCTACTACGAGCGCTGCCGGCAGATCATGCTCGATTTTGCCGAGGCCGAGCATGCGGTCATGCAGCTTCAGCGTGAGCCGTCTGGCCTGCTGCGAATTAGCGCACCAATTGAGTTCGGGCAGCTGTTTCTGGGTAAGGTTCTCGGCGCATTTATGCGTCAATATCCGGAAATACGCGCCGAAGTCGAACTGACCTCGCGACCTGTCGACCCGGTAGAAGAAGGCGTCGATATCGCCATTTTGGTGGGGCCTCCGCAAGATTCCACGCTGATTGCCCGCAAGCTGTTCGAAAGCCGCCGGCGGCTCTGCGCGAGTCCTGCCTACCTGGCTGCTCACGGCGTGCCGGAAAGCATCGAGCAGCTCGCCGATCACCGCGCCATTCTGTTGCCCTCAGACGCGCCGCGCTACTGGCCGCTGATCGGTGAGAGTGTGGTGTGCCAGCGGGTGATGTCGTGCAACAACATTACTTTCGCTCGCGAGGCGGTGTTGGCCGGCGCTGGGATTGCGGGGCTGCCGCTGATGATCAGCGAGTACGCCGTGCGTCGTGGCGAACTCATCGAGTTGCTGCCACAGGCGCGTTTGCCGGTTGGCGAAGTTCATGCGGTTTATCCGTCGCGCCGTTTCCAGGCGATGAAAGTGAAGACTTTCCTCGATTTCCTGATGCACCACTTGCCCCGCGATGAAGGCGAGTTGCTGGAGCCGGCAACCGCCCGCCTGCTAACATTGGGCCTTTGACGCCAGGCCCGTGCCTGGCGCTTTTCACTTTGATCCGCTGATCCGAGATCTCTTCCGATGACCACCGTTCGTACCCGTATCGCGCCATCGCCAACCGGCGACCCGCATGTCGGCACCGCTTATATCGCCCTGTTCAACCTGTGTTTTGCGCGCCAGCACGGTGGCCAATTCATTCTGCGTATCGAGGACACCGACCAGGTGCGCTCGACTCGCGAATCGGAACAGCAGATCTACGATGCGTTGCGCTGGCTGGGTATCGAATGGGACGAAGGCCCGGACGTTGGCGGTCCACATGGTCCGTACCGGCAGAGCGAACGTGGCGAGATTTACCGCAAATATGCGGATGAGCTGCTGCAAAAAGGCCACGCGTTCTATTGCTTCGCGACGCCCGCCGAGCTCGATCAGATGCGCGCCGAGCAAACCGCTCGCGGCGAGACCCCACGGTATGATGGGCGCGGTCTGACGCTATCGGCTGATGAAGTACAGCGCCGCTTGAGCGCCGGTGAGCCTTATGTAATTCGCATGAAAGTGCCGAGCGAAGGTATTTGCGAAGTCCCGGACATGCTGCGTGGCACGGTGGAAATTCCTTGGGACCGCATGGACATGCAGGTGCTGATGAAGGCCGATGGCCTGCCGACGTATTTCCTGGCCAACGTCGTCGACGATCATCTGATGGGTATCACCCATGTGCTGCGTGGTGAGGAGTGGCTGCCCTCGGCACCCAAATTGATCAAGCTCTACGAATATTTCGGCTGGGAACAGCCGCAGCTCTGCTATATGCCGCTGCTGCGCAATCCGGACAAGAGCAAGTTATCCAAACGCAAGAATCCGACCTCGATCACCTTCTACGAGCGTATGGGCTTTTTGCCGCAGGCGATGCTCAATTATCTCGGGCGCATGGGCTGGTCGATGCCGGATGAGCGCGAGAAGTTCACCCTGGCCGAGATGGTCGAAAATTTCGATATCCAACGGGTTTCCCTGGGTGGGCCGATTTTCGATCTGGAGAAGCTTTCCTGGCTCAACGGCCAATGGCTGCGTGAGCTGAGCGTCGAAACCTTCGCCGCCGAAATGCAGAAGTGGGCGTTGAACCCCGACTACCTGATGAAAATTGCGCCGCACGTACAGGGCCGGGTGGAAACCTTGAGCCAGGTTGCGCCGCTGGCGGGCTTCTTCTTCTCCGGCGGCGTGCCGCTGGATGCCAAGTTGTTCGAGCACAAGAAGCTCTCGGCTGAGCAAGTGCGCCAGGTCATCCAACTGATTTTGTGGAGGCTGGAAGCTTTGCGCCAATGGGACAAAGAGCAGATCACTGGCTGCATTCAGGCGGTGGTCGAGCATCTTGAGTTGAAGCTGCGCGATGCCATGCCGCTGATGTTTGTCGCAATCACCGGCCAGGCCAGCTCGGTATCGGTGCTGGACGCCATGGAAATCCTCGGTCCCGATCTCACCCGATTCCGTTTGCGCCAGGCCATCGAAGTGCTGGGCGGAGTATCGAAGAAAGAAGGTAAGGAATGGGAAAAGCTCTTCGCTGCCATTCCCTGAGGTATGTCGTTGATCGGTTGTTAGTCGGCTGATCGCTGTTGGTACTGCCTCTGGATTGGGGTAAGTGGTTGTTCTTGCGGTGAATTTTTTTAGGCGGTGCGGAAAAATTCTGTTGACAGCCTGCAGGTGCCAACCTAATATGCGCCCCGTCCTTGAGACGGGGCTATAGCTCAGCTGGGAGAGCGCTTGCATGGCATGCAAGAGGTCGACGGTTCGATCCCGTCTAGCTCCACCAAATTGCCACGGTCAGTCGTAAGGCTGGCTGATTTTGTAGAAGGGTTTGCGTCCCCTTCGTCTAGTGGCCTAGGACACCGCCCTTTCACGGCGGTAACAGGGGTTCGAGTCCCCTAGGGGACGCCATTATTCCAGCAGTAACGTTTCGGCGTTACGAGTCGAGAGACGATAAATCCGGGGCTATAGCTCAGCTGGGAGAGCGCTTGCATGGCATGCAAGAGGTCGACGGTTCGATCCCGTCTAGCTCCACCAATCACTAATAAGGCCAGCCACGTGCTGGCCTTATTCATCGAAGGTTTCGTCCCCTTCGTCTAGTGGCCTAGGACACCGCCCTTTCACGGCGGTAACAGGGGTTCGAGTCCCCTAGGGGACGCCATTTTTCCTGCTCTGCAGGACTTTGGAAGGGTCATTCTTTACGGAATGGCCCTTTTGTTTTTTCTGTCTTTTGTTTTCCTCCATAACCTGGCATTGCTTGGGTAGTGCACGGTGATGGCGCATCATGGGGTCGTTTGAATTTCGACGATCTAGCCCATGAGTCCCGCACAATTATTCTGGTTTACCCACCGTGATGACTGCGCTATGCAGCTGGCTGCTGATCTGAGTACGCAGTTGCGCCAGGGCCTGGCGGTGCGTCCGCGCGCCAGTCTGTTATTGCCGGGCGGGACCAGTCCGCAAGCCCTGTTGCCTAGGTTGCGCGAGCAAGCGTTGGAATGGGACCGAGTGGACGTCAGTCCGACCGACGAGCGCTGGGTGGCGGCGGATGATCCGCACAGCAACTGGCGGCTCCTGGCCAATGGTCTGCCCCAGGCGAATTGTCTCGATCCGCGCCAGGCAGCTACGCCCGAGGCGGCGGCCAGCACTTGGGCAGAGCATCTGGTCGAGTGGCAACCCTTCGATGCGGGATTGCTGGGCATGGGCGACGATGCACACTTCGCCTCGCTGTTTCCCGGCCGGCCGGAATTGGCCGCGGCCCTGGATCTCGAGGCGCCGTCGGGCGCACTGCTTGGCTTGGCGCCTGCCTCGCCACAGCAACGTCTGTCACTTAACTTGAGCATGCTGTGCGCAAGCCGCTGGCTGGGCTTGCTCGCGTTTGGCGCCGGTAAACGCGAGTTGCTGGAAGCAGTGCTGGCTGATCAGGCGCATAGCCGTGCCTGGCCGCTGCATGCGCTGGTCTGGCAGAGCCGTCAGCCATTGAGAATTTATTGGGCGCCGTGAGCGGTACACTGACCTAACAGCTCGCTCGTAATTCGGAAGTCGCCATGCTGAACGTTGTCATTGAACAAGTCACCGCCGCCCTGGAGCAACGCTCCGCGGCCCGGCGCGGACGTTATCTGGAACGCTTGCAGATCGCCGCCGAGCGCGATCCGCGACGCAAGCTGGGTTGCTCCAATCTGGCGCACACGCTGGCGGCGCAGTCCGAGGACGCTCGGCTGATCATGAAGCAGGGCGGTTCCCCCCACATCGCCATCGTCTCCAGTTACAACGACCTGCTCTCCGCTCATGCGCCGCTCAAGGACTATCCCGAACAGCTCAAGACCGCGTTGGCCAAGTTTGGTGCCACCTCGCAGTTCGCTGCCGGTGTGCCGGCCATGTGCGATGGCATTACCCAGGGCGAGGCGGGTATGCAGCTGTCGCTGTTTTCCCGCGATCTGATCGCCCAGGCCACGGCCATTGGCATGACCCACGCGGTTTTCGATGGCGGCCTATATCTGGGCGTGTGCGACAAAATCGTCCCCGGGCTGTTGATCGGCGCCCTGCAGTTCGGCCATCTGCCTGCGGTTTTCGTGCCTGCCGGGCCGATGCATTCCGGGTTGGCCAACAAGGAAAAAGCCGCGATCCGCCAGCGCTTCGTGCGTGGCGAGGCGACCCGCGATGAATTGCTCGCCGCCGAGCAGGCCGCCTATCACGAGACGGGTACCTGCACCTTCTACGGCACCGCCAATACCAATCAGCTGCTGATGGAGGCCATGGGTGTGCATGTCCCGGGTAGCGCCTTCGTGCATCCGCATACGCCGCTGCGCGAGGCGATGACCGACGAAGCCGCCCGATTGGTGGCGCGCAACAGCCGCCAGGGCGAGCGCTATCTGCCACTTGGCAAGCAGATCGATGCGCGGGTGCTGGTGAATGCCGTGGTCGCTCTATTGGCCAGTGGCGGCTCGACGAATCATGGCCTGCACCTGCCGGCCATCGCCCGCGCCGCCGGCTACGAATTAACCTGGGAAGACTTTGCCGCGCTGTCGAAAGTCGTGCCACTGCTGGCGCGGGTTTACCCCAATGGCGCGGCCGATGTGAACCAATTCCAAGCGGCCGGCGGGCCTGCCTGGATCTTCCGAGAATTGCTCGCTGCCGGCTTGATGCATGCACAAGTACCAACCGCTGCCGGAGATGATCTACAAAATTACGCCCGCGAACCCTGGCTGGATGCTGGCCAATTGGCGTGGCGCGAGTTGCCTAAGCAAAGCTCGGCGCCAGAGATTGTTCGCCGCCTTGACGACGCCTTCGTCGCCGACGGAGGCTTCGTGCTTCTGCAGGGCAATCTCGGTCGGGCGATGCTCAAGACCTCGGCGGTCGATCCCGAACATTGGCGAGTGCATGCCCCGGCGCGCGTTTTCGAGAGCGAAGCGGCGGTGCAGGAGGCCTATGCCGCTGGCGAGCTGACTGGTGATCTGGTCCTGGTGGTGCGCTTCCAGGGACCGCGGGCCAACGGTATGCCCGAGCTGCACAAGCTGATGCCGCTGCTGGCCAATCTGCAGCAGGCCGGGCAACAGGTGGCGCTGGTTACCGATGGGCGCTTGTCCGGGGCCTCTGGGCTGGTTCCCGGTGCTTTGCATCTGACCCCGGAGGCCGCCAGTGGCGGCGCCCTGGCGAAATTACACGATGGCGACTGGATCGAACTCGATGCGCGACTGGGCGTGCTGCGGGTGGATATCGACGACAGCCAATTGCAGGCTCGCCAAGCGGTCGTGGCAAATACCGAACTGGCCGCCGGCTATGGGTTGGAATTGTTTGCGGCGCAGCGCCGTCTGGTCGGTCCGGCCGATCAGGGCGCTACGGCGTTGTTGTGGGATAGCGTGGAGTGAAAAGCATGCCTTTAAGAATGGATGAAGTGCTGCAACTGGCCCGCCCGGTGTTGCCGGTGCTGGTGATCGAGGACATCAGCCTGGCGCTCGACTTGGCCCGGGCGCTGCAGGCCGGCGGCGTGCGCGTGCTGGAAGTGACGCTACGCACCCCGCGCGCCTTGGATGCGGTAGCGGCGATGCGCAAGGAATTGCCCGACCTGTTGATCGGCGCCGGCACCTTGATCCATACCGAGCAGTTCCTCGAGGCGCGTGAGGCCGGTGCACAGTTTGCCGTCAGCCCCGGCTGCACCGAGCGCCTGGCGGCGGCCGCGGAAGATTCTGGATTGCCCTATCTGCCGGGGGTGATGACGCCATCCGAAGTGTTGCTTGCCCTGGAGTACGGTTATCGCTCGCTGAAGCTGTTCCCGGCCAACGGCTCTACCAGCGTGAAGATGCTCAAGAGCTTCAAGGGACCGTTCACCGGCATCCGTTTCTGTCCCACTGGCGGCGTCACGCCGGACAACCTGCTGAGCTTTCTGCGTCTGCCCAACGTCGCGTGCGTCGGCGGCACCTGGGTGGCCCCGGACAACCTGATCCGCGCCCGTGCCTGGGACCAGATCACTCAGCTGGCCGCCGAGGCCCGCGAACTCTCCGCCAGCCTGGAGCACCACGCATGAGCTGGGATCTACCCAATCCGTTCACCATCGACCTGGCTGTCGCGGCCGACGATATCGACGGCCTCGGCCACGCCAACAATGCTGCGTATGTCACCTGGATGGAGCGCTGTGCCTGGCGTCATTCGCAGAGTCTCGGCCTGGATCTGGTGACCTATCGCAATCTGGACCGGGCCATGGCGGTGTTGCGCCATGAAATCGATTACCTGGCCAGTGCCTATGAGGAAGACGAGTTGCAGGTCGGTACCTGGATCGTCGAGTCCGACCATCGCTTGAAGATGACCCGGCGCTTCCAGCTGGTTCGCCCGGCGGATGCCACCACTTTGCTGCGCGCGCAGACCACCTTCGTGTGTATCGAGCTGTCCAGCGGCAAGCCCAAGCGCATGCCCCCGGAGTTCATCGAGGGATACGGGCCAGCAGTAATGGAGCCGTATCCGCTGCAGCTCTGAAGCCTGCCCGCAGTCTGTCGCGATCCGCTGCGCGAATTGCGCCAGCGCGGGGGATGAGGGGTAAACTGCGCGCCTTTTTCCCCGGAAGCTGCGTAATTCATGCAAATCGCCTTGGCGCCGATGGAAGGTCTGGTCGACGAAATCCTCCGTGATGTGCTGACTCGCGTCGGCGGCGTCGACTGGTGCGTGACCGAGTTCATCCGGGTGACCGAGCGGCTGCTGCCGGCCTCGACCTACCACAAGCTCGCTCCCGAACTGTTTAGCGGGGCCCGCACTGCTGCCGGCACCCCGCTGCGCGTGCAATTTCTCGGCTCCGACCCGGTGTGCTTGGGCGACAACGCCGCCTTCGCTGCCACGCTGGGCGCGCCGGTGATCGACCTCAACTTCGGCTGCCCGGCCAAGACGGTGAACAAGTCGCGCGGTGGCGCGGTACTGCTCAAGGAGCCCGAGCTGCTGCATGCCATCGTCTGCGAAGTGCGCCGCAGTGTGCCAGCGGCGATTCCGGTAACGGCGAAGATGCGCCTCGGCTTCGATCACAAAGACGATGCCCTGGATTGCGCCCGAGCCCTGGCCGACGGCGGCGCGCAGCAAATCGTCGTGCATGCGCGCACCAAGGTCGAAGGCTACAAGGCGCCGGCGCATTGGGAGTGGGTCGCGCGGGTGCAGGAGGCGGTGAAGATCCCGGTATTCGCCAATGGCGAGGTGTGGACGCTCGACGACTGGCGGCGCTGCCGCGAGATCAGTGGCGTCGAGGACATCATGCTCGGCCGTGGTCTGGTCGCGCGCCCCGACCTGGCCCGGCAGATCGCCGCCGCCCGCTCCGGGGAATCGCTGGCGCCGATGAACTGGGCCGAGCTGTTGCCGCTGCTGCGGGATTTCTGGCTGCAGGCGCGGCGCAAGCTGTCGCCGCGTTATGCGCCGGGCAGGCTGAAGCAGTGGGTCGGCCAGTTGACCCGCACGTATCCCGAGGCGGTGCAGCTGTTCGATGCGATTCGCCGTGAGAGCGACTGCCTGCGCATCGACGCGCTGCTCAGCGTGCGCTGGAGCGAGCCCTCGCGCGCCGACCTCAAGGAAGCGGTCAGCGCCTAGCAGCGCAGGTCGTGGCGCTGCACCAGGGCGATCAGTCGGTTCATTAGTAGGGCGCGTTGATCAGCGAGTCGTGACAGGCCGTGTGCTGGATCTGTGCCTGGGCGCTTCTCGGTTCGCCAATATCGCGTGCCGTCAGCAGCCGACATGGCGGAGCTGAATCATGCGGGAGCCTTTTCTTATTGTTATGGACAAAACACTCCAGAGGCCAGTTGGCTAGGCAATAGGTTGGCGTTGCTCGTTGAGGAGACTCATGAAGGCTTTGGCTGCATTCGAGAGTGTTCGTTCCGTATGCACGATGTAGCCCAGTTGACGAGTCAGCTGAACACCCGAAACGGGTAAACGAATCACTTGGGCGTCGAGCATGGTGCGCGGCAAGACGCTCCAGGCCAGTCCGATGGACACCATCATTTTGATGGTTTCCAGGTAGTTGGTGCTCATGCCGATGTTCGGTGTCAGGCCTTGCGCCTGAAATAGTCCCTGCACGATGTGATGGGTGAAGGTGTTGTCGCCGGGAAATACCGCCGGATGGGGCGCCACATCGGCGAGCGTCACTGCCACCCTGCGCGCCAGCGGATGCTCGGGAGCGGCGACGAAATCCAATGGGTCGTCCCACACTGGCACTGCCTGGACCGGCGTATGGGTTTCCGGTGCCAGAGTGATCACTGCCAATTCGGCGCGGCCATGGAGGATTTCCTCATAGGCCACCTCCGAGTCGAGAAACTGGATATCCAGCGCAACCTGCGGATAAGCGCGGGTAAAGGCCCGCAACAGCGGCGGCAAGCGGTGCAGGCCGATGTGGTGGCTGGTCGCCAGAGTCAGTCGGCCGCTCACCTCTCCATTGAGGTTGGTCAATGCGCGCCGCGTGTCGTCCAGTACATTGAGGATCTGGTAGGCGCGCGGCAATAAGGAGCGGCCGGCCTCGGTCAGACTGACTTCGCGGCCCAGGCGATCGAACAAACGGACCTTGAGTTGCTGTTCAAGCCCGGCGATGCGCTTGCTGATTGCGGGTTGAGTTAAGTGCAGGCGCTGACCGGCTTCGGAAAAGCTGCCGGTTTCGGCAATGGCAATAAAGGTATTGAGGCTGGCCAGATCCATCTCGGATTCCTCTTGGTTATCCAATGGATAAAAAATATGAATTTGAGTTATCGAATGTAAGCACTTAGCATCATCCCCACAAGCCTTAAGGGCATAGAGACACGCTGATGAGGGTTCGCTGATGGCCGGCAAAACGTTGTACGACAAGCTCTGGGACATGCATGAGGTCAAGCGCCGGGACGACGGTTCGTCGCTGATCTATATCGATCGGCACATTCTCCACGAAGTGACTTCGCCGCAAGCCTTTGAGGGCTTGCGCTTGGCCGGCCGCAAGCCGTGGCGTATCGACGCCAACATCGCGACCCCAGATCACAACGTGCCAACCACCCGCGCTGAACGTCAGGGCGGCCTTGAGGCGATTGCCGACGAAGTGTCGCGTATTCAGGTCCAGACCCTGGACGAGAACTGCGACGATTTCGGCATCCTCGAATTCAAGATGAACGACGTGCGCCAGGGCATCGTCCACGTGGTCGGCCCGGAGCAGGGCGCCACTCTGCCGGGCATGACCGTGGTCTGCGGCGACTCGCATACCTCGACCCACGGCGCCTTCGGCGCGCTGGCCCACGGCATCGGCACTTCCGAGGTCGAGCACGTGCTGGCCACCCAGTGCCTGGTGGCCAAGAAGATGAAGAACATGCAAGTGCGCGTCGAGGGCCAGTTGCCCCAGGGCGTCACCGCCAAGGACATCGTCCTCGCCATCATCGGAAAGATCGGCACCGCCGGCGGTAACGGCCATGCCTTGGAGTTCGCCGGCAGCGCAATCCGCGACTTGTCGATCGAAGGCCGGATGACCATCTGCAACATGTCCATCGAGGCCGGGGCGCGGGTCGGTCTGGTCGCTACCGATGAGAAGACCATCGCCTACGTACAGGGCCGTCCGTTCGCTCCACAAGGCGCGGATTGGGACAAGGCGGTCGCCGCCTGGGCTGACCTGGTGTCCGATGCCGATGCGCATTTCGATACCGTGGTCGAGCTGAAGGCCGAAGACATCAAGCCGCAGGTCAGCTGGGGCACCTCGCCGGAAATGGTCCTGGCCGTCGACCAGCGCGTGCCGGATCCGGCTGCCGAGGCCGATCCGGTCAAGCGCGACTCGATCGTCCGTGCCCTCAAGTACATGGGTTTGAACGCCAATCAGGCGATCACCGATATCCAGCTGGATCGCGTGTTCATCGGCTCCTGCACCAACTCGCGCATCGAGGATCTGCGCGCTGCGGCCGCCGTCGCCAAGGGCCGCAAGGTCGCCACGACCATCAAGCAGGCGCTGGTGGTGCCGGGCTCCGGTCTGGTCAAGGCGCAGGCCGAGAAAGAGGGTCTGGATAAGATCTTTATCGAAGCCGGTTTCGAGTGGCGTGAGCCGGGGTGCTCCATGTGCCTGGCGATGAATCCGGACAAACTCGGCAACGGCGAGCATTGCGCCTCGACGTCGAACCGCAACTTCGAAGGCCGCCAAGGCGCGGGTGGGCGTACCCACCTGGTCAGTCCGGCAATGGCCGCCGCCGCCGCGGTGACCGGCCGTTTCATCGATGTGCGTGAACTGACCCAGGCCTGAGGAGACCGAACATGAAAGCCTTTACCCAGCATACCGGTCTCGTTGCGCCGCTCGACCGCGCCAACGTCGACACCGACCAGATCATCCCCAAACAGTTCTTGAAGTCGATCAAGCGCAGCGGTTTCGGCCCTAACCTGTTCGACGAGTGGCGTTACCTGGATGTCGGTCAGCCGAACCAGGACAATTCGCAGCGCCCGATCAACAAGGACTTCGTGCTGAACTTCCCGCGCTACCAGGGCGCCAGCGTGCTCTTGGCACGGGAGAACTTCGGTTGCGGTTCCAGCCGTGAACACGCGCCCTGGGCGCTGGAAGAGTACGGTTTTCGCGCCATCATCGCGCCGAGCTACGCCGACATCTTCTTCAACAACAGCTTCAAGAACGGCTTGCTGCCGATCATCCTGAAGGAAGAAGAAGTCGACGAACTGTTTCAGCAGGCCGAAGCCACCGAGGGTTACCAACTGACCGTCGATCTGGCGGCGCAGCAAGTCACCCGTCCGGATGGCAAGCAGTACGGCTTCGAGGTCGATGCCTTCCGCAAGCATTGCCTGCTCAACGGCCTGGACGACATCGGCCTGACTCTGCAGGACGCCGAGGCGATTCGCACGTTCGAGGCCGGCTACCGGCAGAACCAGCCCTGGTTGTTCCGCGATGCCTGAGTGCGCCACCCGGAGGATGTGATGAGCGAAAAGGCCCATGTGCAAGTGGTCCAGCGCCAGTTCGGCGAGCAGGCCAGTGCCTATCTGAGCAGCGTCGTACATGCCCAGGGCGCCGAGTTCGCCCTGCTGCAGGCCGAGGTCGCGGGTCGTGGCGAGGCGCGGCTGCTGGATCTCGGTTGCGGTGCCGGGCACGTCAGTTTTCATGTTGCCCCGCTGGTCGGCGAGGTGGTGGCCTACGACCTGTCTGCGCAGATGCTTGACGTGGTGAGCGCCGCCGCGCAGGAGCGCGGGTTAGCCAATATCCGTACCGAGCAGGGCGCGGCCGAGTGCTTGCCGTTTGCCGATGGCAGCTTCGACTTCGTCTTCAGCCGTTATTCGGCGCACCATTGGAGCGATGTCGGCCAGGCCCTGCGCGAAGTGCGCCGAGTACTCAAGCCGGGCGGGGTGGCTGCGTTCATCGATGTGGTCGCGCCGGGCACGCCGTTGCTCGATACCCATTTGCAGGCGGTCGAGTTGCTGCGCGATACCAGCCACGTGCGCGACTATGCGGCGGCCGAGTGGCTGCGCCTGGTCGGTGAGGCCGGTCTGCAGGTACGCAGCCATGCGCGCCAGCGCCTGCGTCTGGAATTCGCTTCCTGGGTCGAGCGGATGCGCACGCCCGAAGTTTTTCGTGCGGCTATTCGAGCGCTGCAACAAGCAGTGGGCGAAGAAGTTCGCGAGTATTTTGAAATTGCCGCTGACGGTTCCTTCAGCACCGACGTACTGGTGCTGTGGGCCGAGCGTTAAGCATGCTGGCGCGGTAAGCGCCTAACGAGAGGGATACATGAGCAAACAGATTCTGATTCTTCCCGGCGACGGGATCGGCCCGGAAATCATGGCCGAGGCGGTCAAGGTGCTGGAACTGGCCAACGCCAAGTACGACTTGGGTTTCGAGCTGAGCTTCGACGAGCTGGGCGGCGCGGCCTATGACAAATACGGCGTGCCGCTGGCCGATGAGACCTTGGAGCGCGCGCGCGCCGTCGACGCGATCCTGCTCGGTGCGGTCGGTGGCCCCAAGTGGGACGGCATCGATCCGGCGCTGCGCCCGGAGCGCGGCCTGCTGAAGATCCGTTCGCAACTGGGCCTGTTCGGCAACCTGCGTCCGGCCATCCTCTATCCGCAATTGGCCGACGCGTCGTCGTTGAAGCCGGAAGTGGTTGCCGGTTTGGATATTCTCATCGTCCGCGAGCTGACCGGCGGTATCTATTTTGGTCAACCGCGCGAGTCGCGCGTGTTGGAAAATGGTGAGCGCCAGGCGTACGACACCCTGCCGTACAGCGAGAGCGAAATCCGCCGCATCGCTCGGGTCGGCTTCGACATGGCCCGCGTGCGCGGCAAGAGATTGTGCTCGGTGGACAAGGCCAACGTGCTGGCTTCCAGCCAGTTGTGGCGTGCGGTGGTTGAGGAGGTGGCCAGGGATTACCCGGACATCGAACTCAGCCACATGTACGTCGACAATGCGGCCATGCAGCTGGTGCGCGCGCCCAAGCAGTTCGACGTGATGGTCACCGACAACATGTTCGGTGACATTCTGTCGGATGAGGCTTCCATGCTCACCGGTTCCATCGGCATGCTGCCTTCAGCGTCGCTGGATGCCAACAACAAGGGCATGTACGAGCCATGCCACGGTTCAGCGCCGGACATCGCCGGCCAAGGCATCGCCAACCCGTTGGCGACCATCCTCTCTGTGTCGATGATGCTGCGCTACAGCTTCGCTGAGGCCGAAGCAGCGGCGGCCATTGAACAGGCCGTGGGTGTGGTGCTGGATCAGGGCCTGCGCACTGGTGATATCTGGTCGGCAGGCACTACCAAGGTCGGTACCCAGGCGATGGGCGATGCGGTAGTCGCCGCTTTGCGTAATCTGTAATCTCTCAGGCCCGTCGCGCAATGGCGGGCCGATATTCCAATAAAGGTGTAGTTGCGATGAAACGTGTAGGTCTGATCGGTTGGCGCGGTATGGTCGGTTCCGTGCTCATGCAGCGGATGCTGGAAGAGCGGGATTTCGATTTGATCGAGCCGGTGTTCTTCACCACCTCCAACGTCGGTGGCCAAGGCCCTGCGGTGGGTAAGGACATCGCGCCGCTGAAGGACGCCTACAGCATCGACGAGCTGAAAAGCCTCGACGTGATTCTGACCTGTCAGGGTGGCGACTACACCAGCGAAGTCTTCCCCAAGCTGCGTGAAGCTGGTTGGCAAGGCTATTGGATCGATGCGGCATCCACGCTGCGCATGGACGACAGTTCGGTCATCGTCTTGGATCCGGTCAACCGCCGGGTGATCGATCAGTCGCTGGATAACGGCACCAAAAACTACATCGGCGGCAACTGCACCGTCAGCTTGATGCTGATGGCTCTCGGTGGTTTGTTCGAGGCAGGGCTGGTCGAGTGGATGAGTGCCATGACCTATCAGGCCGCGTCCGGCGCCGGCGCGCAGAATATGCGTGAGCTGATCAAGCAAATGGGTGCTATCCATGCGTCGGTAGCGGACGATTTGGCCAATCCGGCCAGCGCGATCCTCGACATCGACCGCAAGGTGGCCGAAGCCATGCGCGGCGAAGCATTCCCGACTGAGAATTTCGGCGTGCCGCTGGCCGGCAGCTTGATCCCATGGATCGACAAGGAACTGCCGAACGGTCAGAGCCGTGAGGAATGGAAAGGCCAAGCCGAAACCAACAAGATTCTCGGTCGCTTCAAGAGCCCGATCCCAGTGGATGGCATGTGCGTACGTATTGGCGCAATGCGTTGCCACAGTCAGGCGCTGACCTTGAAGCTGAACAAAGACGTGCCGATCTCTGACATTGAAGGGCTGATCAGTCAGCACAATCCATGGGTCAAGCTGGTGCCGAACCAGCGCGAGGCCAGCATGCGTGAGCTGACTCCGACCGCGGTCACTGGCACCCTGAGCGTTCCGGTCGGTCGTCTGCGCAAGCTCAACATGGGCTCGCAGTACCTCGGCGCTTTCACCGTCGGCGACCAGCTGCTGTGGGGCGCCGCCGAGCCACTGCGGCGCATGCTACGGATTCTGCTGGAGCGCTGATCGGCGTTTGCCATTGCCGGCGCCGACCGTTCTGGTCGGCGCCAAATTGCTTGCACAGCAGGGCGGCGCTACAGTGCCGCACTTCAAGCTGACTGCGTAGGCTCTCCGATGTCCAAGTCCTTCGATATAGCCGTGATCGGCGCCACCGGGAGCATTGGCGAAACACTCGTCGAGTTGCTCGAAGAGCGCAGTTTCCCCGTTGGCACGCTTCACCTGTTGGCCAGTAGCGAATCGGCCGGTCAATCTTTGCCGTTTCGCGGTAAGAACGTGCGCGTCCGAACGGTCGAAGATTTCGACTTTGCCCAGGTACAGCTGGTGTTTTTCGCCGCAACCGAAGCGGTGACTCTTGCTCATGCGTCACGTGCTCATGCGGCGGGTTGCTCGATTATCGATCTGAGCAACGGCTTGCCGTCCCAAGTTCCGCAAGTGGTGCCGGAAGCCAACGGTGAGTTATTGGATACGCTGCAATCACCGTTTCTGATTGCCAGTCCAAGCGCTTCAGTTGCTGTGTTGGCGACTGTTCTGGCGCCGCTGCGGGCGGTATTGAAACTGCAACGCGTGAATGTCACCGCCTGCCTGGCAGTCTCTAGTCTAGGGCGAGAAGGGGTGACCGAGCTGGCCCGGCAGACCACCGAGTTACTAAACATGCGTCCGCTGGAGCCGCGCTATTTCGATCGGCAGATTGCCTTCAATCTTCTTGCGCAAGTTGGTTCGATAGATGAGGGCGGTTACACAGCTCTGGAAAAACGGCTATCCGCAGAACTAAAACAAGTAATGGCGTTGCCTCTGCTCAAGGTAGCCGCAACTTGTGTGCAGGCGCCGGTGTTTTTTGGCGATAGCTTGAGTGTGTCCCTTCAATGCGCCGAGGTTGTTGATGTGGCCGCGGTCATTGCAGTCTTGGAAGCGGCGCCAGGCATCGAGCTGATAGGCGGTAATGACTATCCGACCGCTGTAGGGGATGCGGTCGGGCAGGATGCGGTATATGTTGGCCGGGTCCGTGCAGGCTTGGATGATGCCACCGAGCTCAATTTGTGGATTGCGTCTGATAATGTGCGCAAAGGCTCCGCATTGAACGCTGCACAATTGGGCGAATTATTGATAAAACACTATCTGTAAAAGATACTTACCGAGAAATTGAAGAAATATTCTAGCTTGGCAATACTGGCCAGGCGGATTGCTGGTGGGGAGCCGCCTCAGGGCGGAAGCAGGCAGCAAACAAGACCATCTCGCCTCGCGAGAAAAAAAAGATAAAACAAGGGAAAACGCTATGGTTCGGGTACGCAAACTAGTACTGGCAATCGCGGCTGCTTCGGCGCTGACCTCAGGTACGGCGCATGCATTGGGTCTTGGAGAGGTGACGCTCAAGTCTGCTCTGAATCAACCCTTGGTGGCTGAGATCGATCTGCTTGAGGTGCGTGACCTGGCCTCAAACGAAGTAATCCCCGTACTGGCCTCTCCCGAAGAGTTCACCAAGGCGGGCGTGGATCGCCAGTACTTCCTCACTGATCTGAAATTTACCCCGGTCCTAAAGCCAAACGGAAAAAGCGTCATTCGCGTGACGTCGAGCAAGCCGGTTCGCGAACCGTATTTGAACTTCCTGGTTCAGGTGATGTGGCCGAACGGTCGCTTGCTGCGCGAGTACACACTCCTGCTCGATCCGCCGCTCTACTCGCCGCAAACGGCAATTGCGGCAGCTCCGCAATTGCCAGTAGCTGCGCCGGTGCCGCGTCCGTCGGTTGCGCCAACCCCTGCGCCGCGTCCAGTGACTAGTGCCCCAGTGGTTCGCCAGTCGACATCAGCCGTCATGCCGACAAGCGCTGCCAAGCTAGACGGCGATCAATACAAAACTACCTCTAGCGATACCCTGTGGGACATTGCTGAGCGTTCAAGAGCATCTGGTTCTGTGCATCAGGCCATGCTCGCCATTCAGGATCTCAACCCAGACGCTTTCATCGGCGGCAACATAAACCGGTTGAGGAACGGCCAGGTCTTACGCCTGCCTGACGATCAGCAGATCAAGAGTCGTTCGCAAAGTGAAGCTATCGCACAAGTAGCGGCGCAAAACACTGCCTGGCGAGAAGGGCGTAGCGTGGTAAGCGCTGGCGCTCGCCAATTGGATGCCACCAAGCGCACCCAAGCAGGTGCCGCTCCTGCGAAGACCGATGCTAAAGACAGCTTGAAGTTGGTTTCCGGCGATGCCAAGACTGCCGCGAACGATAAGGGTGCAGGCGGAGACAGCAAAGCACTGAACGATAAGCTGGCCGTAACTAAGGAAAGTCTTGATTCGACACGTCGTGAGAACGATGAGTTGAAGGGTCGCATGACTGATCTGCAAAGCCAGCTGGATAAGCTGCAGCGACTAATCCAGTTGAAAGACGACCAAATGGCCAAACTGCAGGCGGATCTGGTTGCCAAGGGCGCTACTGCCAAGGATGCAGCGGCTCCAGCAGTTGTTGCCGCTCCGAATACTGCGGCTGTTCCGGCGCCCAATCCGGCAGATACTGCGCCGCCAGTACCAGCCGC
This sequence comes from Pseudomonas sp. LS44, assembly GCF_024730785.1. Lineage (NCBI taxonomy): Bacteria > Pseudomonadati > Pseudomonadota > Gammaproteobacteria > Pseudomonadales > Pseudomonadaceae > Pseudomonas > Pseudomonas sp. LS44. The sequence goes on from NZ_CP102830.1 coordinate 1,484,950, forward strand.
AGACACTACTGTGCCGGATTACAACTACAGTGACGACTCCGCTAAATCTCAAGCTGCTGCGCCTGATATGGTCCAGCCAGAGCTGGCGCCAGTAACCCCAGCTGCCGAGGCGCCCATTCAACCAGCTGCTCCGGTTGTCAGCGAAGCTCCGGCTGAGCAATCCGCTGAGCAGCCGCAAGCGCCAGGCTTCATCGACAATCTTCTGTTGAATCCGATGCTCCTCGGTGTGCTCGGAGGAACGGGGTTGTTGGCGTTGCTGGTTGGACTCATGGTCTTGTCACGCCGTAACGCCGTGAAGGAAAACGAGCTTCAGATGAGTCTGGCCGATACCGACAGATCCTTCGATGAAGATCCGAATTTGTCCGGCACGGAATTCGAGGGGCTTGAATCGCTTGAGGCTGTCGACACCCCGTCCGAGCGCGTAACAGCACAGACCGGTGATGTACTCGGCGAAGCGGATATCTATATTGCTTATGGCCGCTTCAATCAGGCCGCAGAACTCCTTCAGAACGCCATTAATGATGAGCCGCAGCGCAGTGATTTGCGCTTGAAGTTGATGGAAGTTAACGCCGAGTTAGGCGATCGCGAAGGTTTTGCTCGTCAAGAGCAGGAGCTGCGCGAAATTGGTGGAGTGAATGCTGAGCTCAACCAGTTCAGAGCCAAGTATCCGGCCATGGCTGCTAGCGCTGCAGCGGGTGTGGCAAGTGCAGCGGGCGCCGTTGCGCTTTCCCATGATGAGGTGGATAGCTTTAGCCTTGACGAATTGAGCCTGGATGAAGAGCCGAGTGCTCCCGTGCAGGACAACGCCTTCGATTTGAGTCTGGATGATCTGGACGCGGAGTTGGATCGTGATATCCAGAATGCCGCGACTGAAGATTCGTTGGGCGATTTCGATATTGACGAAGAGCTTAGTTTTTCTTCTGCGCCGGCCTCCGCGGATGCGTTGGAGTTCGATCTGAATCTGGAGGGTGAACCAGCCCCCTCAGTGGAAACGAGCGATGATTTTATCGATTTCAATCTGGATCTAGATGAGCAGTCCGGAAAGCCAGCAGCAGAGGAAGATTTCCTGCTGGGCCTAGAAGATGAGCTGCCTGCCGCTATGGTTCGCGACGATTTGTCAGACCTGAGCTTGGAGCTGCCGGCGGATGACTTCACATCTCTTGAGTTACCGGCGGATTTTGACCTGTCCATGGATGATGACATTCCTACGGCACCAGCTGGCGATAGCTTCGCTGCCCAATTGGAAGCTGTGAGTACGGACCTGGACCATTCGAGCCTAAAGGAAGAGAGTTCATCTGAAGAGTTCGCCGAACTGCAGACTTCCTCGTCTAGCGACCTAGGGAGCGATGACGATTTTGACTTCCTTTCTGGTACGGATGAAACCGCGACCAAGTTGGATCTGGCGCGAGCCTATATCGACATGGGAGATACCGAAGGCGCTCGGGACATACTCGATGAAGTGGTAAGCGAAGGTAATGGTGGTCAACAGCAGGAAGCGCGCGAGTTGATCGCACGTCTCGCTTAGCGCCATGTCAGATGCAGTAATGAAAACGGCAGCCGAATCGGCTGCCGTTGGCTTTTCCAGATTAGCTCTTGGCATCGAGTACAAAGGCTCTCGCTACCGAGGTTGGCAGCGCCAGGCGTCGAATGTGCGGTCCGTTCAGCAGACCCTCGAAGAGGCTCTTTCTGCCGTGGCGGCCGAACCTGTTGCAGTCACTTGCGCGGGGCGCACCGATGCGGGGGTGCATGCGAGTGGCCAAGTGGTGCATTTCGATACCAAGGTACAGCGACCACTGGAAGCTTGGGTAATGGGTGGTAATGCCAATTTGCCAAGGGATATCAGTGTTACTTGGGCCCAAGTGATGCCGGCCCATTTTCATGCTCGCTTCAAGGCCACCGCCCGTCGTTATCGGTACGTTATCTACAACGATCAGATTCGTCCGGCGCATCTTGGCGAAGAGGTGACCTGGAATCATCGGCCACTGGATGTGGAGCGAATGCGCGAAGCGAGCCGGTGGTTAGTGGGGACGCATGACTTCAGTGCGTTTCGAGCGACCCAATGCCAGGCCAAGTCGCCGATCAAACAAATCCACCATCTCCAGGTTATCCCGTACGGCAAGATGATCGTGCTGGATATTCGCGCGAACGCATTTCTGCATCACATGGTGCGCAATATTGCCGGCGTGCTGATGGCTGTGGGCGCCGGCGAGCAGTCTCCTGCATGGGTTAAAACCGTTCTGGAGGGGCGCAACCGTCGCGAGGGGGGCGTCACCGCTCATCCCTATGGTTTGTACTTAGTGCAGGTTGAATATCCGGACGAGTTCATTCTGCCGCAGCGGTATATCGGTCCGCATTTCCTTTCCGCCCTGGATGAGAGCGTGGCTGACGGGTAACGGGCCATTTGCTAACATTCCCAGCCTAGTTCGCTAAAGGTGCCGCAACTTGTCCGTCGTTCGCTGCAAAATCTGTGGAATTACCCGCCTAGAAGACGCGCTGGCGGCCGTCGATGCGGGTGCCGATGCGATTGGCTTGGTGTTTTATGATAAAAGCCCGCGAGCCGTAAGCGTGCAGCAAGCGCGGCTAATCATCTCTGCTTTACCACCTTTCGTTTCAACCGTCGGTTTGTTCGTCAATGCTGATCGTGATGAATTGAACGCTCTGCTCGATGCACTGCCGCTCGATCTGTTGCAATTTCATGGCGATGAAACTGCATCAGATTGCGCCGGCTATCGTCGTCCCTATATCAAGGCGTTGCGTGTCAAGTCTGGTGATGATATCGCCGCTCAGGTGAATCAATTCTCTGGTGCTTCTGGCATCTTGCTTGATACCTATGTCGAAGGGGTGCCCGGTGGAACGGGTAAGGCTTTTGATTGGTCATTGGTACCCCGCGAGCTAGCGCTGCCGATCATTCTTGCTGGTGGTCTTACGCCTGGGAATGTGCGTGCCGCTATCGAGCAGGTCCGTCCTTATGCCGTAGATGTCAGTGGCGGGGTCGAGGCGAGCAAGGGCATCAAAGACGTGGAAAAAATTCGAGCTTTTATTCGTGAGGTTGGGCGTGGTTGAAGTTTGCACTTCGACTTTGTGACGGCTGCCAGGCCTTGGCCGTCCATTAGCCTGCAATGACCAAGAGTGGCGCGCACCATGGGGTGCTGTGAACTTGGCAAGAATGATGCGGGATCGCGCAGATTATTTGACAGTGACCAGTGCGCTGTTAAGACCTCGTCGGTCTGCGGCAAATAGTCATCGTTCCCTGCAGAATCATGATTCGCTCGAGAATGTCTGCGGCAATACCGTAAGCGCATCCGGGTCAACAGCTTTGGAGAACTAAGAGCATGAGCAACTGGTTGGTAGACAAGCTGATCCCCTCGATCATGCGTTCCGAGGTAAAGAAAAGCTCGGTGCCCGAAGGGCTTTGGCGTAAATGTCCCTCCTGCGATGCGGTGCTGTATAAGCCTGAGCTCGAGAAGACGCTGGATGTCTGCCCGAAGTGCAATTACCACATGCGCATAGGCGCTCGGATGCGTCTTAATCTGTTTCTGGACGTCGAAGGGCGTGAAGAGCTCGGTGCGGACCTCGAGCCGGTAGATCGCTTAAAGTTTCGCGACAGTAAAAAATACAAGGATCGACTGTCTGCTGCCCAGAAGCAGACTGGCGAGAAAGATGCCTTGGTAGCCATGCGCGGGGCCCTGGAAGGCATGCCGATAGTGGCCTGTGCCTTCGAGTTTGAATTCATGGGCGGGTCGATGGGGGCCATTGTTGGTGAGCGTTTTGTCCGTGCGGCAAATGTCGCATTGGAGCGTAAATGTCCCCTCGTATGTTTCTCCGCTTCCGGTGGTGCGCGGATGCAAGAGGCACTGATTTCCTTGATGCAAATGGCCAAAACCTCGGCCGTGCTGGCGCTCCTGCGTGAGAAGGGAATTCCTTTCGTATCCGTATTGACGGATCCGGTATATGGCGGGGTTTCCGCGAGTTTGGCGATGCTTGGCGATGTCATCGTGGCGGAACCCAAGGCTTTGATCGGTTTCGCCGGTCCGCGAGTGATTGAGCAAACGGTCCGCGAGAAGCTCCCGGAAGGTTTTCAGCGCAGCGAATTCTTGCTCGAGCATGGCGCCATCGATTTGATCGTCCATCGCAACGAGTTGCGTCCGCGTCTGGCTAAATTGCTTGCGCAGCTGACCGGCCTGCCAACTCCGTCCGAACGTACGCCTGCGGTAGCATGATTCACACCACGCTGGCCGACTGGCTTACCTATCTTGAGCAGCTCCATCCATCGGCTATCGATATGGGGCTTGAGCGCTCGCGCGAAGTCGCGAGCCGCCTCGCCTTGGGCAGGCCTGCTAAGCGTGTAGTGACTGTTACCGGTACCAATGGCAAGGGATCAACCTGTGCATTTTTGGCCAGCTTCGTGCGCAGCCAGGGGCTCAAGGTCGGTGTCTACAGCTCGCCCCATTTGCATCGGTACAACGAGCGGGTGGTAATCAATGGCATAGAAGCCAGCGATGCCGAGCTTTGTGAGGCGTTCGCTGCGGTTGAGGCGGTGCGCGACGACATTTCGCTGACCTACTTCGAGATGGGCACATTGGCGGCGTTCTGGTTGTTCGAGCGCGCTGATCTGGATGTCGTGGTGCTGGAAGTTGGCCTCGGTGGGCGGTTGGATGCAGTCAATCTAATCGATGCGGATATGGCAGTGATTACCAGTATTGGCGTGGATCATGCCGAATGGCTGGGCGATACGCGTGAGTCGGTAGCTACCGAGAAGGCCGGGATTTTGCGGCCAGGATGCCCGGCGCTGTGCGGGGATCTTGATCCGCCGCAGCCGTTGCTGGATCGAGTCGAACAGTTGCCGGCGCCTTTTTATCTGCGTGGGCGCGACTACGATTTGGCGTTAGCCGAGCAGGTCTGGCATTGGTACGGACATTCCCGGGCCGGTGAACTGCTCGAACTACACGCACTGCCTTTGCTGGACCTGCCCATGGAAAATGCTGCATTGGCATTGCAGGCCTACGCTTTGCTGGACTTGCCTTGGCAGCGTGATCAGCTAGCGCTGGCGTTGTCTGATACGCATCTGCCGGGACGTCTGGAGCGCAGGATGCTGAATTGGCGCGGTAAGCCCCTGACGTTATGGCTGGATGTTGGGCATAATCCTCATGCAGCGGTCTTTTTGGCGGGGCGCTTGGCTGATAGGCCGATTGCCGGCCGCCGATTGGCAGTTTTCGGCCTGCTGGCGGATAAGGATCTTGGCGGCGTGCTGGCGCCCTTGCTGGATCATGTGCAGGATTGGGCTGTAGCGCCATTGCAAACGTCGCGTACGCGCTCGGCTACCGAGCTGGAAACTACATTGCTGGCGCGGGGCGCCAACGTTACTGCCTATCCTGGCGTGTCGGCAGCATTGGACGCGCAATGCGAGCGGGCGACAGCGGCAGATGAGATTCTGTTGTTCGGTTCTTTTTATTGCGTGGCCGAGGCCCAGGAGTGGCTGGCCCGCCATTCCACAGGGGAAAAGCAGGATGGCTTTGCTGGATAAAGGGCTCAAGCAACGCATTGTCGGCGCGCTGGTGTTGGTGGCATTGGCGGTTATCTTTCTGCCCATGCTGCTGTCGCGCGAGGATGAGACGCGGCGTTTGGTGGTAGACGCTCCCAGCATGCCGGAAGCGCCGGCCATCCCGAAGATCAAAGTCGAACCGGTCCCGATTCCTGAGCCGCTTCCGGACGAGCCGATCCCATCCGATCCGGCAGAGAATACTTCGGCAGATACAGGCAACTCTCCGGCTGATGCGCCAGTGATTACTAGCAAGGTGCCCGTAACTGCACAAACTCCTGCAGCAACTGCTACGCCTCCTGCCGTCAAGGCGCCCTCCGTCCAGAGCCCGCCTCAAGCGACCCGTCTGGACGCCAACAGTTTGCCAGTGAGTTGGTCGATACAATTGGCCAGCCTTTCAAGCCGGGCAAGCGCCGAGAACTTGCAAAAAACACTGCGTGGTCAGGGCTACAACGCTTATATCCGCAGTATTGACGGCATGAACCGGGTTTTTGTCGGGCCGGTGATTGAGCGGGCAGAGGCCGACCGCTTGCGTGACCAGCTCAATCGCCAGCAAAAGCTCAACGGTTTTATTGTCCGCTTCCAGCCGGAATCCAGCTAACCGGCCTGGATAGAGCAATCCTTGGCTTACCGCGCAGGGAGTGGGTCTGCTAAAATGCAGCGCCTTTTCTGGATGTAGACTGCGCCGTGGCATTTACCTGGGTCGATTGGGCGATTATCGCCATCATCGTGATTTCCAGTTTGATCAGTTTGAAGCGCGGCTTCGTCAAGGAAGCGCTATCACTGGTTACCTGGGTCATCGCCGGGGTCGTCGCCTGGATGTTCGGTGGCGCGCTCGCGCAACATCTCACCGAATTTATCGATACGCCCTCCGCGCGTGTGATTGCCGCCTGTGTTCTGCTCTTCGTGGTGACCTTGCTGGTTGGAGCGCTGGTCAATTTCCTCATTGGCGAACTGATTCGCGTCACCGGTCTGGATGGCACCGACCGGGTGCTGGGCATGGTATTCGGCGCTGCCCGTGGTGGGTTATTGGTGGTCGTGCTGGTCGGGCTACTCAGCCTGGCGCCGGTGCAGCAGGATCCTTGGTGGCAGCAATCGACACTGCTGCCGCACTTCTTGATGATCGCTGATTGGTCCAAGACTCTGATTTTGGGTCTGGTTGGTCAGTGGTTTGCAGGCAGCTTCAGCGCACCCCGTTGAACTGCCGTGTGTGGGCGCGGTTTGACCTTCGGGTCGAGGTGCCGCTCGGAATTAGCCTGAATCATTAGCAGGGGTAGCGTCACATGTGTGGCATCGTCGGCATCGTCGGTAAGTCGAACGTCAATCAGGCGCTGTATGACGCGCTTACCGTACTTCAACATCGCGGCCAGGATGCTGCCGGTATTGTGACCAGCTCGAACGGGCGGTTATTCCTGCGCAAAGACAACGGTCTGGTGCGCGATGTATTCCAGCAGCGCCACATGCAGCGTCTGGTCGGCCATGTGGGCATCGGTCATGTGCGATACCCAACTGCCGGCAGTTCCAGCTCGGCCGAAGCGCAGCCGTTTTACGTCAATTCGCCGTACGGCATTACGCTCGCGCATAACGGCAACCTCACCAACGTCGAACAGCTTTCGCGGGAAATCTACGAGTCCGACCTGCGCCACGTGAACACCAACTCCGATTCGGAAGTGCTGCTCAACGTGTTTGCCCATGAGTTGGCCGTGCGCGGCAAGTTGCAGCCGACTGAAGAGGATGTGTTCGCCGCGGTATCCGGCGTCCATGAGCGCTGCCGCGGTGGTTATGCCGTGGTCGCGATGGTCACCGGTTACGGTGTGGTGGGTTTTCGTGATCCCTACGGCATTCGCCCGATCGTCTTCGGTCAGCGGCACACCGACGAGGGTGTGGAATACATGATCGCCTCGGAAAGCGTGGCGCTGGATGTATTGGGCTTCACCTTAATCCGCGATTTGGCGCCAGGTGAGGCGGTCTACATTACCGAAGATGGCAAGCTGCACACCCGGCAGTGCGCCCAGCACCCGCAATATGCGCCCTGTATTTTCGAGCACGTTTACCTGGCGCGACCAGACTCGATCATGGACGGCGTGTCGGTGTACAAGGCACGCCTGCGCATGGGCGAAAAGTTGGCTGAAAAGATACTCCGCGAACGTCCGGAACATGACATCGACGTGATCATCCCGATCCCGGATACCAGCCGTACCTCGGCCCTGGAACTGGCTAACCGCTTGGGCGTGAAGTTCCGCGAAGGCTTCGTCAAAAATCGCTATATCGGTCGGACTTTCATCATGCCTGGGCAGGCGGCGCGCAAGAAATCCGTGCGGCAGAAGCTCAACGCCATCGAATTGGAGTTCCGCGGCAAAAACGTGATGCTCGTGGACGACTCGATTGTCCGTGGCACCACCTGCAAGCAGATCATCCAGATGGCGCGTGAGGCTGGGGCGAAGAATGTGTATTTCTGCTCGGCTGCACCGGCAGTCCGCTTTCCGAACGTCTATGGCATCGATATGCCGAGCGCTCATGAGCTGATTGCCCACGGCCGCTCGACTGCCGAAGTGGCTGAGTTGATCGGCGCCGATTGGCTGATCTACCAGGATTTGCCGGATCTGATCGAAGCGGTCGGTGGTGGCAAGATCAAGATCGAGAATTTCGACTGCGCGGTGTTTGATGGCAAATACGTCACCGGCGATGTCAGCGAGGCTTACCTGAACAAGATCGAGCAGGCGCGCAACGACGTCAGCATGACCAAAGGTCAGGCGGTCAGCGCGATTATCGATCTGTATAACGACTGAGGAGGGCGCGTCATGAGTCAGGATTGGGATGCCGGACGGCTGGATAGCGACCTCGAAAATGCCGCTTTCGACACACTGGCGGTGCGTGCTGGTCAGCACCGTACCCCCGAAGGTGAGCATGGCGAGCCGCTGTTCTTCACCTCCAGCTATGTGTTCCGCACTGCCGCCGATGCTGCTGCGCGCTTTGCCGGAGAAGTGCCGGGAAATGTCTATTCGCGCTATACCAATCCGACCGTGCGTGCTTTCGAAGAGCGCATCGCCGCTCTGGAAGGCGCAGAACAGGCTGTCGCGACTGCTTCCGGAATGTCCTCCATCCTGGCCATGGTGATGGCGCTGTGCAGCTCCGGCGATCATGTGTTGGTGTCGCGTAGCGTTTTTGGTTCGACCATCAGCTTGTTCGAGAAATACCTCAAGCGCTTCGGCATCCAGGTGGATTACCCGCCGCTGGCCGATGTCGCCGGTTGGCAGGCGGCCTGCAAGCCAAACACCAAGCTGTTTTTTGTCGAGTCACCGTCCAACCCGCTGGCCGAGCTGGTCGATATCGCCGCCCTGGCCGAAGTCGCCCACGCCAACGGTGCGCTGCTGGCCGTCGACAACTGCTTCTGCACCCCGGCATTGCAGCAGCCGCTCAAGCTGGGAGCGGACATCGTCATTCACTCGGCGACCAAATACATCGACGGTCAAGGTCGTTGCTTGGGTGGCGTAGTGGCGGGGCGTAAAGCGCAGATGCAAGAAGTGGTCGGTTTTCTGCGTACCGCCGGGCCGACCTTGAGCCCCTTCAATGCCTGGGTGTTCCTCAAAGGGTTGGAAACGCTGCGGATTCGCATGCAGGCGCACAGTGCCGGTGCGCAGGCATTGGCCGAGTGGTTGGAGCAGCAGCCGGGCATCGAGCGGGTTTACTACGCAGGTCTGCCTAGCCATCCCCAGCATGAGTTGGCCAAACGGCAGCAGACTGGTTTCGGTGCGGTAGTCAGCTTCGAGGTCAAGGGCGGTAAACAGGGCGCTTGGCGCTTCATTGATGCGACCCGGATGATTTCCATCACTACCAATCTCGGTGATACCAAAACCACTATTGCTCATCCGGCCACCACGTCCCATGGGCGTCTGACTCCGGCAGAGCGGGCGCAGGCCGGTATTGCCGATAATCTGGTGCGTGTCGCTGTGGGGTTGGAAGAAGTCGCTGATATCAAGGCCGACCTGGCACGAGGCCTGGCGGCGTTGTGATCGACTGGTCGACGGAAGACTCCGCCCCGCACAATGGCAAGGTGGCCTTGGTCACCGGAGCGGCGCGCGGGATCGGTCTGGGCATCGCCGCCTGGTTGATCGTCGAGGGCTGGCAAGTTGTCATTGCAGACAATGATCGGGTGCGTGGCTCCAAGGTGGCAAAGGTGCTGGGCGACAATGCCTGGTTCATCGCTATGGATGTCGCCCAGGAAAGCCAGGTGGTGGTTGGCATCGCCGAGGTGCTCGGCCAGTTCGGTCGTCTCGATGCGTTGATCAATAACGCCGCTATCGCTGATGCGCATAATCCGCCGCTGGAAAGCCTCGAGCTCAACCGCTGGCAGCGTGTATTGGCGGTCAATCTGACCGGCCCCATGCTGCTGGCCAAGTACTGTGCACCTTATTTGCGTGCGCATGCCGGGGCGATCATCAATCTCTGCTCGACTCGCGCGCATCAGTCCGAGCCGAATAGCGAGGCCTATGCGGCGAGCAAGGGCGGCCTGCTGGCGCTGACCCATGCGCTGGCGCTCAGCCTGGGGCCGGATATCCGGGTCAACGCTGTCAGCCCTGGCTGGATCGATACCCGCGACCCTGCCGAGCGTCGTGCTAATCCGCTCGGCGATCAGGATCATGCCCAGCATCCCGCCGGGCGGGTGGGTACGGTTGAGGATGTCGCCGCGCTGGTCGGCTGGCTACTGTCGGGCAATGCCGGCTTTGTCACGGGGCAGGAGTTCCTGGTGGATGGCGGGATGACCCGCAAGATGATCTACCAGTAGGCCACCCACTCCATGTCGCTCGTTGCCTGTTCCCGAACTTTCGGGTGGTTGAGCGCTGCCTTTCGAGTTTCGACTGGAAAGCGTGACACGGGGCGCTAGAAGCCCTGGATCCCCGGCATTACTATTCCGCTGGCAACCGTGAACAGGCCCGGAGCAGTCGACTTGTAGTGCCGATCTGCATTGAAACGGCCTGTTAGTACACAACAACAATAAAAAGCCTGACAGGTACTCATGCATGGACCGCCAGCCTCGGTGTGCGGTGCTTCCTACGGGCGTCATCCGCGATGACCTGCTCGAGTTACTGGACCGCAGCGAAGATTTCCCCCTGACCCTGATCATGGCCCCGGCCGGTTCCGGCAAGTCCACCTTGCTGGCTCACTGGCTGAGTCGCCCAAGGCGTCGCCGGACCCTGTACTACACGCTGCAGGCCCGCGACAACGAGCCGCTGCGTTTCTTTCGCCGGCTGCTCGAGGCCATTCGCACAAAGGTCGCAGATTTCGACCTCTCCTGGTTCAATCCCCTGGGGGCCGAGATCGCCCATTCCCCGGTCGTCATGGGCGAGTACCTGGCCGAAGCTCTGGGGCGGGTCGAGGGTGGCTTGTGCCTGGTGTTCGATGACTTCCAGCACCTCGACGCGCCGCTCATCCTCGAGGTCCTCGCCGCGGCGCTGCGGGGCTTGCCGCCTTCGGTGCGGGTAGTGATCTCCAGTCGCAATCATCCGGGTTTTTCGCTGAGCCGTTTCAAGTTGGACAACGCCTTGCTGTGCATCGAGCAGCACGACCTGCGTCTGTCGGCGGCGCAGATCCAGGCGCTGAACGCCGATCTGGGTGGCCCCGCGCTGAGCGAGGGCTATGTCGCCGATCTGCTGGCGATGACCGAAGGCTGGGTGGCCGGGGTCAAGGTCGCACTGCTTGCCTATGCGCGCTTCGGCACGGGCGCCTTGGAGCGCTTCGATGGCACTCAGCCGGAGATCGTTGATTACTTCGGTCATGTGGTGCTTGAGCAGTTGACGCCGGTGCTACGTGATTTTTTCCTGGGCAGCGCGATCTTCGAGAAATTCAATGGCGAGCTTTGCGATCGGGTGTTCCAGCGCCAGGGCTCGGCCTTGCTGCTGGAGGATCTGGCGGCCCGGCAACTGTTCATGCTGCCGGTGGACGGCCAGCCCGGCTGGTTCCGCTATCACGCCTTGCTCCATGACTTCCTCGGCAGCCGCCTGGCGATCGAAGGTCGGCAACGCCTCGCCGAACTGCACTGCCGCGCAGCGGGCTACTACCAGGAGCAGGGTGATCACGAGCAGGCCTTGCAGCATGCGCGGCGCAGTGGCGAACCGGCCTTGTGGCAGGACATGCTGGAATGTTGCTGCGAGCAGTGGGTGCGCAACGGGCAGTTCGGTGAAGTGCTCAAATGGGTGGCGCCGCTGCCCGAGACGCAATTGCTGGGCAGCGGGCGCATGTTGCAGGCGCTGATCGCGGCCCTGATCCTGTCGCGGCGCTTCCACCAGGCCCGCTATTACCTCGAACTCCTCGACGCCGGTCTCGCGTCGGCGGCCATCGAGCCGGCGAGTCTGCAGTACCTGGTGCTGAACCTGGAGTTGTTTCAGCACGACAAGGATTTCCGCCTCGCCCCGGATTGGGAGCAACTGCTCGAGCCCGGCGTAGCGCCGGGCACGCGGGCGCGGGTGTTGACCGTCATCGCCTATCACCACCTGCTGGGCGGTCGCCTCGACCAGTCGATCCGCTTCGCCGTGCGGGCCAAGGTGCTGTTGGTGCAGACCGGGCATGTGTTCCTGGAGAGCTACGCTGACCTGATCATCGCGCTGTGCAACAACAATGCCTGCCGGGCGACCGTGGCGCGCAAGGATGTGCGCAGCGATTATGAGCGCACCGAGAGCTCCAGTCCGGCCTGGGTCAACCGCGCCACCGGCATGGTGGTGGTGCTCTACGAGCAGAGCCAGTTCGCCGCGGCGCAGCAGCTGTGCGAAGACCTGATCGCCCGGGTCAACTCTTCCTCGGCGACCGAGGCCATCGCCACGGTCTACCTCACCCTGGCGCGCCTGCTGCACCGCCGGAAGCTGCAGATGCGCGCCGAGCGTCTGCTCGAGCAACTGGCCGGCATCCTGCAGTTGGGCAACTACGAGCGTTTCGCCAGCCAGCTGGTGCAGGAGCGGCTGCGCCAGGCGTATGTCAGCGGGAACCACCGCCAGCTGGAGAGCCTGGCCCGCCACTACCAGCTCGATCGGCGTCTGGAGGAGGGGCACTGGGACCGGCTGCGCGAGCATGACGAGTGCTGGGAGCGCTACGGTCTGGCGGTGGTGTACTGGCTGCTGGCACGCGGCGCTCAGGTGCGCGCCGGGCGCATCCTCAAGGTGCTGGCGGCGTCCTTGCGGCAGAGCGAGATGCGCGCGCGGGCCCTGATCGTCGATGCCAATCTGCTGGTGCTCGGTAGCCAGGGGCAGGACCGGCAGGCGCAACTGGCCGAGCTGGCGCAGTTGGTCGAGGAATACGGGCTGCTCAACATCACCTGTTCGGTGTTCGACGAGGCGCCAGGATTCGGTGCCCTGGTCGCCGCTCTGGTGCAGTCGGGACGGCTGGCGTTGCCGGAGCGCTACCGGCAGTTCTACGCCGAGTTCTGCGCGCCCGAGGCGCCCCCCCTGTCCGAGACGGCCGACCTCTCCAGCCTGCTGACGGGCAAGGAGGCGCAGATTCTCGACTACCTGCTGCAGGGTCTGTCGAATACCGAGATCAGCGCCAGGAGCGGCACGGCGCTGTCGACCACCAAGTGGCACCTGAAGAACATCTACGCGAAGCTGGAGGTGACCAACCGCACCGAGGCGATTCTTCGCGTGCGTCCGCAGAACTAGGCGATTGCCAGCTGCATCACGTTTGTTTACCGCTGATTGACCCCACCCCCTCCCTGGGAAGGGGGGAGGGGCCGGCCTATCTCCCTAAGCTCGACGGTGCCGGCTTCATCCGGCGCGCGATTCGTGCGCACAACAAGAACAAGTGGGAGATAAAGCCATGTCTGTTTGGGTAACCTGGCCAGCTTTGACCAAGCTGGGAACGCTGGGCGTTGTCTCAGGGCTGCTGGTGCTAGCCGTCGAACGCCAGTCGTTGTTCGAGAACAACCTCTTCGATGTCGAGGACTACGCCCGCTACAACGCCAACATCACCTGCGACGCGCGCAGCCACACCGCACGCACCGAGGACGGCACCTGCAACATTCTCGAGAACCCGGCCGAAGGCTCGGCGCTGCGACGCTTCGGGCGTAACGTCGATACGGCGGTGACCCACGGCGAGACCGCCACGCTGCTCACTCCCAACCCGCGGGATGTCAGCAACAGCGTGATGGCGCGGGGTGAGTTCAAGCCGGCGCCGAGTCTCAACTTCATCGCCGCGTCCTGGATCCAGTTCATGACCCATGACTGGTTCGACCACGGTCCGAATGGCGATGCCGACCCGATCCAGTTCCCGTTGCCGCCGGGCGATGCCCTGGGCTCGGGCAGCATGTCGGTCAAGCGCACCCAGCCTGACCCCACCCGCGCCGGCGCCGATACCGGCATGCCGCAGACCTACCGCAACCACAACACCCACTGGTGGGATGGCTCGCAGATCTACGGCAGCAGCAGGGAGGTCAGCGACAAGGTGCGTTCCTTCGTTGACGGCAAGCTCAAGGTGGGCAGTGACAACCGCCTGCCGACCGAACTGCTCAGCGGCAAGTCGATCACCGGCATCAACGAGAACTGGTGGGTGGGCCTGAGCATGCTGCACCAACTGTTCACCCTCGAGCACAACGCCATCGCCACCAAGCTCAAGGCGAAGTACCCGGAAAAGGACGATCAGTGGCTGTACGACCACGCCCGGCTGGTCAACTCGGCGCTGATGGCCAAGATCCACACCGTGGAGTGGACCCCGGCGGTGATCGCCAACCCGGTCACCGAGCGGGCGATGTACGCCAACTGGTGGGGCCTGCTGGGCCAAGGCGGCCCGCGTGACGACTACCAGGCCGAAGTGCGCATGCTGCAGGAGGATCTGGCCAAGTCCGACTCCTTCGTCAAGCGCATCCTCGGCTTCGACCCGAGCATGGCCGATGGGTTCGGCAACACCGCCCTCGATCATGCGCTGGGCGGCATCGTCGGCACCACCGCGCCGAACAACTACGGAGTGCCCTTCAGCCTCACCGAGGAGTTCGTCGCGGTGTACCGCATGCACCCGCTGCTGCGCGACAAGGTCGACATTTACGACATCGGCTCGAACATCGTGTCGCGCTCGGTGCCGATGCTGGACACTCGTGACCGCGACGCCGAGAACCTGCTGGCCGACGAGCGTCCGGAGCGTCTGTGGTATTCCTTCGGGATCACCAACCCAGGCTCGCTGACCCTCAACAACTACCCCAACTTCCTGCGCAACCTGTCCATGCCGCTGGTCGGCAACATCGACCTGGCAGCGATCGACGTGCTGCGCGATCGCGAGCGCGGCGTGCCACGCTACAACGAGTTCCGCCGGCAGATCGGCCTCAGCCCGATCACCAAGTTCGAGGATCTGACCACGGACGCCGCCACCCTGGCGCAGCTCAAGCGCCTGTACGGCAACGACATCGAGCAGATCGACACCCTGGTCGGGCAACTGGCCGAAACCGTGCGCCCAGAAGGCTTCGCCTTCGGCGAGACGGCGTTCCAGATCTTCATCATGAACGCCTCGCGGCGCCTGATGGCCGACCGCTTCTATACCAAGGACTACCGTCCGGAGGTGTACACCCAGGAGGGTATCGACTGGGTCGAGCACACCACCATGGTCGACGTGCTCCAACGGCATAACCCGGAGCTGAGTTCCAGCCTGGTCGGCGTGGAGAACGCCTTCAAGCCCTGGGGCCTGAACATTCCCGCCGACTACGAGAGCTGGCCGCGGGTCGGCAAGCTGGACAACCTCTGGATCAACGGCGCCATGCGCACTCAGTTCAGCCTGGAGCAACTGCCGCCGCTGGTGCCGGTGGACGTGGGCGGCCTGATCGGCTCAATCCTCTGGAAGAAGGTGGAGGAGCGCACCGACGTGGCGCCGGTGGGCTACGAGAAGCCGATCCATGCCCATGGCGTGATGGCCAAGGCCAAGTTCGTGCCGGTGGCCAACAACGGCTACACCGGGCTGTTCACCGGTGCCGACAGCGGCTTGCTGCGCCTGTCGGTCACCGGCGACCCGGCCGATCGCGGTTTCGCGCCGGGCCTGGCCTGGAAGGCCTTCGTCGATGGCAAGCCATCGCAGAACGTGTCCGCGTTGTACACCCTGTCGGGGCAGGGCACGAACTACAACTTCTTCACCAATGAGCTGTCCAGCTATGTATCGCCGGAAGCCAACGAGACCCTGGGCACCACCGTGCTGTTCTCCGCGGTGAGCAGCAAGCCGACCCTGCTGCGCCTGGACGACATGGCCAAGGTCACGCAGAGCGGCGCCGCGGTGGCCAGCGCGAAGGCGCCGACCCAGGTCTACTTCGTGCCGCGTGCCGAACTGCGTTCGCGTTTTGTCTCCACGCCGCACGACTTCCGCCAGGATCTGCTGACTCTGAAGAGCGGTACCAAGGTCTACGACGTGTACGCCACCGCGATGGAGATCAAGACCTCGATCATCCCCTCGCTCAACACGAGCTATGCCAAGCAGCGCCGCAGCAATGCGACGAAGATTGGTGAGATTGAGCTGACCTCCAACTTCATCGCCTCGCAGTTCGGCGACTCCGGGGTGTTCTTCAAGCACCAGCGTCACGAAGACAAGTAACCAACCCGCAATAACAAAAAGCCCCGGTATCTGCCGGGGCTTTTTGTTGGGCGTGGTGCCCGCGTCAGGGGCGGCGCAGGTCGACCGCCGGCGTGCCCTGGCCATCGAACAGCTGTGCCGGATTGGTCGGTAGGATGCTCGGACGCTTGTCGTCCTGCCCGTCGAGCACGCGGATATCGCTGTACTTCTTGCCCGACAGCGCGGCCAGGCCTGCGCCATCGCGGATCACGCTGGGGCGCAGGAACACCATCAGGTTGCGTTTGACGTGGGTTTCCTTGGTCGAGCGGAACAGGCGGCCGAGCAGGGGAATATCGCCGAGCAGGGGGATCTTCGAGTCGGTCTGCGTGACGTCGTCCTGAATCAGGCCGCCGAGCACCACCACCTGGCCGTCCTCGGCGAGGATGGTGCTCTTGATCGAGCGCTTGTTGGTGATCAGGTCCACCGCCTGGGCGGTGAGGCTGGCGCTGGGCGCGATGGAGGAGATTTCCTGTTCGATCTCCAGGCGCAAGGTGGCGCCTTCGTTGATGTGTGGAGTGACCTTCAGGGTAACGCCGATGTCCTGGCGTTCGATGGTGGTGAAGGGGTTGTTGGCGCCATCGGCGGTGGTGGTGTAGGAGCCGGTCTGGAACGGCACGTTCTGGCCGACGAGGATTTCCGCCTTCTGGTTGTCCAGGGTCAGCAGGCTCGGGGTGGACAGCAGATTGCTCTTGCTGTTGGCCGACAGCGCGGTGATCAGCGCGCCGAAACTGTCGGTGCCGATGCCGATGATGGCGCCGTCGGGCAGGTTGCTCAGGGTAGGGTTGTCGACGTCGTTGCGGTCGTCCTGGATGGCTTGCAGTACGGAGCCGATCGATAGTCCGGTATTGGCGAAATTCACCCCGCCGAGGCCGCCGGTATTGCCGCGGGCATCCACTGCCCACTGCACGCCGAGGGCATCGGAGATATCGCCGGAAACCTCGACGATGGCCGCCTCGACCATCACCTGGGCGCGCGGCACGTCGAGCTGGCGCACGATGTCCTCGAGGGTTGCCACAGTATCCGGCTCGGCCAGCAGCACCAGGGCATTGAGGCTTTCATCAGCGCGGATCAGCAGGTTCTGCGGTTTGCCACCACCGGCGCCCTCGGCGCCTTCCGGCGCCTTGAGTCCTTCGGAGATCTCGCCGAGGGTGGCGGCCAGGGCCTTCGCATCGTTATGCCGCAGGCGGATGACCCGGGTATTGGTCGAGCGGGTGGTCGGAGTGTCGAGCGACTGTGCCAGCGCCGCGAGCTTCTGCCGCGCCGCGGGTGGGCCGATCAGGATCAGGCGGTTGGTGCGGACATCGGCGATCACCTGGGTGCCGCTGGTGCCTTTGGCCTGGCCCCGGGCCATGGAACTATTGAGGGTTTCGGCGGCGTCCATCACCCAGGCGTACTGCAGGTTGACCACGCTGTAGTCGTGATCGCTCTTCTGATCCAGTTGCCGGATCAGGGTTTCGATACGGGCGATATTGGCGCTGCGGTCGCTGATGATCAGTGCGTTCGCGGTCGTTACCGCGGCGAGGTGACCGTATTGCGGTACCAGCGGGCGGATCAGCGGGATGAGCTCAGTCACCGGGGTGTGCTGCACCTGGATCAGGCGGGTTTCCATGGCACCTGCGCCGGACCGGCCACCGCCGGCTTCGGCTTTGGCCTCGGCATTTGGCACGATGCGCGCCTGACCGCCCTGGGTCAGCACGCTGAACCCGTGAGTAGCCATGACCGAGAGGAAGAGCTGATAGACCTCGGTGAGGGACAGCGGTGCCTTGGATATCACGCTGACCTGGCCCTTGACGCGCGGGTCGACGATGAAGGTTTCACCGGTAATTTCGGCGACCTGATCGATGAATTCGCGGATATCGGCATTCTTGAGGTTGATGGTCCAGCGCTCTTCCTGCTGGCTGGCGTTGGTGGCCGGTGTGGCTGGTGTGATGGCGGCGCTGCTGGCCAGCGGCGTGGTCAACAGGCCGGCGGCGAGCAAGGCGAAAGTCAGGCGCGATAGAGGGGTGAGCATCGTTCACTCGCTTTCCGTAGGCGGTTCGGTGGGGGCAGATTCTTGATCAGACGGTAAGGTCCCGGCTGCTTCCATCTGTTGACGCAATGCGTTCATGCGTTCACGCAGTTGCTGGAGGTCTTCGTCCTGCAATTCGGAGAGTTGGTCGGCCGAATTTTCTCTCGGAGCCAGAGCTGGGACGGCAACGCTGGGGTTGTTGCCGTTGGATGTGCGAGTGGGGAAGGGCAGGGTCTCCAGGCGACCGTTGCGCTCCAGTTCAACCCGATCGCGGTAGACCGCGTGCAGGCGTACGCCTTGATCGACCTCGATACCTACGTTGTAGCGCTGTGGCTTGCTGCCATCGCGTTGGATGATGGCGCTGGAGCGCTTGGGGTCGGCATTGACGAAGCTGCCGAGCAGGGTCAGGCGTAGATTGGTGGACGGGGGTGCAGTCGTGTCGCTGGTCGGGCTGGGGCCGAACAGCGGTGCCAGGCGTTCGAGCGCAGGGGGCGTAAGGGCTGTCTGCGGGGTGTTGCTGGAAACCTGCACGGGGGCGCGCAGTAGGCGTATCCAGCCGGCTGTTTGCCAAGCCAAACTGATGCTCATGGCGAGTATCAGTGCTGCACCGACCACAGTCGGGGCGTGTCGCTGCAACCAGAGCGGGGATGCGGGGCTGGCCAAAAGGCGTCACTCCATGGCGTTTTCTTGTTATAGGGGGGAATTGAGGCCAGCGAGGATCATAACAGCCACTCAACTGCGACGAGCAAGTCAAAATTCGGGTGGGGTGTACGATGCCGGTCGTTGTGATAAAGATATCGTCCTGCGCCGCTCTAAACAGCGGCTAAAAACATAACAACAAAAAAATGTGGGATCGGTTCGCACGGCTGTCAAACCTAGATGACAACCTGCCACGGTTACCCTTTGAAGGTCGCTCGCATGAATGTTCTGCTATCCCAGGTGCCATTGCGCCGATTGCCCTTCAGCTTCGCCAAACGTCATGGTGTGGTTCTGCTGACCGAGTCCGGTCAGCCCTGCCTGGGCCATCGTGCGGCGGTCGATTTGACCGCCCTGGCCGAAGCCCAGCGCTTTGCCGGCGTGCGCTTGCCGCTACGTCAACTGTCGGGCGAAGCCTTCGAGCAGGCGATGGCCAACGCCTATCAGCATGACTCCGCCTCCATGCAACTGGCCGAGGACATCGGTGGCAGCCTCGATCTCGCCGCCCTGGCCGAGCAAATTCCGGAAACTGAAGACTTGCTGGAGCAAGAGGACGATGCGCCGATCATTCGCTTGATCAACGCCATCCTCGGTGAAGCCATCAAGGAAAACGCTTCCGACATCCATTTGGAAACCTTCGAGAAACGCCTGGTGGTGCGCTTTCGCGTCGACGGCATTCTCCGCGAAGTGCTGGAACCTAAGCGTGAACTGGCGGCACTGCTGGTCTCGCGGATCAAGGTCATGGCGCGGCTGGACATCGCCGAGAAGCGCATCCCTCAGGACGGACGCATTTCCCTGCGGGTGGGCGGCCGTGAGGTGGATATCCGCGTCTCCACCTTGCCATCGGCCAATGGGGAACGGGTGGTTCTGCGTCTGCTCGACAAACAGGCCGGTCGCCTGTCGCTGCAACACCTGGGCATGAGCGCGCGGGATCGCGACCTGATGGAAGAGACGGTGCGCAAACCGCACGGCATCCTGCTGGTCACTGGTCCCACCGGTTCGGGGAAAACCACCACGCTGTATGCCAGCCTGGTCAGTCTCAATGACCGCACCCGCAACATCCTCACCGTCGAGGACCCCATCGAATATCACCTCGAGGGCATTGGCCAAACGCAGGTGAACACCAAGGTCGACATGACCTTCGCCCGCGGTCTGCGGGCCATCCTGCGACAGGATCCGGATGTGGTGATGGTCGGCGAGATTCGCGATCGGGAGACGGCGGAAATCGCCGTCCAGGCCTCGCTCACCGGCCACCTGGTGCTGTCCACCCTGCACACCAACAGCGCGATAGGCGCGATCACCCGCCTGGTGGATATGGGCATCGAGCCGTTCCTGCTGTCCTCCTCGTTGCTCGGCGTATTGGCGCAGCGCTTGGTGCGCGTGTTGTGCCCACAGTGCAAGGAAGCCACCCCGGCGGATGAGGCGGCGTGCCGGCTGCTCGGCGTCGAAGCCACTGGTCAGGTGCTGATCCATCGTGCGCGCGGCTGCGCGCACTGTAACCAGCAGGGTTATCGCGGGCGCACCGGCATTTATGAGCTGGTGGTCTTCGATGACCATATGCGCACCCTGGTGCACAACGCGGCGTCGGAGCAGGACATGACCCGCCACGCGCGGAGCCTGGGCTCGAGTATCCGCGAGGATGGTCGGCGCAAGGTGCTCGAAGGGGTGACTACCCTCGAGGAAGTGTTACGCGTGACTCGCGAAGAGTGAGCGACTGAATCCAATGGCAGCCTTCGAATATCTCGCTCTCGACGCCAACGGGCGTCAGCAAAAAGGCGTGCTGGAAGCCGACAGCGCCCGTCAGGTGCGCCAGTTGTTGCGCGAGCGGCAATTGGCGCCGCTTGAGGTGAAGACTTCGCAAAACCGCGATCAGGCCGGCAATGAAGGCGGGTTGCGCTTCAATCGCGGGCTGTCTGCGCGTGATCTGGCCCTGTTGACCCGCCAGCTGGCGACCTTGGTGCAGGCCGCGTTGCCGATCGAGGAGGCGCTGCGTGCCGCGGCGGCGCAAGCCAGTGCGCCGCGCATTCAGTCGATGCTCCTGGCGGTGCGCGCCCGGGTCCTGGAAGGGCATAGTCTGGCGGCCAGCCTTAAGGAGTTCCCCAGCGCTTTTCCGGATCTGTACCGCGCCACCGTGGCCGCCGGCGAGCACGCCGGCCATCTCGGGCCGGTGCTCGAGCAACTGGCGGATTACACCGAGCAGCGCCAGCAATCGCGGCAGAAAATCCAGCTGGCGCTGCTTTATCCGCTGATTTTGATGGTCACTTCACTGCTGATCGTCGGCTTCCTGCTCGGTTATGTAGTGCCCGACGTGGTGCGAGTCTTCGTTGACTCCGGACAAACCTTGCCAGCGCTCACCCGCGGGTTGATCGCCGTCAGCGAACTGGTCAAGGGCTGGGGCTGGCTGATCATCATCGGCACCATCGCTGTGGTGGTCGGTCTACGCCGGGCGTTGCGCGAAGAGGGCATGCGCTTGCGCTGGCATGCGTTCCTACTGCGCATCCCATTGGTTGGCCGGCTGATGCGCGCTACCGATTGCGCGCGCTTTGCCTCGACCTTGGCGATCCTCACGCAAAGTGGTGTGCCGCTGGTCGATGCGCTGGGCATCGCTGCCGAAGTGATCGGTAATCGGGTTATCCGCGCCGACGTGGTAGTCGTGGCGCAAAAGGTTCGGGAAGGTGGCAGTCTCACCCGCGCGCTGGAGTCCAGCGGTCAGTTTCCGCCGATGATGCTGCACATGATCGCCAGCGGCGAACGCTCGGGCGAACTCGACCAAATGCTCGCGCGCACCGCGCGCAATCAGGAGAACGATTTGGGTGCCCAGGTGGCGCTGCTGGTCGGCCTGTTCGAGCCCTTCATGCTGGTGTTCATGGGTGCCGTGGTGCTGGTCATCGTGCTGGCCATCCTGTTGCCGATTCTGTCTCTCAATCAACTGGTGGGGTAAATACGTGAAACGACGTCAGAGCGGCTTTACGCTGATCGAAATCATGGTGGTGGTGGTCATCCTCGGGATTCTCGCCGCACTGGTGGTGCCGCAGGTAATGAGCCGTCCGGATCAAGCCAAGGTCACCGTCGCCAAGGGCGATATCAAGGCGGTCAGTGCGGCGCTGGATATGTACAAGCTCGATAACCATGTCTACCCAACTACCCAGCAGGGTCTTGAGGCCTTGGTGAAGAAACCCTCAGGCAACCCGCCGGCGAAAAACTGGAACAAAGACGGCTATCTCAAGCGCTTGCCGGTCGATCCGTGGGGTAACACCTATCAATACTTGGCGCCGGGCGCCAAGGGACCGTTCGATTTGTATTCGCTGGGTGCGGACGGCAAGGAAGGCGGTAGCGATCTGGATGCCGACATCGGCAGCTGGGATCTCTAACCCGTATGCGTCGCGCGGCCGGCTTCACCTTGATCGAGCTGCTGGTGGTCCTGGTGATCATCGGCAGCCTGGTCGGCCTCGCGGTGTTCAGCTCCGGTATCGCCGGTCCCGCACGCGCACTCAACAACGAGGCCGAGCGCCTGGCTGGCCTGATCGGGCTGTTATCCGATGAGGCGGTGCTGGATAACCGCGAGTTCGGCCTACGCCTGAGTTCGAGTGCCTACGAGGTTCTGCGCTTTGAGGAGAGCAGCGGCAAATGGCGGCCGTTGACCGGGAAAAAAGTCTACCAACTGCCCGAGTGGGCCGAGTTGAGCTTCGAACTCGAAGGCCAAGCCTTGGCGCTGCCCGGTTTGGTTGCCAAGGGCGAGGATGACGAAAAGAAACCCGCCGCCGACAGCGTTCCGCAGCTGCTGATTCTCTCCAGTGGCGAACTCAGCCCCTTCCGCCTGCGTCTCGGCGAGCGGCGCAAGGATGGCGTGCGTCTACAAATGGCGAGTGATGGCTTTAGCCTGCCGAAAGTGGAAGCCGTGGCGGTTCCGGGGCGTGCCGGTTGAAATACGCACGCGGTTTTACCTTGCTGGAAGTGCTGGTGGCCCTGGCGATTTTCGCCGTGGTCGCGGCCAGCGTGCTGACCGCCAGCGCGCATAGTCTGCAGACCGCCACGCGCCTGGAAGACAAAACCATGGCCATGTGGATTGCCGACAATCAGCTTACCGAGCTGCAACTGGCGGACACACCGCCGGCCGCTGGTCGATCTCAGGGGCAGTTGGATTTCGCCGGACGGCATTGGCAATGGCTGCAATTGGTCGAGCGGACCAGCGAGCCGGAGATGCACCGCGTGACCGTCTGGGTTGCCCCCGGTGAAGCCCGGGATCGCATCGAGGAGCGCGCGGTGTTGAGCATGTCCGGCTTTGTCGGAACCGAGCCATGAAGCGATCCGCTGGTTTTACGCTGCTTGAGTTGTTGGTCGCGATCGCGATATTCGCCGTTCTGGCTCTCGCCACCTATCGCATGCTCGATAGCGTGTTGCGCACCGATGCCGCGACGCGCGAACAGGAGCGTCAGCTGCGCGAGCTGACCCGTGGCATCGCCGCGTTCGAGCGTGACGTCCTGCAGGTGCTGGCACGCCCGGTGCGCGACGCCTATGGCGAACCCCGTTCAGCGCTGGAGGGCGAAGGCGGCGATAAACCAGCCATCGAATTGACTCGCAGCGGCTGGCGCAACCCGACCGGAGCGGTGCGCTCGCGTCTGCAGCGCGTGCGCTGGCAGCTGAGCGGCGAGCAATGGCAGCGCCGCTACTGGCTGGTCCTCGATCAGGCCCAAGACAGCCAGCCACAAGTTCAACAAGTGCTCGACGGCGTTATGCATTTTTCCTTGCGCTATCTCGATGACGAGGGTCAGTGGATCGACAGCTGGCCAGCCGATCGGGGGGCGAGTGAAGAATCCCTGCAGTTGTTGCCCAGGGCGGTGGAGATGACTCTCGAACACCGTCGCTATGGCACGTTGCGGCGCGTGCTGCGGCTGCCTGATACGGCCGAGCCCGAAGAACAAGCGGCTACCGGCGAAGAGCCGGGCGAGCCCGAAGCGCCAACTGAGTCCGACGTGCCCGCAGAGCCCAGTCCATGAGGCGGCAGCGCGGGGTCGCGCTAATTACCGTTCTGCTGGTGGTGGCGATAGTCACCGTGGTGTGCGCCGGCTTGATCGCTCGCGAGCAGCTGAGCATCCGCAGCAGCGCCAATCTGCTCAGCGTCCGGCAGGCCTGGCAATACGCGCAAGGCGGCGAATTGCTGGCCAAGTCGATATTGCAGCGCGATTTGCGTCAGGGCGATCCCCGGCAGCCGGTGGATTACCTCGGCGAAGCCTGGGCTCGACCGCTGGCAACCTTTCCCCTGGACGGGGGCGAGCTGCGTCTGCGCATCGAGGATCTCAGCGGACGCTTCAATCTCAACAGCCTGGTGCAGCAGCGACAGGTCAATCAGCAGGCAGTGGCGCGTTTTCGTCGCCTGCTGCTACTGCTGGAAATCGAACGTCCTTACGCCGAGCGCTTGCAGGATTGGTTGGACCAGAATCAGGAGCCCAGCGGCGAAAACGGCGCGGAAGACAATCAATACCTGTTGCTCCAGCCACCGTATCGTGCGGCCAATCGGCCACTGATGGATGTTTCCGAACTGCGTTTGCTGGTGGATATGAACGAAGCGGATTTCCTCCGCCTGCAGCCTTACGTCAGCGCCTTGCCCGACGATGCCAAGTTGAACGTCAATACCGCCAGCGCCATGGTCCTGGCTAGTCTGGCTAACGGTGTTTCACTGGGCATGGCGGAAAGCCTGGTGGCGGCGCGCGGCCGTGAGGGCTTTCGCAATATTGACGAGTTTCTCGGTCAACCCGCCCTTGCCGGAGTGGGTTTGACCGGGCAGGGCCTCGCCGTGGGTAGCCAATATTTTCAGGTTATCAGCGAGGTCAGCATCGATGAGCATCGCCAAGTGTTGGTCAGTCGCATCAAACGCAGTAGCGATGGACGCATGCGCGTACTGGCCCGGGATCTGGGCCAGTCGGGATTGCCGGTGAAGCCGGTAGAAGAGGAAAAGAAATGATCCAGACTTGCGTATTTTTGCCGCCGGACGCCTGCATAGAGATAAGTGAGGAGCTGACCGTGCACCTGGTGCAGGACGGGGTGGTTCGCCGCGAGCGCTTCGCCACCGCGCTAGCGCACCTCGCCGGGCCCTGGCGCCTGGTTGTTCCGGTCGAGGCGATCACCGCCTGTGTCGTGCAACTGCCGACGCAGAAGGCCCGCTGGTTGCGCCAGGCCCTGCCGTTCGCGGTCGAAGAGTTGCTGGCCGAAGATGTCGAGCAGTTTCATTTGGCAATTGGCGAACGCTTGCCAGACGGGCGACACCGGGTCATCGCGGTACGCCGCAATTGGCTGGTCAGCTGGCTTGGCCTGTGTGGCGATAACCGCCCGACGATGATTCAGGTCGATGCCGATCTGCTGCCAGGTGAGGGCACGCAGCTGTGCTGGCTGGACGGTCGTTGGCTGCTCGGTGGTGAAGTCGGTGCGCGCATGGCCTTGGCTGCCGATGAGGACTGGCAGGCACTCGCCGCGCTCTGTCCGCATCCGCAAGTGGCACATGCGGCAGTCGAGCAGGCGCCGCTAGAAGGAATCGAGGAGCTGCAAACTGTTGCCGATACGCACGCCTGGCTGGCCGAGCAGGCGGTTGGATGCAATCTGGCGCAAGCCGAATTCGCGGTGCGCGAGGCGCGCACAGAATGGTTGCGCTGGCGCCCGCTACTCGGTTTGGTAGGGCTGTGGCTGGTCCTGCAGTGGGGATTCAATCTGGCGCAGACCTGGCATCTGCGCCAACAGGGCGACAGTTACGCGACCGCCAGTGCCAGCCTGTACCGGGAGCTGTTTCCCGAAGACAGCAAGATGGTCAATCTGCGCCGGCAATTCGATCAGCATCTGGCCGAGGCCAGTGGCGCCGGCAGTGGTCGCCTGCTCGGACTGCTTGGCAAGGCCCGCGATGCCTTGCTGGCCGAGGGAGCCCAAGTGCGTGTGCAGCAACTGGATTTCAGCGACAGCCGCGGCGATCTCGCCCTGCAAGTCCAGGCTCCCGGCTTCGATACGTTGGAACGCTTGCGTGAGCATCTGATCGCCGCCGGTTTGAGCGTGCAGCTGGGCTCGGCGAGTCGTGAGGAATCCGGGGTGAGTGCGCGTTTGGTGATCGGAGGCTGAATGAATAATTTGCAGAGTCTGAATAAGCCGCTGGGCGCATTTTTGGAGAAATCGCCGCTGCTGCATAAATGGCGTGCTCTGGCGCCGCGCGAGCGTCTGGCGCTGGGTTGGTTGGCGCTGTTCCTAGTGGTGGTAGTGGTTTATCTCGGTGTCTGGCGACCAGTTGAGCAGAACCGCACAGCGGCGCGTGCCTACTTCGAGCAACAGCGTGAACTGCATGCTTATCTGCAGAGCCAGGCGCCGCTGGCGCGGAGTCTCCAGGGTAAGCCGGTGGTTCACCTCGATCCGGCCCGCTTGCAAGGGCTGGTGACGACCACTGCCGTACAAGAAGGCTTGGCGGTGGAGCGTCTGGATAGCGAAGGCGACGGTGCGCTGCAGGTCAGTCTGCAGCCGGCACCATTCGAGCAGCTGCTGCGCTGGTTCGGCGTACTGGAAAGTCAGGGCGTGCGAATCGACGAAGCAGGCCTGGATCGCAATGCTGACGGCCGTGTGTCGACGCGCCTGACCTTGCGGGTTGGCTCCTGAGCTTGAGAAAGCGTTCGAACGAGGCCTGTCGCTGGAGCGGAAAACACCCGCCAAGGCCTTGGGTATTTTCTCTGGAGGAAGAAAAACTCCAGACAGGGAGTTGACTTAGCGCAACCGCCTGCGTAAATTGCGCGCCTCGCAAGACGAGGGTGATTAGCTCAGCCGGGAGAGCATCTGCCTTACAAGCAGAGGGTCGGCGGTTCGATCCCGTCATCACCCACCACTTGTGAATCGGACGAAAGTCCGGCCGACGCGCAGCGGTAGTTCAGTCGGTTAGAATACCGGCCTGTCACGCCGGGGGTCGCGGGTTCGAGTCCCGTCCGCTGCGCCATATTTTCCATGTCGAGGTTGCTCGGCATGAGGTAGAAAAGCTCCGGGTTTTTCTGCCAGATGAAGCAAGGGTTCCACTGGACGCAAGTCCACCGACACGCAGCGGTAGTTCAGTCGGTTAGAATACCGGCCTGTCACGCCGGGGGTCGCGGGTTCGAGTCCCGTCCGCTGCGCCATATAGAAAAGCCCTCAGGTAGCAATACCTGAGGGCTTTTTTTTGCCTTGAATTCTGGGCTGGCGCTAAATTCTTCCGAGCAATACCAGAATCAGAACGATCACCAGAATGGTGCCAAGAATGCCGGAAGGGCCATATCCCCAGCTGCGGGAATGGGGGAAGACGGGCAACCCGGCGATGAGCAGCAGGATCAGGACGATTATCAGGATTGTACCTAGGCCCATGTTGGGACTCCTTTTTCAGTGCCTGAGGGTTTCGGTCAGCGCCTGCCAGGTAAATTGCTCATGCCCCGCGCTTAATGTTCCGACTGCCGCTTGAAAAAATAATTCATACATACATTGCGGCCGGCTGAGGGTAAAAGAGCCTTGTCGGAGGCGGTTTATGGAATTGACTTGGTTGTATCGTCTAGCAGCCGATGCGGTGGTCGTCCTGCATGGACTATTCATTCTCTTCGTTATCGGCGGCGGCCTGCTGGTGCTCAAATGGCGCTGGCTGCTGGCGCTTCATTTACCGGCTGTGCTCTGGGGTGTGACGGTAGAAGCGTTGCATCTGATCTGCCCGCTGACGCCCTTGGAGAATCACCTGCGCAGGGCTGCCGGTGAGGCTGGTTATCCTGGTAGCTATGTTGACCATTACCTCTTGCCGCTGATTTATCCCGCTGGCCTGACCCCACAGGTTCAGCTGTATCTGGGGGCGTTGATTGTCGTGATCAATGGGCTGGTCTACGCCCACCTCTGGCGCTCGATGAGGCGCTGATCGTTGCGGTTTGTCTCGGTCATTCAGCAATCTGATGGTTGATGGGGACGAATATTTCCTTCGCTACACTGCGCCTATTCAACCGCACAACCCGAACGGGCAGAAGGCAAGCACATGCAAAATCGCATCATGATCACCGGCGCCGGTTCGGGCCTGGGTAGGGAAATCGCCCTGCGTTGGGCGCGCGAAGGTAGTCGTCTGGCGTTGGCCGACGTCAACGAAGCGGGGTTGGCGGAAACCCTCCAATTGGTTCACGAGGCGGGCGGTGATGGTTTCACCCAGCGTTGCGACGTCCGTGACTACAGCCAGCTGACTGCCCTGGCCCAGGCGTGCGAACAGAAGTTCGGCGGCGTCGATATCATCGTCAACAATGCCGGTGTGGCCTCGGGTGGTTTCTTCGAAGAGTTGACGTTGGAGGACTGGGACTGGCAGATCGGGATCAACCTAATGGGGGTGGTCAAGGGCTGCAAAGCCTTCCTGCCACTGCTCGAGCTCAGCAAGGGGCGGATCATCAACATCGCCTCGATGGCTGCGTTGATGCAGGGGCCGGCGATGAGCAATTACAACGTCGCCAAGGCCGGTGTGCTGGCGTTGTCGGAAAGCTTGCTGGCCGAGTTCAAGCAACTGGAAGTGGGCGTCCATGTGGTTTGTCCATCGTTCTTCCAGACCAACCTGCTGGATTCATTCCACGGTCCCAATGTCGGCATGAAATCCCAGATCGGCAAATTGCTCGAAGGCTCGCCTATCAGCGCGACTGAAATTGCCGACTACATCTATCAGGAAGTCGCCAAGGGGACGTTCATGATCCTGCCTCACGAGATGGGGCGCGAGGCGTGGGCGCTCAAGCAAAAAAATCCGCAAGCGCTGTATGACGAGATGGCCAATATGGCGGGAAAAATGCGCGCAAAGGCTAAGCAGGGCTGAGTTTTACTGCTGTCCAGGTAGTCAGCTTTTCCCTGCTCGGGGTTGCCCGATGGCGAGGTGGGGGGTAGGGTGGCTGGCCCGGCCCCGACGGCCACGACGGCATTTGGAACCGCATGAAACCCATGTCCCGCGCCATGCTCTTGCTGGCCTTGATGCTGGCGGCGATTAATTTGCGCCCCGGCATCACCTCACTTGCCCCGTTGATCGAACGCATCGCTGAAGAGCTGTCGCTGAGCCGTGGGCTGATCAGTCTGAGTACGGCTTTGCCCGTGCTGTGCATGGGCTTGCTCGCGCCGTTGGCGCCGCGACTGGCCGCGCGGTTCGGCTTGGAGCGCACCATCCTCGCTTGTCTCGGCTTGATCGGCGGCGCCTTGCTGGTGCGCGTAGGTGGGCATCACAGCGCGATACTGATCGGCAGTTCGGCGCTGGTCGGCATAGGTATTGCGGTGGCTGGGCCGCTGCTGTCCGGGTTCATCAAGCGCCATTTCGTTGGTCACGTCGGGCACGTGGTCGGCTGGTATTCGTTCAGCATGACGCTCGGCGGGGCCGCCGGCGCGGTATTGACGGTTCCGGCTACGCGGCTGTTGAGCGACGACTGGGCGTGGGGTCTAGCGATTTGGGCGCTGCCGGCGCTGCTGGCGTTTGTGCTTTGGCTGGGCGTACCCAATCAGCGCGAAAATGCCCATGAGGTCGCAGGCGGCTTACCGTGGCGTGAGCCGCGGGCGTGGCTGATCACGGCTTTCTTCGCAATCCAGGCGGGCTTGTTCTATGCCCTGACCACCTGGCTGGTGGCGCGTTATCACGAGGGCGGCTTGAGCCTGCTGCACAGTAATGGTCTGTTCAGCACCTTTATGCTGGTTGGCCTGGTGAGCGCGTACATCCTGCCCTGGTTGGCGCAGCGCTTCGATAATCGCTATCAGCTGTTGGTGATCTGCGGGCTGACCTCGACCCTGTGTCTGGGAATGATCACGTTTGCCCCAACAGTCGTTCCGGAGTTGTGGGCGGTGCTGATGGGCTTCGGCCTCAGTGGGTCATTCGCGTTGTCGCTGGTGTTGCCGTTGTACGAGGTGCATACGCCGTTGGCGGTCAGTCGCTGGACGGCGATGATGCTATTCGCCGGTTACAGCATGGCTAGCTCGGCTCCAGTGCTGTCAGGCTTAGGGCGCGACCTGGCGGGCAATTATCAGGCGCCGTTCATGGTACTTAGCGTGCTCGCGCTGGTCATGAGCTGGCTGGCCTGGCGCCTTCGCCCGCGTGGAGAAAGTGCTGCCATCGGTCGGGCGTGAGTGTTGCGAGGTTTTTCCTTCAATTACGTCTTAAGGGCTGCAAGTCGCACGGCACGGCGGTTTGAAAGGTGCTCCGCGCGCACAAAGCATTTCCTCTGCTAGTTTTATCGGGCAACTGTTTGTCGCTTCGTTCGTAGCCGTTATCTGGCATAATCCCGCCCCCTTTTGACCGGTCTAAACAACCTCATGTTCGATCTTCTCAGCGGGCTTGATGCCTGGGTGCTTGTGAGTTTGGTGCTCGCCTTGGCGTTCGTGCTGTTCTTCGAATTCATCAATGGCTTCCACGACACTGCCAACGCCGTCGCCACGGTTATCTATACCAAGGCAATGCCGGCGCATCTGGCCGTCATCCTGTCGGGCATCTTCAACTTCCTTGGGGTTTTGCTCGGCGGGGTCGGGGTGGCATATGCCATCGTCCACCTGCTGCCGGTGGAGCTGTTGATCAACGTCAATACCGGCCATGGTCTGGCCATGGTGTTTTCGTTGTTGGCCGCGGCGATCGCCTGGAACCTCGGTACCTGGTATTTCGGCATTCCTGCTTCCAGCTCGCATACTTTGATCGGCTCGATTCTTGGCGTGGGTCTGGCCAATGCGCTGCTGACCAATATTTCCCTGAGCGATGGGGTCAATTGGCAGAAAGCGATCGATATCGGCATCTCTCTGGTGCTGTCGCCGATGGCCGGTTTTGCTGTTGCCGCGCTGCTGCTGCTCGGCTTGAAGCGCTGGTTGCCGCTGTCAAAGATGCATAACACCCCGGAGAACCGCAAAGAGATCAAAGGCAAAAAACACCCACCGTTCTGGAATCGGCTGGTGCTGGTGTTGTCGGCGATGGCGGTGAGCTTTGTGCATGGTTCCAACGATGGCCAGAAGGGTATTGGCCTGATCATGTTGGTGCTGATCGGCATCGTGCCGAGCCTGTTCGTTCTCGACTTGAACAGCACGACCTACCAGATCGAGCGCACCCGGGATGCCACGCTGCACCTGAGTCAGTTCTATCAGCGCAACAACGCGACCCTCGGCGAATACCTGGCGCTCGGCAAGTTCAATGGTTCTGACCTGCCAGAACTGTTCCGCTGTGAGCCGAAGCAGACCGAACCGACCATCAACGCGTTACTTGCCACGCTGAAGAACGTTACCGATTACAGCGCCTTGCCTGCGGAAAAACGCATCGAAGTTCGGCGTTATCTGCTCTGCCTGGATGACACCGCGAAGAAGGTTGGCAAGCTTGAGGGCTTGCCCGCGCGGGAAAAAGCGGACCTCGACAAGCTGCGTAAGGACCTGACCGCAACCACCGAGTACGCGCCGTTCTGGGTCATCTTCGCCGTCGCGCTGGCGCTAGGTATCGGCACCATGGTCGGCTGGAAGCGCGTGGTCCTGACTGTTGGCGAGAAGATCGGCAAGCAGGGCATGACCTACGCGCAGGGCATGGCGGCGCAGATCACTGCCGCCTGTGCGATCGGCATGGCCAACGTGTTCAGTCTGCCAGTTTCGACCACCCACGTACTGTCCTCGGGTGTCGCCGGGACCATGGTGGCGAACAAAAGCGGCCTGCAAGGCGGCACGGTGCGCACCATTCTGCTGGCCTGGGTGCTGACCCTGCCGACATCGATGTGTCTGGCCGCCGGCCTGTTCTGGCTGGCCACGCGTTTCGTCGGCTAAGGTTCGACTACCGAAAAGGCGCCGCAGGGCGCCTTTTTTCTACCTGCGCCAACCTGCACAAACTTTGCAGGTGCAGCGTTTCCCAAGGTCACGGGTCCTGTGTTAGAAGGCTGCCTTCAGCTTCTGGAGTGTCTGCGTGGAATCCGAATCCATCGTCTATGGTTGCATCCGCGATTGGCCGTCTGCCGATCCGGAGCAGCGTGCTGAGCGTCGCGCCACCAATCAGCGCGAATTGGCCGCGTTGCCTGCCGGTAGTGATTGGCCGTTCCTCGGACGCGATATGTTCTCCTGCTGCCAGCAACCGGGCGAGGGCTTGTACCAGACCCAGGTGATCCACTTCGGCGCCAGTTATCGGGCCGTGGAATATGAATGGAAGCTCTGGGTCGAGCAGTTCGAAGCGCTTCTCAAACGGTTGTACTGGGCCAGCGCAGTGGTGCACCTGGAGACCGAGTTGAACGGTACTCACACCTTTCGCTGGGAGTCCGAGAAAGGCTTCCACAGCCCGCGAGAGGACAGCCTGCGCGTGCGCTGTGCGTGGGAGCGTGAGGGCAGCCTGCGCGGCTGAACCGAACGCCTTGGCCGGCTGATCAGTATTCAATCCGAATCCGGAATCCTCGCATGCTCAATTACCTGTGGTTCTTGCTCGCCGCGCTGTTCGAGATCGCCGGCTGTTACAGCTTCTGGTTATGGCTGCGGCTCGGTAAAAGTGCCTGGTGGCTGGCGCCAGGGCTACTCAGCCTGACCCTGTTCGCACTGCTGCTGACGCGTGTCGAAGCGGCGTATGCAGGCCGCGCCTATGCGGCCTATGGCGGGGTGTACATCGTTGCATCGCTGGGATGGTTGGCGCTGATCGAGCGGACCCGGCCATTGGCGAGCGACTGGTTGGGCGCCGCGCTATGTGTGCTGGGGGCGAGCATCGTGTTGTTCGGTCCGCGCTTTTCCTCGTCGTAGCAGCAGGCCACGAAGTCTGACGCGCTGCTGGCCCCTGCGCTATTCCTGCTCCAGCCACTCGCGCGGCACGTCGCGCTTCAGGGCGAGCTGGCATTGCTGGCTGTCGGCATCGAAGACGATCACTGCCTCGCCTTTCTCCAGGGCGCGGCGCACGCGCTGGACGCGGACGGTCAGTTCGGTCTCGTCGCCATTGTCGGTGCCATCGCGGGTCACGAAATCTTCGATCAGCCCGGTCAGCGTTTCGGCTTGCAACAGGTCGTAGGGAATCAACATGGTGCTTCTCCGGAACGGGGCGGCGATACTAACAGGCAGCTCTTGGCTTGGAAGCCTGTTGTGCGACTGACCAGCCGGTCGCGGACAGAAGGTTCAGCCGTTCGCCAGCGACTGGTCGAGCAGATAGCGATCCAGCGTGGCGTAGAGCAGGGCGCCATCCAGTGGCTTGCCGAGGAAATCATCCATGCCGGCGTCAATCCCGCGCTGCCGATGCTCATCAAGAATATGCGCAGTCAACGCCACTATCGGCACCGCGGCGAGGTGCTGCTCGCGCTCCACCAAGCGGATCTGCCGGGTCGCTTCAAAGCCGTCCATTACCGGCATTTCGCAGTCCATCAGGATCAGCTGAAAACTCTCCGGAGCGCGTTGGTATTCCTCGACAGCCGCGCGGCCATCGTTAACCAGGCGTACGTTGTAGCCGCGTTTTTTGACGAAACCCTGCACCACCAATTGGTTAATCGGATTGTCCTCGGCGATCAGGATGCAGGGAATATGATCGGGATCGAGTTTGCGTTCGCGATGCGCCGGGCGTGGTTCCATGCGGCGTTCCATATAGAGTTCATGCAAGGTGTCGCGCAACGGCACCAGGGTCAGTGGCAGCGCTAAATTGAGCAGACGCAGCCCGTTGATACCGGTCAACGACTGACAGTACTGCGGCGGGCATAGCACCAGTATGCGTTGGCCGTTTTGCAGGCGCGGGCGCAACGAGTCGAGCCATAACGTCACGCTGCCGGGCCAGGGTGACATCAGCACGAGCAGCGGCGGCACGGCGAAATCATCGAAATAATCCAGCAAGCGTTCCGGGTTCTGACAGCGCTCGGTGCGCATGCCCCAGCGGCCTAGTACCCGACTCAGGGCGTCCAGACCCAGGCCATCGAGCGAGCACAGCAAGGCGGTGTGGCCCTGCAGCAAAGCAGTCAGCGGATCGCTATGCGTCGCCTCATATTCGAGCGGCAGGTCGAAACTGAAGCGCGTGCCCTGGCCAGTGTTGCTCTGCACTTCAATACTGCCGCCCATCATCTCCACCAACTCCTTGCTGATTACCAGGCCCAGACCGCTGCCGCCATAACGGCGGGTGGTGCTGGAGTCGCCCTGGGCGAAGGATTTGAACAGCTGGGTCTGCACCGAGGCAGAAATGCCGATACCGCTGTCGCTGACCGCGAACACCAGTCGTTCCGCCTCGTTGGAGCCATAACGGCGGCACACATTGATGGCCACATGCCCTTCTTCGGTGAACTTCAGGGCGTTACCGAGCAGGTTCATCAGCACCTGCTTGAGCCGCGTCGGGTCGCCCTGCACGAACCGCGGTACGCCGCCTTCGATACTCAAATACAGGCGCAGATTCTTTTCCAGCGCCTGAGCGGTGAACAGGCTGAGGGTGGCGGAGAGCAATTCTTCCAGATCGAACTCGATTTTCTCCAAGCTGAGCTTGCCGGATTCGATCCGCGCGTAATCGAGGATGTCGTTGATCACCGCCATCAACGAGCTGCCGGAACTGACGATGGTATCGACGTAAAAACGCTGGCTGCGGTCCAGGGTGGTTTCCTTGAGCAGTTGCAACATGCCCAACACGCCATTCAGGGGCGTGCGGATTTCGTGGCTCATCTTGGCCAGGAAACGGCTTTTCGCCTGATTCTCGATTTCCGCTTGCTCGGCGGCCTGGCGCGAGACGAAACCCTCTTCCTTGAGCAAGTTGATGCGATCGGCAAGACCGATGGATAAGGTGATCAGTTCGATCGTCACGCCGATCTTCACCACGGCGGCGCCGAAGATGCCGAACAGCGCCATGCCCAGCGAGTCGGTGGTGATTTGGATAAAGGCAAACAGCAAAATGCCCCACGCCAGCATGTAATAGAAGCCATAGCGCAGGCCCTTGCGCCACACGTAGGCGCCACACAGCAGCAGGTAAAAGGACACTGCGAGCGTGGCCAGACTAGTGAGAATGCTCCAGGCATGCATGGACAGCAGCGGCGTGGCCAGCAAACAGGTAAGCACCAATAGCATCGCCACGCGCATGCTCAAATCGAGCTGCGGGAGAAATCGCCGGGTGTGCAGAAAGTGGCGGCTGAACTGCAACGCCGCCAGGCAGTGCAGATACATGAACAGATAGATGCTGATCGACTGGAAGCCCACCTGCTCCGGTAGCAACTTGAACAGCATCCCGTCGAAACTAGCGGCCATCAGGCCGACGTTGAGGATGTACACCAAGTACCAGAAATAGCTCGCTTCGCGCAGCGAAATGAACAGGAACAGGTTGTAGAAAAACATGGCGAACAATACGCCGTAGAAAGCGCCGTTGATGCCTGTCAGGGTTTCCTGGGCGGCCGTGCTGGCCGCATAGGTGCCGAAATACATCGGTACGAACAACGTGCTGCTGCTCTGTACGCGTAACAGCAGGATGTTTTCACCGCCCGGCAAATCGACCGGAAACCACAGATCAACAACTCCCACCGGGCGCTGTGTGAAGGCTAAATGGTCGCCGCTGCGTTGTGCATGAACTTGACCGTCCGGGGTGATCAGCGAGAGCTGCAAGTCATCGAGCAGCGCGTAATTGATTTCTAAGAAGCCACGCAGGGTATGGCTGCGGCGATTGTCGAGGCGCGCCTTGAACCACCAGGTTGAAGCGTTCTTGCCCAAATTGGCATGGATGCCCTGCACGGGCGTGAAGGCGGAGTCGGGCAGGGCCCGCACCTCTTCGAGGGAGAGTGTTCCGTGCGGATCTTCGAGATAACTGAGATGCGGCGCCAGCGACAGACGCAGCTCATCGCGCTCTAGTAGCGCGGGCGGGGTGGCCCAGGCGCTAATCGAGCAGCAAAACAGCAGCACGGCCAGAAACAGACGGGGCATTTGCCCACCTCATGCAGGCGGGCATGCGCGTCAGAGCCATCCGGTGGCGCTTTGCATCCTTCGCCCGTACAACCGGAGCGGGGAAAAGCGTGGGTGTACCGAGAGCCTGAGCGTCTGCCCGGGAATTTACGGCACTTTGCTCCTATGCGCTGTTGCCATCAAGGGTCCTTGTCGCGCCGTCCGACCACGCTGGGTGTTTGTGTGATGGCTGAAGCGCTCCAGCGAACCTTCGGGCAACTTGGGTGTGAGCGTTGCTGCGTAGGTTGGGTTGAGGAGCACAGCGATGAAGCCCAGCGAGCGGTCTTCAGCGTTGCTTTGCGTCGCTACGGAGGCCGCCGTTAGGCTTCGCGGGCTCAGCCCAACCTACGCGTTTTGCGCAGGTAATCGAGATCGGATTTGGGCAGCTTCAGGGCTGCCCGCAGGCGCGGTTGGCGGGTACCGCAATGTCCATCAGTCGTGGGTTGGGCAGTTTGAGCCCGGCCATCAGCGCCGCATAGGCCTCGCCATCGGCGACCTGCAGGCGCGGGTTGTGGGCGGCTTCCTCGGCGAGGGTCGAGCAGGCCCAGCCCTTGTAGTCGTGGCCGGGCCACAGCTCGGTGTTGCCCGGCAGGCTCAGCAGGCGTTGCAGGCTGGCCCATTGCTGGCGGGCGTCGCCGTTCTGAAAGTCGGTGCGGCCGGTGCCGCGGATCAGCAGGGTATCACCGCTGAACAGCCGGGCCGGTTGCTGCGCAGCGGCAGGCAGGAGGAAGCAGTAGGAGTCGTCGGTGTGCCCCGGCGTGTACCAGGCGAGCAGCTCGCGCCGGCCAAACGCCAGGCGTTCGCCATCGGCGAAGGTGAAGCTGGCGCAGGTGCTACCGCTCTGCGCGCCGAAGCCGCTGCGACAGCCGGTGGCGCTGCGCAGCTCGCCAAGTGCGGTGATGTGGTCGGCGTGGGTGTGCGTGTCGAGCGCGAGTACCAGGCGCAGTTGCAGTTCGTCGAGCAGGCGCAGGTAGTCGTCGAGCTTGTCCTTGACCGGGTCGATCAGCAGCGCTTCGCCCTGATCGGCGAGCAGGTAGCTGTAGGTCGAACTAGTGGCATCGAACAGTTGG
This sequence comes from Pseudomonas sp. LS44, assembly GCF_024730785.1. NCBI lineage: Bacteria > Pseudomonadati > Pseudomonadota > Gammaproteobacteria > Pseudomonadales > Pseudomonadaceae > Pseudomonas > Pseudomonas sp. LS44. The sequence goes on from NZ_CP102830.1 coordinate 1,521,674, forward strand.
CGAAACAGCATGTCAGGCACCTCCCAGGAGCTTTTGTCCGGCCAGCGACAGGCTGGTGGCCACCAGCAGCACGGCGAACAGGCGCTGCAGCAGTTGCCCGCCGAGGCGCAGGGCGAGTTGGTTGCCGAGCATTACGCCGAGCGCACCGCCGCCGGCCAGACCGCCGAGCAGCAGCGGTGAAGGCTGCGCGCTGCTCAGGTAGAGCAGAAAGCCGCCACCGGAAACCACGGCGATCACTGCCATTGAGGTGGCGGCGGCCGCCAGCATCGACAACGGGGTGAACCAGAGTAGTGCGGGAACGACCAGAAAGCCGCCGCCGACGCCCATCAATCCGGACAACAGGCCGACGCCCAGACCGATGGCGACCAGCGGCAGGCTGCGCAGCGGTCCTTGGCTGGAACGCGGCAGGGCGGCGCTGCGCCACATGCGCCAGGCCGACCAGAGCACCAGCAGGCAGAAACCGATCAGCAGCAGCGCTTCGGGGGCGAAATGGCCCAGCCACTGCCCCAGGGCGTTGCCCGGCAGGCCGCTGAGGCTGAGCAGCAGCACCGGCCGCCAGGCCACCTGACCCTGGCGCGCGCGCGGCACCACGCCGATCAGGGCGGTGAGGGCCACCGCGCCGAGGCTGACGCCGATGGCGTCGCGCAGTGGCAGGTGCAGGCTGAGCAGCAGCGGCAGGGCGACCAGCGAACCGCCGGCGCCGGTCAGGCCGAGCAGCAGGCCGAGCACCGCGCCGATGCCCAGGGCTCCGAGCAGTAACGTGGACATCAGTGATTCCAGGGCATGCGCGCCAGCAGCAGGGCCATACCGCAGGTGTTGCTGAGGCCGGCGAAGGTCAGCCCGGCGCCGACGAAAGCGGCCAGGCCGTACCAGCCCGGGTGCAGCCAGGTACCGAGGATCACCCCGAGCAGCACCAGGCTGCCGGCGCCGATCTGCACCTGGCGCTGCAGGCTGATCACGCCGCTGCCCGCGCTATTGCCTGGCAGGCCGCAGGCCAGGCAGGCATCGGTGCCGCCGTCGATCACCTGCACGCCGGGTAGCACGTGTTGCAGGCGCTCGGCGGCCTGGCGCGCGCGCTGGCCTTTCTGACACAGCAGGTAGAGTTCGTCGCCGCGTTGCAGGCCCTCGCCCTTGAGCTGGGCGGCCAGTTGCGCCGGGTTGAGCTGGTCGAGCGGTACGTTGCGCGCATCGGTCACATGCTGGGCGCGAAACTCCGCGGGGCTGCGCACGTCGATCAGGAAGCGCACCCGGCCCTGCTGGCGGATGGCGGCGAAGCGTTGGGCATCGATCAGGCATACGGTGTCGGTCATTTCGGGTACTCCCGGGGAGTATCAGGTGTATTTGGTGAAGATCGCGCGGACTCGCGTCAGGGTCTCGGCGTCGTTGCGGTCGGGATCGAGCATGGTCTCTTCCAGCAGGCAGGCGAGCATCTCCTGATAGGCCCTGTCCAAAGCCTTGCGCGCCGCCGAGAACTGCTGGGCGATGGCTTCGCACTCGTCGCCGCGGCGGATCATCGCCTGGATGCCACGGATCTGGCCCTCGACGCGGGCCAGGCGTTTGAGCATGGCGCCCTGTTGGTTGGGGTTGGGGCTGGTCATGCTGTTTCTCCCGTATACCCGTGGGGGTATGTATACAGGGGGGAGTATGCTGGCGAAGTGGAAAAGGGGACAAGTGGAAAGGGGACAGATTTATTTGAATGCGCTGAACAGGAGTGCTCAGGTTTTAGAGTCGAAGGAGGGAGCCGCTATGCCTAGGATTGGAAGAGTTCCATTGCCCAACTTCCCACACCAAGTCGTTCAGCCTGGCCGCAATCGTCAATTAAGACGGCGGTTTTACATTACCGGCCTGATCTGAAAGTTTGTCCCCTTCTCGCGTGTCCCTTTTTCGCTGACGGCGCTGGTTAGTGCTTGAGGATCGCTTCGGCCACCGGGCAACGCAGTTGCGCCGGGCTCAGGTCGGCGAATTTCTGCAGATCGACCGGCTCGCCGGGCTTGATATCTAGGCGCTGGCGCAGGTCATCGAACATCGCGTCGTAGTCGTCGCGAAAGAACATCACCGGGCCGCTCGGCACCCGTAAACCATGCTTGCCGGCCAGGCGGCTGGCCACGCTGGCGAAGTTGACCGCCAGCTCGCGGGGCAGCTCGAACGACTCGGTGAATGGCTGCCCATCGATCTCGCCATGCAGGTCGAAATGCACCTGCTGAGCACCCTGGGGATCACGTTCGAGGTCGTAATCCAGATGGATCTCGAAGCGTTGCCCATATGGACTTTGCGGCTGCAGATACAGATGGCCTGGCTGAAACATTGGTGCCCCCTCGACTCTGTGCGCCGGCCGGGTGCCGGCGACTTGTAGTGGGTTTACCGCTATTCAAACTCCCAATACGCAACACCGACTTGATCGAGGTCAACAAACGGCTCTGCGCCGGTTGGCTCACTGACCGCGAATCACCCGGCGCAACAGGAAACGGTTGGGGTGGCAGGCCTCGGCGATGTCACGGGGCAATGGTAAGGGCTCGTCGTTGAGCCAAGCCGCCAGCAGTTCGCCACTCAATGGCGCGGTGATCAGCCCGCGCGAGCCGTGACCGCTGTTGACGTACAGCCCGTCCAGCCAGGGGCAGGGTGTTTGCGGAATCTGCCGGGCGTCTTTGCCCAGTACCGCATAACGGCTGGCAAACTCCGCGGCGTCGGCGAGTGGGCCGACGATGGGCAGATAGTCTGGGCTGGTGCAGCGGAACGCGGCGCGGCCTTGCAGTTGCTCGGCGCTCAGCGTGTCGACATGCAGGCGCGCGGCCAGGTCGGTGGAAATCTCCGTGAGCAGACTCAGGTTGCTCTGGTGTTCGGCGCTGGTGGGGGTCAGGTCGTCGCTGCTGAAGTCAAAACTGGCGCCCAGCGTGTGCTCGCCGTCGCGGGCGGGGGCGACATAGCCTTCGGCGCAGACCACGGTGCGCAAGGCGGCGCTCGCTGCGGTCTGCGGCAGGCGGGTGATTTGTCCGCGGATGCGTTTGAGCGGCAACTCGGCGCTCTGCGCAAAACGGCGTACCTCGGCGGCGCCGGCCAAGATCACCACCGGCGCGCTGGCGAGCAGACGATCGCCGGCCCAGGCCTGCCACTGCCCGTCGACTCGCGTCAGATGCAACGCTTCGCTGTGCGCCAGCAAACGGATCGCCGGATGCGCCAGCTGGGCGCGACACAGCGCAGGCGGATGCACCCAGCCGCCTTCGGGATAGAACAACCCGCCGCCGGGCAGGCCGACGCCCGCCTGGGCCTCGGCTTCCTGGCGATCCAGCGCTACCAGCAGATCGGCCGGGAAGGCTTCAGCCAGACGTGCCTGGCGCGCGGCCTCCTTGGCGTCGAAGGCCAGTTGCAGGACGCCGCAAGCATCCCAGTCCTGGCCTTTGTTCAAGCGTTCGAGGCGCCGGCGGGTATGCCCAAAACCGGCCACGATCAACCGCGACAGCGCGGTGCCATGCGCCGAGAGCTTGAGATACAGCACGCCTTGCGGATTTCCCGAGGCCTCCTGCGCCGGCTCGGCATGTCGCTCCAACACGGTCACCTGCCAGCCGCGTGCGGCCAGGCTGGCCGCGCTGGCACAACCGGCCAGCCCCGCGCCGATCACCAGCGCCTCGCGCAGCGGCGGCACGAAAGTAGGGCGGGCAAACCAGGGAGTAGCCGCGCGCTGCGGCGAGCCGATGAAGCGGCCCTGCATGACTTCCCATTTTTTGCCCAAGCCGGGCAGGCGTTTCATCTTGAAACCCGCGGCGATCAAACCGCGCCGTACGAAGCCGGCACTGCTGAAGGTGCCCAGCGTCGCGTCTGGCGCCGACAGCCGGGCCAGTTCGGCATACAGCGTGGCGTTCCACATTTGCGGGTTCTTGGCCGGCGAAAAACCATCGAGAAACCAGGCGTCCACCTGGGCATCGAGCTGCGGTAAGCATTCCAGGGCATCGCCGATCAGCAGGGTGAGCACCACGCGCCCCTCGGCCAGCAGGATGCGCTGGAAACCGGGGTGAATCGCCTGGTACTGGGCCAGCAACTGCCCGGCATAGCCCGCCAGCTGTGGCCACAGCGCCAGCGCGCGGTGCATGTCGGCGGCGGTCAGTGGGTACTTCTCGACGCTGACGAAATGCAATTGAGCGCCTGGCGCGGCGGTTTGCTCGAACAGCTCCCAGGCACAGAGAAAATTCAGCCCGGTGCCAAAGCCGGTTTCCCCAATGACCAGCCGGCCACTGTCGGGCAGCGCGGCAAAGCGTTGCGCCAGCTCGTTGTTGGCGAGAAACACATAGCGGGTCTCTTCGAGGCCATCGAGGTTGGAAAAGTACACGTCATCGAACAGCGGCGAGCGCGGCAAACCTTGCGCGTCCCAGTCGAGGCAGGCATGGCTGAAGGGGGCGGAAGGTGAGTCGGGCATGGTCTGGCTCGCTGGCGAATGGCGCATTCTAGCCGATCAGGGCAAGCGTCTGATTACCCAGGAACAGGCATATCCGTTAGGCTCAGCGGGTCATTCCAGGGAGTTAGCCATGTTTGAATCAGCGGAAATCGGTCATTCCATCGACAAGCAAACCTATGAAGCCGAGGTCATCGAACTGCGTGAGGCGCTGCTCGAAGCCCAGCTTGAGTTGAAGCAGCAGAGTCGTTTTCCGGTACTCATCCTGATCAATGGCATCGAGGGGGCGGGCAAGGGGGAAACGGTCAAGCTGCTCAGCGAATGGATGGATCCACGCCAGATCCAGACCGAGAGTTTCCTGCTGCCGACCGATGAAGAGCTGGCGCGCCCGCCGCAGTGGCGCTATTGGCGCAAGATGCCGCCCAAGGGCAAGATCGGCATCTTCTTCGGCAACTGGTACAGCCAGATGCTGATCGACCGGACTCGTCGCCAAGTGAAACTCAGCGAGCTGGAGCAGAACATCGACGAGGTGGTGCGCGCCGAGAAAATGTTCAGCGACGAGGGCGCGCTGATTCTCAAGTTTTGGTTCCATCTCTCGAAAAAGCAGCTGAAAAAGCGTCAGAAGGAATTGCAGGGCGACTCGCAGCGCAGCTGGCAGATCAGCGTGCTGGACTGGAAGCAGGCCAAGGTCTACGACAAGTTCGTCAGCAGCGCCGAGCTGATCTTGCGGCGTACCAGCCGTGATTACGCGCCCTGGTATGTGATCGAAGGCTTCGATCCGCGTTATCGCAGCCTCAGCGTCGGCCGCACCATTCTCGAAAGCCTGCAGGCCGCGCTCAAGGCGAAGAAACTGCACGAGGCCAATCCGCATGCCGCGCCGCTGGTTTCCAGCCTGGATAACCGTGGCTTGCTGGACAACCTCGATCTACGCCAGAGCTTGGCCAAGGACGTCTACAAGGCGCAGCTAGCCAAGGAGCAGATGCGCTTGAGTGGCCTGATCCGCGACAAGCGTTTTCGTCGCCACTCCCTGATGGCCGTGTTCGAGGGCAACGATGCCGCCGGCAAGGGCGGGGCGATTCGCCGCGTTACCGAGGCGCTCGATCCGCGCCAGTACAACATCGTGCCGATCGCTGCGCCTACCGAAGAGGAACGCGCCCAGCCGTATTTGTGGCGCTTCTGGCGGCATGTGCCGAGCAAGCGCCATTTCACCATTTTCGATCGCTCCTGGTATGGCCGGGTGCTGGTCGAGCGGGTCGAAGGTTTCTGTTCGGAGGCCGACTGGATGCGTGCCTACAACGAGATCAACGATTTCGAAGAGCAACTGCACAACTACGGCGTTGTGGTGGTGAAGTTCTGGCTATCGATCGATCAGGACACCCAGCTGGAACGCTTCAAGGAGCGCGAGCAGATCGCCTTCAAGCGCTACAAGATCACCGATGAGGATTGGCGCAATCGCGACAAGTGGGATGCCTACGCCGATGCGGTTGGCGATATGGTGGACCGTACCAGTACCTCTATCGCGCCTTGGACGCTGGTCGAGGCCAACGACAAGAATTTCGCCCGGGTCAAAGTACTGCGCACTATCAACGATGCGCTGGAGGCGGCGTTCGAGCGGAGTTGAGGCGGATCGGTGCAGCGGAATTGGCGCGCATATATGCGCGATGAATGATCCTCGCCGCCGACATGGGGCGAGACTTATTCTGCTGCCGGTTTTCAGATTGTTCACTAACAACAAATTGCTCACTAACAAACAATGAGGTGTGTGCCATGCGTGAAGTGGTAATAGTCGAAAGCGTTCGGACTGGTCTGGCCAAATCCATCCGCGGCAAATTCAACCGCACCCGTCCGGACGATATGGCCGCGCATTGCGTGAATGCCCTGCTGGCACGCACGGGTATCGACCCGGCCCTGGTCGACGATTGCATCGTCGGCGCTGGCTCCAACGAAGGCGCGCAAGGCCACAACATCGGCCGTAACGTCGCCGTGCTGTCTGGCCTGGGCATCGGCGGCGCGGGCATGACCCTCAACCGCTATTGCTCGTCTGGCCTGCAGGCCATCGCCATCGCCGCCAACCAGGTGGCTTCGGGTTGCAGCGATGTGATCGTCGCCGGTGGGGTGGAATCGATCTCCCTGACCATGGGTCGCGCCAACAACGACAATCTGGTCAACCCGCGTCTGCAACTGGAACACCCGGGGATTTACTACCCGATGGGCCAGACCGCCGAAATCGTCGCCCGTCGCTACAACGTGACCCGTGAGCAACAGGATCTCTACGCCCTGCAAAGCCAGCAGCGCACTGCCCGCGCGCAGGCCGAAGGGTTGTTCGACGATGAAATCGTGCCGATGACCGTGCAATATCTGGTCGAAGACAAGGCCACCGGCGAAAAGAAAATGGCCGATGGCGTGGTTGATCGCGACGACTGCAATCGCCCGGACACCACTCTGGAAAGCCTGCAATCTTTGAAGCCGGTCTTCGCCGAAGACGGCTCGGTGACCGCGGGCAACGCTTCGCAGCTGTCCGATGGCGCCTCGATGACGCTGGTGATGAGCCTGGACAAGGCGCTGGAGCTGGGCCTCAAGCCCAAGGCGTATTTCCGTGGCTTTACCGTGGCCGGCTGCGAGCCGGACGAAATGGGCATTGGCCCGGTGTTCTCGGTGCCCAAGCTGCTCAAGGCCAAAGGTCTGCAGATCAGCGATATCGATCTGTGGGAGCTCAACGAAGCCTTCGCTTCGCAGTGCCTGTACGCCCGCGATCGCCTAGGTATCGACAACGACAAGTACAACGTCAACGGTGGCTCGATCTCCATCGGTCACCCGTTCGGCATGACCGGTTCGCGTCAGGTCGGCCATCTGGTGCGCGAACTGCAGCGGCGCAAACTGCGCTACGGCATCGTCACCATGTGCGTGGGCGGCGGCATGGGCGCCACCGGCTTGTTCGAGGCTTATAACTGAGCCGCGATAGGCAATAAAAAACCGCGCTTCGGCGCGGTTTTTTTACGTCTGGCTCAGTCGGCTGGGGCGGCTGCCTGATCAGTGGCTGCGTCTGTTCAGCAGCTCTTTGGCCTGAATCTGACGATTGATGTACTGGTGGACTTCCCGTTCGGCATCGAAGCGCGTGAAGTACGGGCCTTCCAGGGTGCCTTCGCGCGTGGAGAAGTAAAATTGCCCGTTCACTGAGCTAACCCGCTCGCTGCGGTAATGGGTGCGGGCGTCGCTGTCCGACGCGCGTTGTCCGTACATTTCGCATCTCCTTTGAAAAACTTCAGATCGCCGAGTTTCAGTCTAATCGGCTGATGGTCATTTGCGCGTAGCGGCGACAAGTGGTTGATTTAGGCCGTTATGTCGCACTAATTTTTTGCTGGTTTTCGCTATTTTTCGTCAAATTTCCGGCGAATGCATTTTTCAGCCATACAGTTCTTCGCCTGATCACGGGGCAACTGTCCCTGTAGAGCCACAGCAGCTGGCGCCTAGAATGTTGGTTTGCAGCTGCTACTTGCGTCTCAGGTTTTGCAGCTCTGCCAATTCGAGGCTGCCATGCACGTTTCTTCCGGCCGCTGGCTCTACGGCCTGCTACTCGCGCTCACCACCGCTGTGTTGTGGGGCGTTCTGCCGATCCTGCTCAAAGAAGTGCTGCAGGCGATGGATCCCGTCACCGTCACCTGGTATCGCCTGTTGGTTTCCGGTTCGATCTTGCTGGGCTATTTAGCCGCGAGTCGGCGCTTGCCGAGCCTCCCGCTCTTGGGTGGCAAGGGCTGCTGGCTGCTGCTGTTGGCCATTGCCGGTCTGGTTGGCAACTACGTTTTCTATCTATTGGGCCTGCAGCTGCTCAGTCCGGGGACCACCCAATTGGTGATTCAGATGGCCCCGGTGTTGTTTCTGATCAGCAGTATTTTCGTGTTCCGCGAGCGCTTCAGCTTCGGCCAGGCGGTCGGTCTGGTGATCTTGCTGCTGGGTTTCGGCTTGTTCTTCAACCAGCGGCTGGCGGAGTTGCTGTCCTCCCTGACGACGTACACCACCGGCGTGCTGATCGTGCTGCTCGCGGCGTTTATCTGGACGTTTTACGGGCTGGCGCAGAAGCAGTTGCTGACGGTTTGGGATTCGGTACAGGTGATGATGGTGATCTACCTGGCTTGCGCGCTGGTCATCACGCCATGGGCGCAGCCGCTGCAGATCGTCAGTCTGAGCCCGCTGCAGGGTTGGTTACTTCTCGGCTGCTGTTTGAACACCCTGGTGGCTTACGGTGCGTTCGCCGAAGCGTTGGCGCATTGGGAGGCTTCGCGGGTCAGTGCGACGTTGGCGATCACGCCGCTGGTGACCTTCGCCTCGGTAGCGCTGGCCGCGAGTTGGTGGCCCGAGCATGTGCAGCCCGAACAGATCAATGCCTTGTCGTATTTCGGCGCGCTGCTGGTGGTATTGGGTTCGGCCCTTACCGCGCTAGGGCCGTCATTGCTGGCGAGTCTGCGCGCCCGGCGGGCCCGCCTCGCGGGCCAGTTGTAACCGCATCAGGCGCGCATGCCGAGTTGTTCGGCGCGCCGCAGCCAATCCTGACGCTGCGCCTCGGAAGACGGGCGGACCGGGGAAAACTCAGTCAGCCGGCGGGTCTTGACCCCACAGCTGCCGAGTATCGTGCGGGTCATCTGGCGATGCGCCGGCGCACCGTAGATCCAGCGGAAGTACCAGCGCGAGGTGTCGAGCGTGACGAGCAGGTCGGCGCTGCGTCCGGTCAACAATTTGTCCCAGTGCTGGGAGCGAGTGTTGCGGTACTTGAAGGCGAAACCGGGCTGGAAGACCCGATCGAAAAAGCCTTGCAGCAAGGCCGGCAAGCCGCCCCACCAGACCGGATAGACCAACACCAGATGCTCGGCCCAATGGATCTGCCGCTGCGCTTCAAGCAGGTCGGTTTCCAGGGGCTGATTCGAGTCGTAACCGCCATGCAGGATGGGGTCGAACTGCATCTCGCCCAGCTTCAACTGGCGCACTACATGGCCCTCGCTGCGCGCGCCCTGGGCGTAGGCTTCGCCGAGGGCATGGCACAAGCTGCCGGTTTTGGGGGTGCCGAAGATCATCAGGATGCGTTTGCCGTCGCCTTCCAGCGGGGTGGCGCCGGTTTTCGTCATCTCAACCATGTTGCCCACTCTCCAGCATGCTTTCCGGACGCACCCAGGCGTCGAACTGCTCTTCAGTCAAATAGCCCAGCTCCAGCGCCGCCTCGCGCAGCGTTGTGCCTTCGCTGTAAGCTTTCTTGGCGATTTCCGCGGACTTGTCATAGCCGATGTGCGGATTCAGCGCGGTTACCAGCATCAAGCCGCGCTCCAGGTGGGCGGCCATCTGTTCGGCATCCGGTTCCATGCCGGCGACGCAGTGCTGCTGGAAGTTGCGGCAGCCATCGGCGAGCAATTCGATCGATTGCAGCAGGTTGTGGATGATCACCGGTTTGAACACATTCAGCTGCAGATGACCCTGACTGGCGGCGAAGCTGATGCATGCATCGTTGCCGAGCACCTGGCAGGCGATCATCGACAGCGCCTCGCACTGCGTCGGGTTGACCTTGCCGGGCATGATCGAGCTGCCCGGTTCGTTGGCCGGCAGCTTGACCTCGGCAAATCCGGCGCGCGGGCCGGAGCTGAGCAGGCGCAAGTCGTTGGCGATCTTCATCAATGCCACGGCCAGGGTTTTCAGCGCCCCGGCCAGCGTCACCAGGGGTTCATGCCCGGCCAGCGCGGCAAATTTGTTCGGCGCGCTGGTTAGCGGCAGGCCGGAGAGCGCGGCCAGTTCGGCGGCCATGGCCTCGGAAAAACCCGGCGGGGCATTGAGTCCGGTACCCACGGCCGTGCCGCCTTGAGCTAGCTCACAGGCAGCCGGCAACGCGGCCCGCAAGGCACGCTCGGCATAGTTGAGTTGGGCGACAAAGGCCGACAGTTCCTGGCCGAAGGTGATTGGTGTGGCGTCCATCATGTGGGTGCGCCCGGTTTTCACCAGTTTGCTGTGGCGCGCGGCCTGTTCGGCGAGGCCGCCGGAAAGCTCGGCGATCGCCGGCAGCAGGGCGTGTTGCACGGCCTGCACGGCGGAGATGTGCATGGCGGTGGGGAAGCAGTCGTTGGAGCTTTGCCCGCGATTGACGTGATCGTTCGGGTGGACCGGATTTTTCCCGCCACGCCCATTGCCGGCCAGTTCATTGGCGCGCCCGGCGATTACTTCGTTGACGTTCATGTTGCTTTGCGTACCGCTGCCGGTCTGCCACACCATCAGCGGAAACTGATCGTCGAGTTGCCCGTCGAGCACTTCATCGGCGGCTTGCTCGATCAGTCGGGCGATATCGTGTGGCAGGTCGCCGTTGCGATTGTTGATCCGCGCCGCGGCCTTCTTGATCAAGGCCAGGCCGTGTAATACCGCCAGCGGCATATGCTCCCTGCCGATGGCGAAATTGATCAGGGAACGCTGGGTCTGGGCGCCCCAGTAGGCCTCTTCGGCGACTTCGACGGGGCCGAGACTATCGGTTTCGGTACGGCTCATGATGGTTCTCCGGAGGGTCTTCCGGCAGTTTAGGCCGCATCATCGGCCGCGGGTTCCTCATCGATCGATATAACTCCACTCGCTTGCCTCTACCAGCGAGCTTCGGTGTTGCCCAGCCAGCCGACTGCATTGTGTACGGGCACGCGCTCGCCATTGGAGTCGCGCAGCATGCCGTTGAAATGCCCGAACCATTGGCCGGTACCCGCATAGAAAGGTCCCAGTCGCGGGCCCGCACGATGGAATTGTCGAGGGGTGAAGGTCAGGTCGACGCGCCGGTCTTCGGTCGCCAGGGCCCAGGGGGCGAGGGGATGGCTCGCTGTCTGCTCGATGCGGACCTGGCATTCCAGATGGGTCAGTTCGCCACCGAACCACAAGGCGTTTTCCGACAGACCGCTGGCGTCGGTCCAGCCCGAGCCGAAATTACCGGCGATGCCGCCTGGTGCGGCAAAGGCGGCGCGCGTCCAGTGGCTATGCAGCGGCCAGACGCCCCGGCCGAAATCCAGCGCAGCAAAGCTCTGGCCCAGATCGCAATTGTATTGGCGTTGACCCAGATGCACGCTGCCATTGGTGGGCAGCCCCAGATGCCGGGAGGTGGCATGGAAGCCGTTATTGGCCAAGGGCACGACCAGATTGACCGAGTCAAGATGGGCCGGGCGCTGGATATCAAGGGCAGCATGCAGGGGCTGACCACCGATATCCGGAGCGATCACGGTCAAACGCAGACGGCCGGGCTGGGCATCGGCCTTTAGCTGTAGGAGCGGGTGATGAAACGCGTGGCTTTCCAGTGGCGTGTCGGGCAGCTCGCAGCCGCGGCCAAACAGGCGTATCTGGCGGCGAGCAACCGCTTCGCCACTATCCAGATCGAGGAAATAGACGGCGCCGAAGCTGAGGTAATCGACGTTGGCGAGAGTCAGCGACAGCATCCAGCGAGGCGTGGTGACGCACCAGTGGTTCCAGCGTTTCCGGCGAAAGACATTCCCGGGCAGGGCGCAATGCACCTGCGGTCGGGGTGACCAGCCGATGGCAGCGGACGATAGCTGGCCATTGGCATCGCAGAGGGATTGCAAGGGTGGGTTGCCGGTACGGGTCAAACTATTCATCAGCACGTCCGTGTGTGCGTTCGAGAGGGGCAAGACAAGGCGCAATAAGGCAGGACAGCCTTGCCTGGCGAGGGCGTAAAGCATGCCCAGCAGGCCTAAGGATGGGCAAGTACTGGCACTTTGGCAATTCTGTCCTCTGTGTCTTGTGCCTCGCTTGGTTTGTGAACCGTGCGCAATCGCCACACCCTTGAGCCGTGGACGGGCAGGGCGCAGAATGGCCTCCCCCGAGGCTTGCCGTGCCCGATGGCCTCTCAGAAAGATAAGGAATCCTTGATGACACCGATTCGTGCACTGTGTACTGCCGTTCTCCTCGCTGGTCTCAGCGGCCAGGTATTCGCCGATGCCGCTAGCCATGCCGCCAATGCCGAGCGTTTTCTCAAACTGGCGCATGCCGACAAGTTGACCGTGCCGGTGTACTCCCAGGTGCAGCGGATGTTTGCCCAGCGCTTTGCCCAGACCCAAGCGCCGGAATCCAAGAAAGCGCTGCTCGAGAGCTACCAGGCCAAGGCCAACGCTGCGCTGGACAAAGCCATCGGCTGGAATCAGATCAAGCCGGATATGGTCAAGCTGTACACCAGCAACTTCAGCGAGCAGGAGCTGAAAGATCTGCTGGCCTTCTATGAGTCGCCGCTGGGCAAGAAAATGCTGGCGAAAATGCCGGAGCTGACCGAGAAGTCTGCCCAGATGACTCAAGGCAAACTCGAAGCCGCTGTGCCGGAAGTCAACAAACTGCTCGCCGACATGACCACCCAATTGGCCCCTAAAGACGCCGCACCCGCAGCGCCAGCCAAAAAGCCGTAAGCGGAGCTTTGCATGAGCATGCGTGAACGAATCCAGACGGCCTTGGCCGCTCTGGAGCCGCAGCATCTTGAAGTGTTGGACGAAAGCCATATGCATAGCCGTGGCCTGGAAACGCACTTCAAGGCGGTAGTAGTCAGTGCGTTGTTTGCCGGTCTGAACGCGGTCAAACGCCATCAGAAGGTGTATGCCGCGCTTGGCGAGTTGATGGGCGAGTTCCATGCCTTGGCGCTGCATACCTATACCCCCGAGGAATGGGCGGTGCAGGGCAATGCGCCAGATTCGCCGACGTGCCGCGGTGGCAGCAAGCACGACCACTGACCGCGCATGTTTCTGCAATAGCCAGCCAATGTGCTGGCAATCGACCGGGCCAGGGCAATCGACTTGGCCGGTCGAGGTCGACCAAGGGGGACGGCGCGCCGCGGACTTTTTGTTAGAATCCGCCCGCGCTGGCTCCAGTCGGCCTAGTCGTTTAATCCCAGTCCGCCCTTTACGGGGGCGACTACTGAAGGAAATTCCCCGCATGACTCAGAACATAGTCGTGGCGGCGCTCTACAAGTTCGTCACCTTGACGGATTACATCGCGCTGCGCGAACCGCTGTTGCAAACCCTGCTCGAGCACGACATCAAAGGCACCCTGCTGCTGGCCGAAGAAGGCATCAACGGCACGGTTTCCGGTAGCCGCCAAGGCATCGACGGGTTGCTCGCCTGGCTTAAGGGCGATCCGCGCTTCGTCGATATCGACCACAAAGAGTCGTATTGCAATGAGCAGCCGTTCTACCGCACCAAGGTCAAGCTGAAGAAGGAAATCGTCACCCTCGGTGTGGCGGGCGTCGATCCGAATCAGCAGGTCGGCACCTACGTCGACGCGCAGGACTGGAACGCGCTGATCAGCGACCCGGAAGTCCTGCTGATCGATACCCGTAACGACTACGAAGTGGCCATCGGCACCTTCGAAGGCGCGGTCGATCCGCAGACCAAGTCGTTCCGCGAGTTCCCCGACTACATCCAGGCGCACTTCGACCCGGCCAAGCACAAGAAAGTGGCGATGTTCTGCACCGGCGGCATTCGTTGTGAAAAGGCCTCCAGCTACATGCTTGGCGCAGGGTTTGAGGAGGTTTATCACCTCAAGGGCGGCATTCTCAAATACCTCGAAGCAGTGCCCGAAGAGCAGACCCGCTGGCGTGGCGACTGTTTCGTGTTCGATAACCGGGTCACCGTGCGCCATGACCTCAGCGAAGGCGAGTTCGATCAATGCCACGCCTGTCGCATGCCGATTTCGCTCGAGGATCGCCAGTCGCCGCACTATGTCGCCGGTATCAGCTGCGCGCATTGCTGGGACTCGCTGAGCGAGAAGACCCGCGCTGGCGCACGCGAGCGGCAGAAGCAGATCGAACTGGCCAGGGTGCGCAATCAACCGCATCCTCTGGGCTACAACCCGCGTCTAAAAACAGAGTAGTGACTGCATGCACGCCCGTTTGCTCTATGTGATGGACCCGATGTGCTCTTGGTGCTGGGGCTTTGCCCCGGTGCTCGACGCCCTTGCCGCGCAAGCGCAGGCCGCCGGCGTACCGCTGCAACTGATCGCCGGCGGCCTGCGCACCGGCGGCGGGGCGGCACTTGAGCCAACCCGGCGCGACTACATCCTCGAGCATTGGCATGAAGTCGAGCGCAGCACGGGCCAGCCATTCCGTTTCGAGGGCGCCATGCCTGACGGCTTCGTCTACGACACCGAGCCCGCCTGCCGCGCGCTGGTCGCGGCGCGCAGCCTGGATGCCGAGAGTGCTTACGTCCTGATGCAGCGCATTCAGCAGGCGTTCTACGTCGACGGTCGGGATGTCACGCAGCCGACGGTATTGGTCGAACTGGCTGAAGCGGTGGGGCTGCCGCGGATGGTGTTTGTCGATGCGTTCGACAGCGCCGAGCAACGCGCGGCGACGCAGGCGGATTTTTCCTGGGTTCAGGATCTGGGCATTGCCGGATTTCCGACCCTGTTGGCCGAGCGCAACGGCCAGTTGGCACTGTTGACCAATGGTTATCAGCCGCTCAGCCAACTGGCGCCGCTGCTGGCGCGCTGGCTGGAGCGAGGTGCGCATGCTTGATCGGCTGAGTTGGACGGAAATCCGTCGCCTGGCCTTGCGCCACCGTAAAGCCCTTATTCTGGCCAATGGCATCGCGGTCCTGGCGACGCTGTGCAGCGTGCCGATTCCTCTGCTCCTGCCTCTGCTGGTCGATGAGGTGCTGCTTAAGCAGGGCGACGCGGCGCTCAAGGTGATGGATAACTTCCTGCCGGTGGCATGGCAGAGCCCGCTGGGTTATGTCGGCCTGATGGTGGTCCTGACCCTGCTGCTGCGCGGCACTTCGATGGTCTTCAACGTGCTGCAGGCGCGCCTGTTCGCGCGGCTGTCCAAGGACATCGTCTACCGCATCCGCATCCGCCTGATCGAGCGCCTCAAGCGCATCTCGCTGGGTGAGTACGAAAGCCTGGGTAGCGGCACGGTGACCACGCACCTGGTCACCGACCTGGATACCCTGGACAAATTCGTCGGCGAAACCCTCAGCCGGTTTCTGGTCGCGATACTGACCCTGACCGGCACCGCCGCCATCCTGATGTGGATGCATTGGCAGCTGGCACTGCTGATCCTGCTGTTCAACCCGCTGGTGATCTACGCCACGGTGCAGCTGGGCAAGCGCGTCAAGCATCTGAAGAAACTGGAGAACGACAGCACGTCGCGCTTTACCCAGGCGCTGACCGAAACCCTCGAGGCGATTCAGGAAGTCCGCGCCGCCAACCGCCAGGGCTTCTTCCTCGGGCGCCTGGGCAAACGTGCCGAGGAAGTCCGCGACTATGCCGTGGCCTCGATGTGGAAGAGCGATGCGGCCGGGCGCGCCAGTGGTCTGCTGTTCCAGTTCGGTATCGACGTGTTTCGCGCCGCGGCGATGCTCACCGTGTTGTTCTCCGACCTGACCATCGGCCAGATGCTCGCGGTGTTCAGCTACCTCTGGTACATGATCGGCCCGGTCGAGCAATTGCTCAGCCTGCAATACGCCTACTACGCCGCCGGTGGTGCGCTGACCCGCATCAATGAGCTGCTGGCGCGGGCCGACGAGCCGCAGCACGTCGGCAGCGTCGATCCCTTCAAGGGCCGCGAAACGGTCGGTATCGAAGTGCGCGGGCTGACCTTCGCCTATCGCGACGAGCCAGTGCTCGACGGTCTCGATCTGGCCATCGCGCCGGGCGAGAAGGTGGCCATCGTCGGTGCCAGTGGCGGCGGCAAAAGTACCTTGGTGCAGCTGCTCCTCGGCCTTTACAGCGCCCAGGCCGGCAGTATCCGCTTTGGCGGCAGCAGCCTCGAACAGATTGGCCTGGAGCGGGTGCGTGACCATGTGGCGGTGGTGTTGCAGCATCCGGCGCTGTTCAACGACAGCGTGCGCGCCAACCTGACCATGGGCCGTGAGCGCGGCGACGACGCCTGCTGGCGGGCGCTGGAAATCGCCCAGCTGGCCGACACCATTCGCGCCTTGCCACAAGGCCTGGACAGTGTGGTCGGCCGCTCCGGCGTGCGTCTTTCCGGCGGCCAGCGGCAACGTCTGGCGATTGCCCGGATGGTCCTTGCCGAGCCTAAGGTGGTGATTCTCGACGAGGCCACCTCGGCCCTCGATGCGGCTACCGAATACGCCCTGCATCAAGCCCTGGGCCGCTTCCTGCATGGTCGCACCACGCTGATCATCGCCCACCGCTTGTCTGCGGTTAAACAGGCCGACCGCGTGCTGGTCTTCGACGGCGGACGGATCGCCGAAGATGGCGACCATCAGCAACTAATCGCCGATGGCGGCCTCTACGCCCGGCTGTACGGCCACCTGCAGCACTGATCCGCGCATAAAAAAAGCCGCCTCAATTGAGGCGGCTTTTTCGTTAGCGCAGACCGTCAGGTGCCCGGCTCGATCTTGCCTTCCTGGCAATGCGTCTCGCTGTCCGCCAGCGCACTGGTTTCTCGCCTCGAAACACCTCGGCCACAAAATTTTTCGACGCTCCGTCGATTTGCCCGCTGCTGGTTCGATTACTGGTCAGAACCACGCTATTGGTTCATTCCCTGCCGCCTGCGCAGCCAGCGGCTTCTTGACCAGATAAGGAGAAATGACGATGCGATTTATGGTGATAGTCAGAGCCACCCAGGATTCCGAAGCCGGCGTGATGCCTAGCGAAGAGCTGCTCGCGGCAATGGGTCGTTACAACGAAGAACTGGCCGCGGCGGGGGTGATGCTCGGCGGCGAGGGTTTGCATCCCAGTTCCAGAGGCGCGCGGGTGCGTTTTTCCGGCGATCAGCGCAGCGTGATCGATGGGCCTTTTGTCGAGACCAAGGAGCTGATCGCCGGCTTCTGGATCTTCCAGGTCGCCTCCCTGGAAGAGTGCATCGCCTGGGTGAAACGCTGCCCCAACCCGATGCCTGGCGCCTCCGATATCGAGATTCGGCAGATCTTCGAAGCCGAAGATTTTGGCGCCGAGTTCACCCCCGAACTGCGCGAGCAGGAAGACCGTATCCGCGCGCAAATCGCCGCTAAGTCCTGAGAGGCATGCGATGAAAATCCATAACTATTTGATCTTCGATGGCCAATGCGAGGCCGCCTTCACTTTTTACGCCAAATGCCTGGGCGGCACGCTCGACGCCATGCTGCGTTTCGGCGAAGCGCCCGACTGCGCCGAAATGCCCGCCGAGTACCGGGAGCGCATCATGCATACCTGCCTGACCGTGGGCGATCAGCTGCTGATGGGCTCCGACAACTGCCCGCCGCACGTCTACGAGGGTATCAAGGGCTGCTCGGTGACCTTGCAAGTCGACAGCGTGGAGGAGGCCGAACGCCTGTTCAGCGCCCTCGGCGATCGCGGTGAGATTCAGATGCCCTTGCAGGAAACCTTCTGGGCGAAACGCTTTGGCATGTTGGTCGACCGCTTTGGCGTGCCGTGGATGATCAACTACTCAACCTGCGATCAGGAGCCAGGGCGCTGATGGAAGATGGATCGGCAGGCGGATGCACCACCTTGTAAGGAATTTCTTACGAATGGCCGAATCTGTACCCAGCAAACGCTGCTCTCAAACGCGCTGTAAGAAAAACCTGCCAAAAGCGTCGTCAGGCTGCAGCGCCGGCGCCGGCCGGTAGCTTGTGGACGTTCAGTCTCTCGGTTGTCATGAGGGTTATCTGCACTGCTCAAGGTGCACCGATAACAACATCACACCGGGAGGCTGAATGAACGCCGTGGCCAAGATCGAGTTGCACAATCCCATCGGTACTGACGGCTTCGAGTTCGTCGAATTCACTGCCCCCGACACCACCGGCATCGAGCAGCTGCGTGAGCTGTTCACCGCCATGGGCTTCACCGAAACCGCCAAGCACCGCTCCAAGGAAGTCTTTCTGTTCCAGCAGAACGACATCAACTTTGTGCTCAACGGCAGCCCCGCCGGGCACGTGCGTGCCTTTGGCGAAAAGCATGGGCCCAGTGCCTGCGCGATGGCCTTCCGGGTCAAAAATGCCGCGCAGGCGGCGGCGTATGTCGAGGCCCAGGGCGCCACGCTGGTCGGCAGTCACGCCAACTTCGGTGAGCTGAACATTCCCTGCGTCGAGGGCATTGGTGGCTCGCTGCTGTATCTGGTCGACCGTTACGGCGACAAGAGCATCTACGACGTCGACTTCCAGTTCATCGAAGGGCGCAGCGCCACCGATAACGCGGTGGGCCTGACCCAGATCGACCATCTGACCCACAACGTCAAACGTGGGCAGATGGATGTGTGGTCGGGTTTCTACGAGCGCATCGCCAATTTCCGCGAGATTCGCTACTTCGATATCGAGGGCAAGCTAACCGGCTTGTTCTCCCGGGCGATGACCGCACCGTGCGGCAAGATTCGCATCCCGATCAACGAATCGGCGGACGAGAGCTCGCAGATCGAGGAGTTCATTCGCGAGTACCACGGCGAAGGTATTCAGCACATCGCCCTGGCCAGCGAGGATATCTACGCCACGGTGCGCAAGCTGCGCGCCAACGGCGTGGACTTCATGGCCACGCCCGACACCTATTATGAAAAGGTCGATCAGCGCGTGGCCGGCCACGGCGAGCCCACGGCGACGCTGCGCGAGCTGAGCATCCTGATCGATGGCGCGCCCGAAGATGACGGGATTCTTCTGCAGATCTTCACCAACACGGTGATCGGCCCGATTTTCTTCGAAATCATCCAGCGCAAGGGCAACCAGGGCTTTGGCGAGGGCAACTTCAAGGCGCTGTTCGAGTCGATCGAGGAAGACCAGATTCGCCGTGGTGTGCTGAAGGTGGACTGAGCACAAACCGGGTGGGTTAGGCGCTCGCACCGCAGCCGTATTAGCGCAAAGCGCTGGATGCGTCTAACCCACTTGGTCTGGCGCGCGCTGTAGGAGCGAATTCATTCGCGATCCGGCGATGCTGAATAGTCCGTAATCGCGAATGAATTCGCTCCTACAAAGGTCGACACTGGGGCGATTGCAGGATGGGTTGAGCGTGCGATACCCACCCGAAAACGCCGCATCGAGGAGACACCGGCCATGAGCCGCAAATGGATCAGCTTTCCCATCCGCGAGGGTGACTGCTCGCGGCAGGCGCATTGCGACCTGCCGAGTGGCACCTACGAGCGCGAAATGGGCCGCGAAGGCTTCTTCGGCCCGGCTTCGCATCTGCATCACCGACATCCGCCGACCGGGTGGGTCGACTGGCAAGGGCCGTTGCGTCCGCATGCCTTCAACTTCAACAAAATCGCCAGCGAATCCGATTGTCCGTGGCAGGCGCCGCTGGCGCTGCACAACGGCGATCTCAAGCTGCGCCTGTGGAAATCCCGTGAGGCGATGCGCCATCTGGTGCGTAATGCCGATGGCGACGAATTGCTGTTCGTTCATGAGGGCGCCGGGCACTTCTATTGCGATTTCGGCCACTTGGAATACCGCGACGGTGACTACCTGATGATCCCGCGCGGCACCGCCTGGCGCATCGAGCCGAGTGCGCCGACCTTTATGCTGCTGATCGAAAACACTGACGGCGCCTACATGCTGCCGGACAAGGGGCTGCTCGGCCCGCAGGCGATCTTCGACCCGGCGATGCTCGATCATCCGCGCCTCGACGAGGCCTTCAAGGCCCAGCAGGACGAGAATCGCTGGCAGGTGCGGATCAAGCGGCGCAACCAGATCAGCACCGTGACCTATCCGTACAACCCGCTGGACGTGGTCGGCTGGCATGGCGACAACACCGTGGTGCGCCTCAACTGGCGCGATATCCGCCCGCTGATGAGCCACCGCTATCACCTGCCGCCCTCGGCACACACCACCTTCGTGGCCAACGGTTTCGTGGTCTGCACTTTTACCCCGCGGCCGGTGGAAAGCGATCCCGGCGTGCTCAAGGTGCCGTTCTTCCACAACAACGATGACTACGACGAAGTGCTGTTCTATCACCGCGGCAACTTCTTCAGCCGCGACAACATCGAGGCGGGGATGGTCACCCTGCATCCCTGCGGCTTCCCCCACGGCCCGCATCCGAAGGCGCTGAAGAAGAGCCAGGAAGATCCGGCGACCTTCGCCGACGAAGTGGCGGTGATGATCGACGCCCGCCGCGCCCTGGAAATCGGCGAAGCGGCCGCCGGCGTGGACGTGCCCGAGTACGTGAACTCCTGGCGAGCGCCGGGCGTTTTATAGCTCCCTCTCCCGTTTATGGGGGCACGCCTAGTGGAGAGGGTAGGGCAGCGTTAACCACTTCACCCTCTCCCCCGGCCCCTCTCCCACAGGTGGGAGAGGGGGAGAACAACTCAGAATTCGAAGAAGGTTGAACGATGAAACTTGCATCTCTGAATCAAGGCCGCGACGGCGTGCTGCTGGTGGTGTCCCGTGATCTGTCCCGCGCGGTGAAGGTCCCGCAGATCGCCGCCACCCTGCAGATCGCCCTGGATGATTGGGACATCAAACGTCCGCAGCTGGAGGCCATCTATCAGCGTCTCAACGATGGCCTGTGCGAAGACGCGTTTGTCTTCGATCAAGCCGACTGTCATAGCCCGCTGCCACGCGCCTTTCACTGGGCCGATGGCAGCGCCTATGTCAATCACGTCGAGCTGGTGCGCAAGGCGCGTGGGGCGCAGATGCCGGAGTCGTTCTGGCACGAGCCGCTGATGTATCAAGGCGGCGCCGACACCTTTCTGCCGCCCCATGCGCCGATCGCCATGGCAGACGAAGCCTGGGGTATCGACCTGGAGGCGGAAATCGCGGTGATCACCGATGACGTGCCGATGGGTGTGACTGCCGCCGAGGCCGCTGGGCATATTCAGCTGCTGATGCTGGTCAACGACGTCTCGCTGCGCAATTTGATTCCCGGCGAGCTGGCCAAGGGATTCGGCTTCTACCAGAGCAAGCCGTCCTCGAGCTTCTCACCGGTGGCGCTGACCCCGGACGAGCTGGGCGAGGCCTGGCGCGATGGCAAGGTGCATCGACCGCTGGTCACCCATCTCAATGGCGAACTGTTCGGCCAGCCCGATGCAGGGGTCGACATGACCTTCAATTTCCCCACTCTGGTCGCCCATGCCGCGAAGACCCGCCCGCTGGGGAGCGGCACCATCATCGGCTCGGGCACGGTCTCCAACTACGACCGCTTGGCCGGCTCCAGCTGTCTGGCGGAGAAACGCATGCTGGAAATTGTCGAAAGCGGTGCAGCGACCACGCCGTTCCTGAGATTTGGCGACCGGGTGCGGATTGAGATGTTCGACGATCAGCGTAATAGCCTTTTCGGCGCCATCGACCAGACTGTGGAGAAGTACCAGCGATAATCGCATTCGGGTTGATGGGCGTCGCAGGCTCAACCCACCTATAAGGTTGCGCCCAGGCCGTAGGGTGGATGTCGCTTTTTACATCCACCGTTGCGGTGGATGGCCATCCCGTGGATCGCCACCCGGTGGAAAACGCTTCGCGGTTTTCCACCCTACACAGACTGGGAGATTGGTAATGCTGACCCTTTATTCCTACTGGCGCTCCAGCGCCGCCTTCCGGGTCAGAATTGCCCTCAATCTCAAGGGCCTGGCCTACAAGCAAGTCCCCGTGCATCTGGTTCGCGATGGCGGCCAGCAACATACGCCCGAGTACCGCAAACTCAACCCGCAAGGCCTGGTGCCGTTTCTGGTGGACACCGGCAACGGCGGCGGTGAGCTGCGCATCGGCCAGTCGCTGGCGATTATCGAGTATCTCGATGAAGTCTTCCCGGTGCCGGCGCTGCTGCCGAGCGAACCGCCGCTGCGCGCGCAAGTCCGGGCGCTGGCGCTGCATATCGCCTGTGACATTCATCCGCTGAATAACACCCGGGTGACCAAGTACCTGAGCGAAGAGTTGCACCTCTCCGACGAGGCCAAGAGCGCCTGGTACCGGCACTGGGTGGAGACTGGCCTGGCGGCTGTCGAGCAAGGTCTGGCGCGACTGCCCAGTCGTCTGTCCCTGGGCCAGCGGCCGGGTTACCTGGAAGCCTGCCTGATCCCGCAGGTGTACAATGCGCGGCGTTTTAACTGTGACCTTCAGCCTTATCCCCGCATCCTCGATGTCGTCGACCGCTGTGAAAGTCTCGATGCGTTCCGCAACGCGGCACCCGAGCAACAGCCCGACGCCGAATAGCAGGCCGTTTAGAAACGTAGCGAGCGAAGGCTAGACAAGGCGCAACGACCAACGGGAGTAACAGCCGCAGGCTGGCCCGAAGGGTAAGCGCCAGCGAATAAATCAGGCGAAAAAGCGCAGTTTACGAGTGGTAAATGAGCATTTGATTCGCTTCGCTCACCCACTTCGGGGCCGCGCTAAAGTGCGTTCAGCCTTCGGCTGTGAGCCTGATTTCAACGCGGTATAGCCGAGCGCAGTAGTTTTTCAACGGCCTGATAGGTGCACGGCCTACCTGCCGATCTCAATTCCGCCGCGTCATAAGCGCGGCGGGTCCCATTTCGTCACAGCTAAAAACAATCAGTAAGGGGACGTAATGACCGAACCAGTCCTGCACCAGGGCAAACTCAAGCGCGGCCTGAAGAACCGCCATATCCAGTTGATCGCCCTGGGCGGCGCGATTGGCACCGGGTTGTTCCTCGGCTCGGCCGGGGTGCTCAAATCGGCCGGGCCATCGATGATCCTCGGCTACGCGATCGCCGGTTTCATTGCCTTCCTGATCATGCGTCAGCTTGGCGAGATGATCGTCGAGGAACCGGTCGCCGGCTCCTTCAGCCACTTTGCGCACAAATACTGGGGCGGTTACGCGGGCTTTCTGTCCGGCTGGAACTACTGGGTGTTGTATGTGCTGGTCGGCATGGCCGAGCTCACAGCGGTGGGCAAGTACGTGCAGTTCTGGTGGCCGGAGATCCCCACCTGGGCCAGCGCGGCGGTGTTCTTCGTGCTGGTCAACGCGATCAACCTGACCAACGTCAAAGTGTTTGGCGAGACCGAATTCTGGTTCGCGATCATCAAAGTGGTGGCGATCATCGGCATGATCGTGCTCGGCTGCTACCTGCTGGCCAGCGGCACCGGCGGCCCGCAAGCAACGGTCAGCAACCTGTGGAGCCACGGCGGGTTCTTCCCCAACGGCGGCACCGGGTTGCTGATGGCGATGGCCTTCATCATGTTCTCCTTCGGCGGCCTGGAACTGGTCGGCATCACCGCCGCCGAGGCCAGCGAGCCGAAGAAGGTGATTCCCAAGGCCATCAATCAGGTGGTCTACCGCATCCTGATCTTCTATGTCGGTGCGCTGGCCGTGCTGCTCTCGCTGTACCCCTGGGACCAGTTGCTGGCGACTATCGACGCGTCCGGCGACCCCTACAGCAGCAGCCCGTTCGTGCAGATCTTCTCGCTGATCGGCGAAGGTACCGCCGCGCACATCCTTAACTTCGTGGTCCTTACTGCCGCGCTGTCGGTCTACAACAGCGGCGTCTACAGCAACAGCCGCATGCTCTACGGCCTGGCCGAGCAGGGCGATGCGCCGAAGGCGATGATGAAGCTGAACAAGCGCGACGTGCCGGTGCTGGCCGTCGGCGTGTCGGCGCTGATCACCTTGCTGTGCGTGGTGGTCAACTACGTGGCTCCGCAGGAAGCGCTGGAGTTGCTGATGGCGCTGGTGGTCTCGGCGCTGGTGATCAACTGGGCGATGATCAGCCTGGCTCACCTGAAATTCCGCAAGGCCATGCAACAGCAGGGCGTCGAGCCGTCGTTCAAGGCCTTCTGGTACCCATTCAGCAACTACCTGTGCCTGGCCTGGGTGGCCATGATCCTCGGCGTGATGCTGCTGATCCCGGGCATCCGCATTTCGGTCTACGCGATTCCGTTCTGGCTGGCGTTCATCTGGGTCTGC
This sequence comes from Pseudomonas sp. LS44, assembly GCF_024730785.1. NCBI lineage: Bacteria > Pseudomonadati > Pseudomonadota > Gammaproteobacteria > Pseudomonadales > Pseudomonadaceae > Pseudomonas > Pseudomonas sp. LS44. The sequence goes on from NZ_CP102830.1 coordinate 1,545,834, forward strand.
TATCGCCTGCGTCTGGCCAAAGGTTCCACGCCGATGGTGTCGCGCTCGGCGGCCAAATGACTGGCGTGTACCATTGACGAAAAACCCGGCCTGGAGCCGGGTTTTTTGTGCCCATGGGTTACGCGGCCCCGGCTCAGGCGCACTAGCATGAAGTCACGGCTCCCCGTGGAGAAACCGCCATGCTCAGCTTCGATTTTCAAGTGACCTGGGCCGACTTGGACGCCAATGCCCATGTGAAAAACTCGCGCTATCTGGACTATGCCTCGCAGGCGCGCTTCCTCTTTCTGGCCGAGTTCGGCTTCACCCCGCAGGCCTTCGCCGAGGCGAAGATGGGTCCGGTGGTGTTCGAGGATCGTCTGCAATACCGCAAGGAATTGCGCCTGCTGCAGAAGTTCGGCGTACGCCTGTGGGTGGGCGGGCTAAAGGAGGACGGCTCCAAGTTCATCATGGTCAACGACGTGGTGAACGAAAGAGGCGAGCTGTGCGCGCGGGTGATTTCCCACGGCGCCTGGTTCAGCCTGGAAAGCCGTAAGGTCATTGCGCCGCCGCAAGCGCTCAAAGCGGCCATGGAGGATGCGCCGCGGAGCGAGGACTTCCACTGGCTGTAGGACCTGTCTCGGATCTGCTGCGCGTCGGCCATACGGCGTTAAAAATGGCTTCGGAAAGCAGCTTGCTGCTAACGCGCTTCAGCGCGACCCGTAGGGCGAGTGAAACGAGTCATGCTCATTTACAGCACATAAACTCCGCTCCCTCAGCCCTTTGACTCGCTGCGCTCGCCCTGCGGGCCAGCCTTCGGCTGTTACTTCCGATGGTCGTTGCGCCTTGTATGACTCTAGCTCGCGAGATCCGAAACAGGTCCTACGCGTTGGGCGCGCGCGGTATCCTGAGCGCCCTTTGTGTCAGTGCGTGCCCGCCATGCTGGTGATCTCCAACAGCGTCCATCTGCCCGACGATGAAGTCGAACTGACCGCCATTCGTGCCCAAGGCGCCGGCGGGCAGAACGTCAACAAGGTTTCCAGCGCCGTGCACTTGCGTTTCGACAGCCAGGCTTCGTCGCTGCCGCCGTTTTACAAGGAGCGCCTGCTGGCGCTGCGTGACAGCCGCATCACCGCCGAAGGCGTGATCATCATCAAGGCCCAGCAATACCGCACCCAGGAGCAGAACCGCGCCGACGCCCTGGAGCGCCTGGCCGAGCTGATCCGCAGCGCCGGCAAGACCGAAAAGGCGCGTCGCCCGACCAAACCCACCCTCGGTTCGAAGAAGCGCCGCCTGGAAGGTAAGACCAAGCGCGGAGCGATCAAGGCCGGGCGCGGCAAGGTGGATTTCTAAAGGCGGTCGGCGATCTGCTTTTGCTTTCGTCCCCTCGCCCCTCTGGGGAGAGGGCTAGGGAGAGGGGTGGTCGCCCAGTTCAGCTCCTCTCCGTGTCTATCTCCCTCTCTCCCAGCCCCTCTTGACTAGGCGCCCCCACAAAATTAAGAGGGGAGTTCAATCGTGGCCCAGGCGACCACCAGTCGCGCGCCCGCCCAACTGCGGATGGCACTTCTAGACTGTAAGCGTTCATTTCCCCACTGCGTTCTGAACCATGGCCCAACTTGTTTTCGCCCCTGCCATCCAGCGCCATGTTGCGATCCCTGACTGCGAAGTGATGGCGCCCACTGTCGCTGCCGCGCTGGAACAAGTGTTCGGCGACAAACCGCAGTTACGCGGTTATCTGCTCGATGACCAAGGCCAGCTGCGCCGGCATATCGCGGTGTTCGTCGATGGTCTGGCGATTCGCGATCGGGTCCACCTCAGCGACAGCATCGACACTGAAACGGACATCTACGTGGTGCAGGCGCTGTCCGGTGGCTGACTGGGCGACTTCAGGAGCGTTTGATCTTGTAGCCCGGATGCAATCCGGGAACAGAGGGCTCCAGGCATTCCCGGATTTCATCCGGGCTACGCAGGCATGTGGGTTTAGGAGGTATTGCCTATGAGCGACCGACTTCTGGTGGCCACCCGCAAAGGCTTATTCATTCTGCAGCGCAGCAGTGGCGGGCAGTGGGAACTGGCGCAGACTCATTTCCTCGGCGAGCCGTTGAGTATGGCGTTCGCCGATCCGCGCGACGGCACGCTATACGCGGCGCTCAACCTTGGTCATTTCGGCGTCAAGCTGTGGCGCCGCCCGGCGGCGCAAGTGGACTGGCAGGCCTGTGCGGTACCGGTCTATCCGCCGCAACCTGAATCCACCGAGCCGCCACCTGCCCCTGTCGAAGGCCAACCGCCGCCAGCTCCCTGGAGCCTACAGCAAATTTGGGCCCTGGAATCCGGCGGCGCCGATCAGCCCGGCGTGCTGTGGGCTGGCACCATTCCCGGTGGGCTGTTCCGCTCGGCCGACGGCGGTGACAGCTGGAGTCTCAACCGCCCGCTGTGGGATCAGCCTTCACGCAGCCAATGGCTCGGCGGCGGTTACGATGCGCCCGGCATCCATTCGATCTGCGTCGACCCACGCGACAGTCGGCACCTGAGCGTCGCCATCTCCTGTGGCGGCGTGTGGCAGAGCCACGACGCTGGCGCCAGTTGGCGCTGTACCAGCAGCGGCATGTTCGCCACCTACATGCCGCCGGAGCTGCGCGAGGAGGGCACCGTTCAGGATCCGCACCGCATGGTCAGCTGCCCGGCGCAGCCCGATGCGCTGTGGGTGCAGCATCACAACGGCATCTTCCGCTCCACCGATGGCGCCGAGCATTGGCAGGAGGTGCCGGCGCAGCCGTCCAGCTTCGGCTTCGCCGTGGTCGTCCATCCGCGTGAACCGGATACCGCCTGGTTCGTGCCAGCGGTCAAGGACGAATGCCGGGTGCCGGTGGAGGCGCGCTTCCTGGTCAGCCGCACCCGCGATGGCGGGCGCAGCTTCGAGGCGCTGAGCGCTGGGCTACCCGCGTCGCCGAGCTACGACCTGATCTACCGCCACGGCCTGGACATCGACGCCAGCGGCGAGCGCCTGGCGATGGGCTCGACCACTGGCGGACTATGGCTAACTGAAGACGGCGGCGATCAGTGGCAGTGCCTGTCGGCGCACCTGCCGCCGATCTATTGCGTGCGCTTTGGGTAGGTTGGCCTTGCTCTTGTAGGTTGGGTTGAGCGCAGCGATACCCAACAGGGACGCCGATGGGTATCGCTGCGCTCAACCGCATCCTACAACCCTCTCCCCCGGCCCCTCTCCCACAAGTGGGAGAGGGGAGCAAATCTACGCCCGCACCCAGCGCTGCCGTGCCCAGTTGCTCAGCGCATCGACGCCGAACACCAGCACCAGCATGGCCAAAATCACCGTGCTGGCCTGGGCTTCCTGAAACAGGCTGAGGCTGACGTAGAGCATCTGCCCGAGGCCGCCGGCGCCGACGAAGCCGAGCACGCTGGCCATGCGGATATTGTTCTCCCAGCGATACAGGCTGTAGGCGAGTAATTGCGGCCACAGATTGGGCAGACTGCCGTAGACGAAGGCGGCAACCTGGCTGCCGCCGGCAAGGCGGATCGCTTCGCCGGGTTCGCGCGGGGTGTTTTCCAGTGCCTCGGCGAACAAGCGGCCGAGCACCCCGGTGGTGTGCAGGGCCAAAGCCAGGGTGCCGGCATTCGGGCCGAGGCCAGCGGCCAGCACCATCAGCGCCGCCCACACCAGCTCGGGAATGGCGCGCAAGGCGTTGAGCAGCAGGCGCGCGACACTTTGTGCCAGCCAACCGAAGCGGCCGGCGGCGGGCAGCGCGACGAGCAAGCCGAGCACGGCCGCCAGCAGCGTGCCAAGCGCGGACATCGCCAGGGTTTCCAGGGCACCGCGGACGATGGCGCGCAGGTGCCCGGCACTGAGGTCGGGGCTGAGGAAGCGCCGCGCGTAGGCGCCCATCTGGCTAAGACTGTCGCCGCCGAACACGCTGCCCAGATCGATGGCTAGATAAGTAAAGGAGGCGAGCACCGCCACACCGATCGCCAGCAGTATCAGCAGATTGAGCGCGAGGTTCATGTCAGCCTCGCGCGCAACAGGCGGCTGAGCAGGTCGGCGAACAGCACCAGCACCAGGAAGGTCAGCAGGATGCTCGCCACTTCACCGCCGGCGAACATGCGCAGCGACAGATCGATCTGCTGGCCGAGGCCGCCGGCGCCGACGAAGCCCATCACTACCGAGGCGCGGATCGCGCATTCCCAGCGGTAGACGGTGTAGGAGAGCATTTCCGCCGCCGCATTGGGCAGGATGCCGTAGGCGAAAGCCGTCAGCCGGCCGCCGCCGGCGAGCATCAGCGCCTGGGCTGGCCGACGATCCACCGACTCGAAGATTTCCGCATAAACCTTGCCAAGCATGCCGCTGTAGGTGATGGCGATGGCCAGCACCCCGGCGGTCGGGCCGAGGCCGACGGCGCGCACGAACAGCAGCGCCCAGACGATCTCCGGCACGCTACGCAGGAAGATCAGCAGCGCGCGCACCGGCCAGCGCAGCAGCCGCGTCCACCACACCGGCAGGCCGCCGCGCGGCAGGGCCGACAGCGACAGCGCGCGGCTGACCAGCAGAGCGGCCGGCACCGCGAGGAGCAGGGCGAGCGCCATACCGGCAGTGGCGATGGCCAGGGTTTGCAGGGTCGCTTGCCAGAGCAGGAGAAGGAAATCGTGGTCATGCGCCGGCGGCCAGAAACCGGATAGGAAGTTGGCCATGCTGGCGGCGCTGTCGCCGTCGAGCAGCACGCCAAGGTCCAGTTCGCTGAGGCGCACCCCCGGCCACAGCAGGGCCACAGCTAGAACCGTCAACAACAGGCGGGACAGGCTGGCGGGGTCGCGGGTTGCGGTGTTCAGCATCGAGGAATTTGCACGCTCACCGGGGCCGCCGACAGTGCAAGGGGCGGCGACGCGTTCAGCTGCTCATTGGCGTACAGCGCATCGAGCAGCGCCTGGTCGACCTCGCCAGAGGGTTTATCGAAGGCGATGCGGCCGTCGCGCAGGCCGATGATGCGCGGGAAATGGGCCAGCGCCAGTTCCACCGCATGCAGGCTGGCGACCAGGGTGATGTGCTGTTCGCTGGCATGCCGGCAGAGGATGCCGAGGGTGTGCCCGGCGAGTACCGGGTCCATGGCCGATACCGGCTCGTCGGCCAGCAGCAGTTGCGGCGCCTGATACAGCACGCGGGCGATGCCGACGCGCTGCAATTGGCCGCCAGAAAGTTGCTGGCATTGGGCGAACAGCTTGTCGCCCAGGTCCAGCTTGGCGAGTGCCGCCTGCGCGCCGGCCAGATCGAGCGGGTGCAACAGATTCAGTAGGGCCTTGGCCAGGCTCCATTGTCCTATCCGCCCGGCCAGCACCGCCGTCACCACCCGCTGGCGGGCGGGCAGCGGCGGTGCCTGGTGAATCAGGCCAATGTTGGCCCGCAGGCGTTGCCGCAGACGACCGGAAAGCCGCCAGGGCTGGGCATCGAGCACCTCCACCGCGCCGGCGCTGGGGCGCAGGGCGGTGGCCAACAGGTGCAGCAGGCTGGTCTTGCCGGCGCCCGAGGGGCCGATGATGGCGACGCGTTCACCGCTGGCGATGTGCAAATCGATGCCGTCCAGCGCGATCACATCGGTGCCGTGGCTGAGCGTCGCCTGGGTCAAGCGCAGGGTCATTTCAACAAGCCGGCCGCGCGCGCTGCTTCCTCGGTGCCCTTGTAGTTTTCCGGCTTGGTCTCGATAAAGCGGCTGGCGGCCTGCAGATCGAGGATCGCCTTGTGCTCCGGATTGGCCGGGTCGAGGGCGAGGAAGGCCTGCTTGATCTTCTCGGTTAGCGCCGGGTCGAGGGTTCCGCGCACCGTCCAGTTGTAGTCGTAATAGGTCGGCGTGGTGGCGAACACATGGACCTTATCGAGATCGACCTTCTTGGCGTCGACCAGCTTCTGCCACACCGAGGCATTCAGTACCCCACCGTCGACCTTGCCGGCCTGCACCCAGGCCACCGTGGCGTCATGCGCGCCGGAGTAGGCGACTCGGCTGAAGTAGTCCTCCGGCTTGATGCCTTCTTTCATCATGAAGTAGCGCGGCATCAGGCTGCCGGAAGTCGAGGAAACCGAACCGAAGGCGAAGGTCTTGCCCTTCAGGTCCTGCAGGCTGTTGATCTTCGGGTCGGAGCTGATGAACTTGCTGGTGAACTTCTCGTCCTGCTCGCGTTGCACCAGGGGAATGGCGTTACCGGTCTTCAGGCGCACCTGGACGAAGGTGAAACCGCCCAACCAGGCGAGGTCTAGGCGGTCAGTAGCCAGCGCTTCGACCACTGCCGGATAGTCGGCCACCGGCACGAACTCGACTTTCATGCCGAGTTGTTGTTCCAGGTAGGCACCGAGCGGCTTGAACTTGCGCAGCAGTTCGGTGGGCGCCTCGTCGGGGATGGCGCTAACCCTGAGCGTGTCGGCGGCGTGGGTGATAACTGCGGATAGAGACAGGGCAAAGCCGGCGGCGAGCGCCAAGGATCGTTTGAGCATGAGGGTTCTCCGGTTCAATAGCGGAAAAAGCTCGCGAATTATAGGTGTTTGCCCGCGCCGATGGGCAGGAAGGTGAGTCCGGTCGCGACTTTGTTAGAATCCGCCGCCACACCATTGCGAGGACTGCCCGATGAGCGAACCGATCCGCCTGACTCAATACAGTCACGGCGCGGGCTGTGGCTGCAAGATTTCCCCCAAGGTGCTGGATGTGATCCTCGCCGGCAGCGGCGCGCAGACCCTCGATCCCAAGTTGTGGGTTGGTAACGCCTCGCGCGATGACGCGGCTGTCTACGCGCTGGATGAGGAGCGCGGGGTGGTGTCGACCACTGACTTTTTCATGCCGATCGTCGACGATCCCTACGACTTCGGCCGCATCGCCGCCACCAACGCCATCAGCGACATCTACGCCATGGGCGGCGAGCCGTTGCTGGCCATCGCCATTCTCGGCTGGCCGGTCAATGTGCTGGCCCCGGAAGTGGCGCGCGAGGTGATCGCCGGTGGTCGCGCGGTGTGCGAAGCGGCGGGCATTCCGCTGGCCGGCGGGCATTCGATCGACGCCCCCGAGCCGATCTTCGGCCTGGCCGTCACCGGGGTGGTGGACAAGCGCCACCTGAAGCGCAACGACACCGCCAAGGTCGGCGACCGCCTGTACCTGACCAAGCCGCTGGGCATCGGCATCCTCACCACCGCCGAGAAACAGGCCAAGTTGCGTGCCGAAGACGTGGGTCTGGCCCGCGACTGGATGTGCACCCTGAACAAGCCCGGCAGTCGCTTCGGCAAGCTGGCCGGCGTGACGGCGATGACCGACGTCACCGGCTTCGGCCTGCTCGGCCACCTGATCGAGATGGCCGAGGGCAGCGGCCTGACCGCGCGCATCGACTACGCCCGCGTGCCGCGTCTGCCTGGCGTCGAGCATTACTTGGAGGCGGGCTGCGTGCCCGGCGGCACCCATCGCAACTTCGATAGCTACGGCGACAAGCTCGGGCCGTTGAGCGACGAGCAGAAACTGCTGCTGTGCGACCCACAAACCAGTGGTGGTCTGCTGGTCGCGGTCAGCGCCACCGGCGAGGCTGAGTTTCTCGCCCTGGCCAGCGAACTCGGCCTGAGCCTCGAGCCGATTGGCCAGTTGCTCGAACGCCAGCGCCATGCGGTCGAGGTACGGTAATGCGTGACAACACTGCGGACTACCGCGCACTGTTTCTCGGCGACGTGCCGCTGCTGGATGTGCGCGCGCCGGTGGAATTCGGCAAGGGTGCCTTCCCGCATACCGTGAATCTGCCGCTGATGAATGATCTGGAGCGGCAGAAGGTTGGCACCAGCTACAAGCAGCACGGTCAGCAGGCCGCCATCGAACTCGGGCACCGGTTGGTCTGTGGCGAGATCAAGGAACAGCGCATCGCCACCTGGGCGGAGTTCGCCCGCCGCCACCCCGAGGGTTATCTGTACTGCTTCCGCGGCGGCCTGCGCTCGCAACTGGTGCAGGAGTGGCTGATGAACGAGGCCGGCATCGCCTATCCACGGGTGATCGGCGGCTACAAGGCGCTGCGCAATTTCCTGCTGGAGACCATCGAGCAGGCCGTCGAGCAGTGTGATTTCGTTCTGGTCGGCGGGCTGACCGGCTGCGGTAAGACCGATGTGATCCTGCAGCTGGCCAACGGACTGGATCTGGAAGGCCACGCCAATCACCGCGGCTCCAGCTTTGGCAAGCGCGCCACCGCGCAGCCGGCGCAGATCGATTTCGAGAACCAGCTGGCCATCGACACCCTCAAGAAACGCGCAACCGGGATCGAGCAGTTCGTACTGGAAGACGAGGGGCGCAGCATCGGCAGTTGCTCGATTCCCTTGGAGCTATACCAGGGCATGCGCAGCTATCCGCTGGTGTGGCTGGAGGACAGCTTTGAGGAGCGCGTCGAACGCATCCTGCGGGATTATGTGGTTGGTCTATGCGGCGAATTCACCGCCGAGCATGGCGAGGAGGTGGGCTTCGCGCGCTTCAGCGAACGCATGCAGCAAAGCCTGGCGAACATCGTCAAACGCCTGGGCGGAGAGCGCTATCAGCGCCTCGCCGAACTGATGCAGCAAGCGCTCGACGAGCAGCAGCGCAGCGGCGCGGTGGAGCTACATCGAGGCTGGATCGAAGGGTTGCTGGCCGAGTATTACGACCCCATGTACGCCTTCCAGATGGAGAGCAAGGGCGAGCGTATCGAGTTCCGCGGCACCCAGGCCGAGGTGCTGGAGTACCTGCGCACCCGGACTCGGCGCTGAAGGACGCTTTTGTAGGTTGGCGTTGAGCGCAGCGATACCCAACAAGCGGCCGTGCGGGTAAACGCGATGGGTATCGCTCTGCGTTCAACCTGCGCGGCCCGACCCATCCTACGGGCTGGTACGGCACATCGGGATGATCCAATAGGTAGCCCGGATGCAATCCGGGGAGCGAGGTATTGGCTGTCCCCGGATTTCATCCGGGCTACGGGCCGCAAGCCCAGAAACACAGAGCCCGGCGCAGGGCCGGGCTCGTTGGCGGGCGGACGTAGCTCAGTCGAGCACGTTATGCAGCACTTCGTAGATGATCCCCGTGGCGATGGTCACCAACACGGCATCCGCGCCGGCCTGCTGCCATTCATAGCCATCGTAATGCGGCAGCTTGCCGTTCAGGCGGCTGTCGAAACGCTTGGCGATGCCCGGCGGGAGCGGCTTACCACGGGCCAGGTTTTTCTGGATGCCGGGAGGCAGTCCTTTGACCGGGCCGATCAGGTCGCGGTTGTCGCCGAGGATGATGCGTACCTGGCCAATATCGATGCTCGGCCCGCGCGGGTCGATGCGCACGCTGTCGTCGGAATAATTCTGGCCGCCCTTGTTTCCGGAGTTGCCGTGCTCACCCTTGGGCGCGGCCGTTGCGCTGCCCATGGCGGCGGCCAAGACCAGAGTGAGGAAGGTTGCTAGTCGAGCATGCATGCGGTGACTCCTTGGGAGATTGTCCTTCAACGGCGCCAGCCTAGCCCGATTCAAGCTTGCGGGTCATGTATTGGGGCGTGCATTTGTGCATGCCATCAAGGCCTGCTTCAAACCCGCGACAGGCCGCTCACTTGCGCCCTTCGGCCGTGGCGGCGAGCTCGTCGGTACGCGCGGCCAGGATGAAGTCGTTGCGGTGCAGACCCTTCATTTCGTGGCTCCACCAGGTCACGGTGACCTTGCCCCATTCGGTAAGCAGCGCCGGGTGATGCCCTTCGGCTTCGGCGATCGCGCCGACCGCGTTGGTGAAGGCCAGCGCGTGGCGGAAGTTCTTGAACAGGAATAGCCGTTCGAGCTCCATGTGGCCGTCGCGCACTTCGATGTTCCAGTCGGGGATCTCACGGATCAGCTCGGCCAGCTCCTCGTCGGTCACGTGGGGGGCGCCGGCGCGGCAGGCTTCGCATTGGGCTTGGGCGAGGGACATGGGCGTTCTCCAAGGCGTTCGTGGTTTGATTGTAGGAGCGGATTTATCCGCGATGGCCGGCGGCGCCAAGGTTCAGGTGGACACGCATTGCGAATGAATTCGCTCCTACGCGCTCAAGCGGCTTTCGGTGGAAACTTCGGCGCGTGCAGGCCGAGCTGCATGGCCTGGTGGACCAATGCCATGATGTCCTGATGGGCCAGCTCGAACAGCTGCTTGAGTTCGGGCAGGACGAAATATAGCGGCTGCAGGATGTCGATGCGGTACGGCGTGCGCATTGCCTCCATGGGGTTGAACGGCTGGTGCTCGGGCTGCTCGGACAGGCAGTACACGGTTTCCTTCGGCGAGGAGAGGATGCCGCCGCCGTAGATGCGCCGGCCCTGGGCGGTGTCGACCAGGCCGAACTCAATGGTCATCCAGTACAGCCGTGCCAGGTACACCCGCTCCTCCTTGCTCGCGGTGAGGCCGAGCTTGCCGTAGGTGTGGGTGAATTCGGCGAACCAGGGGTTGGTGAGCAGCGGGCAGTGGCCGAACACTTCGTGGAAGATGTCCGGCTCTTGCAGGTAGTCCAATTCATCCGGGCGACGGATAAAGGTGGCGACTGGGAAGCGCTTGCTGGCCAGCAGTTCGAAGAAGGTCTGGAACGGAATCAGCGCCGGCACCCGCGCGAGGTTCCAGCCGGTGGTGCGCTCGAGCACGCGGTTAAGTTCGCTGAGTTGCGGGATGCGTTCGTGGGGCAGGGCGAGCTGTTCGATGCCGTCCAGATATTCCTGACAGGCGCGGCCTTCGAGCACCTTGAGCTGACGACTGATCAAGGTGTACCAGACCTGATGCTCGGCGTCTGGGTAATGGATGAAGCCATCGGCATCGGGTTCCCGGGCGACATACAGCGAGCTCTTCATCGCGACTCCTCAAAGACCGGCGTTGTCGTTGTTTGACCCACAGATAGCGCGAATGCGGGGCCTGTGGGCGGCGCGACGGGTGGTTTGAGGGGATGGCGCGGTGGTGATTTCGTAAAGAAAGGCTGACGAGTGATGCCGGGTCACGCGAAATCGGCGTGGCGGCGAAGGGGGTTGGCACATATTCTTTACGGAAATCGGGCGGTAAAACCAAAAAATCAACCGTATACGTCCCCTCTCCCACGCGTGGGAGAGGGCTAGGGAGAGGGTGTGTGGGCTGACCTGGCCCTCTCCCCCGGCCCCTCTCCCTCTCTTCATGAAAGAAGGGCGGGCGAGGGGAGCCACTAAGCCGCAGCGAGGCCGCCATGCGCATCAAAGTTCACTGTCAGAATCGCGTCGGCATCCTCCGCGACATCCTCAACCTGCTGGTCGAGTACGGTATCAACGTGTTGCGCGGCGAGGTTGGCGGCGATCAGGGCAACGCCATCTACCTGCACTGCCCGAACCTGATCAACCTGCAGTTCCAGGCCCTGCGACCGAAACTGGAAACCATCCCAGGAGTATTCGGCGTCAAGCGCGTGGGCCTGATGCCCAGCGAGCGCCGTCATCTGGAGCTGAATGCCTTGCTCGGCGCGTTGGACTTCCCGGTGCTGTCGATCGATATGGCCGGCAGCATCGTTGCTGCCAACCGCGCCGCCGCGCAGCTGCTCGGCGTGCGGGTCGACGAGGTGCCAGGGATTCCGCTGGCGCGCTATGCCGAGGATTTCGACCTGCCCGAGCTGGTGCGCGCCAACAAGTCGCGGATCAACGGCCTGCGGGTCAAGGTCAAGGGTGACATCTTCCTCGCCGACATCGCCCCGCTGCAGACCGAGCACGACGAGAGCGACGCCCTGGCCGGCGCCGTGCTCACCCTGCACCGCGCCGATCGGGTCGGCGAGCGCATCTACCATGTGCGCAAGCAGGAACTGCGCGGCTTCGACAGCATCTTCCAGAGCTCGAAAGTGATGGCTGCGGTGGTCCGCGAGGCGCGGCGCATGGCGCCGCTGGATGCGCCCTTGCTGATCGAGGGCGAGACCGGCACCGGCAAGGAACTGCTGGCCCGCGCCTGCCACCTGGCCAGCCCGCGCGGGCAGTCGCCGTTCATGGCGCTGAACTGCGCCGGCCTGCCGGAATCCATGGCCGAGACCGAACTGTTCGGCTACGGCCCTGGCGCCTTCGCGGGCGCGCGGCCGGAAGGCAAACTCGGCCTGCTCGAGCTGACCGCCGGCGGCACGCTGTTCCTCGACGGCGTCGGCGAGATGAGTCCGCGCTTGCAGGCCAAGCTGCTGCGCTTCCTGCAGGACGGCTGCTTCCGCCGGGTCGGTAGCGACGAGGAGGTGTATCTCGACGTGCGGGTGATCTGCGCCACCCAGGTCGACCTGTCCGAACTCTGCGCGCGCGGCGAATTCCGCCAGGACCTCTATCACCGCTTGAACGTGCTCAGCCTGCACATTCCGCCGCTGCGCGAATGCCTCGACGGCTTGGCGCCGCTGGCCGAGCACTTCCTCGACTCGGCCAGCCGGCAGATCGGCTGCCCGCTGCCCAAGCTGGCGCCGCAGGCGTTCGAGCGCCTCAACCACTACCACTGGCCGGGCAACGTGCGGCAACTGGAGAACGTGCTATTTCAGGCGGTTTCGCTGTGCGACGGCGGAACGGTCAAGGCCGAGCACATCCGTCTGCCGGATTACGGCGCGCCGCAACCGCTGGGTGATTTCTCGCTGGTCGGCAGCCTCGACGACATTGCCGGGCGTTTCGAGAAGGCGGTGCTGGAGCGCTTGTATCGAGAGCATCCGAGCAGCCGGCAATTGGCTAAGCGGCTGGGCGTGTCGCACACCACGATCGCCAATAAATTGCGCCAGTACGGCGTGGGCAAGGGCGAGCCCAAGTAAAGGTTTGGGCAGTCACGCCGCCGCCGTTGCGGGGTCGGCGGGGCGTGGCCAGGGCTGTGCGATCAGCCTTCTTGGCAGCCGTTGCCCCAGATCATGTATTCGACGATGTGACGCTTGCCCTGCGAATCGTCATAGGTCATGCGCGTCGGCACGATGCCGCACTCCTTGGAGGTGTCGGTGATCGACACCACGTGGGCGACATCCAGCTTCATGTCGTAGTTGTAGGTAACGACGTCGAGCTCCTGAGCTTGGTCGCTGGCGGTGGCCTGTTCGGCGAAGGCGACTGAAGAGAGACTGGCAAGCGTGAGGATGACAAAGGCTTTCATTGCATTGCTTCCTTATCTGCACCGTGTCAGATGACCAAAATCAGGGCGCACGAGGGCCCGGATGAAGAATTTCGGCTTCATCTGTTTGTACGGTAAGAGGGGCGGTGGAGGGGCGGTGGATGGAGTGGAGAGTCAGGCTTCGTGAGTGGCTAATCGCGCGTTTTCAGCGCAGGGAAATGGTACGGATTGGCCCCCGGCGCTTATATGGCTGGGCGCCTGAAAGACTCTGTACTGAATGGGCAACAATGGCCGTCATCGCGCAGCACCGCAGGCCAGCGGCGACTGCGGATCGAGCAGCGAGGTGCGGATGAAATGCAAATAGCTGAGTACCCGGCGCAACGGTGACATATCGAAATGCGCCGGGCGTTGTTCATCGGTGCTTTGCGCGCTGTGAATGGCATGTTCCACCGCAGCCAGCGCGCGCTGCCGATTGCTCGCGTCGGGTTGGATGAACAGGCGAATCAGGGCCCGGCCCATGGCACGGATCGCCCGGCGCCACGGCATGGGCTCCGCATAGCAAGGCTCATGGGGCAGGCACGCCTGCTCGCGGCGTAGTTCGATGATCGCGTGGCCGATTTCCTGAACCGTGAACATCCAGCCAAGGAGCCGTCGCTGAGCGTCCGCCCGGCCGACTGCAAGCCCGTAAGCCTGATTGAACACGTCGCGGGTGCCGCTCTCGAAACCGGCGGCCAAACCCGGTAACGGATTGCGGATGCTATCGACCACGCCCAAGCGCAGTTGCGCTTCCAGGCGCCGCCACAGCCATGGCCGGTTGGGCGGCAGAATCAGCAGGGTGGCGAGGCAGGTCAAACCCATGGCGAGAAGCTGCGCGAGGTATTCGTTGATGAATAGATAGGCGTCGTAATGGGTCAGGTTGGCGGGCAGCGACGTCAGCGAAAACCACATCAGTAGGCCGATTCCGTAGCCATTCCAGTGCGGCCGGGTGAGCAGCCAGGCGCCGATGGCGAAGACCGGGGCGAGTACCCAGCACAGCAAGGGAAAACCATCGAGCAGCGGCAGAGCGCGGAAGTTCAGCGCGAAACCCAGCGCCGCGCCAGCCAGCGCGCCCACCGTCAATTGCCGGGCTAGCCGCTGCGGATTGGGCGAGACCGAGGCCAGCGCGCAGCTCAACACGCCGGTCAGCGTGAAGGTGGCGCCGCTGGACCAGGCGCTCTCGATCCAGATCAGGCCGCCGCCCAGCACCATCAATGCGCAGCGCAAACCGGCGACGGTGGCGGCCAGGGCGTTGGCTTTGGGTGTGAAGCGTTCGGGCCACTGCTCGCGTTCATGCTGATCCGCGGCAAGCGAGGCATGGGTTTGCGCATAGTTGTGCACGTCGCCGGCAAAGCGGAACAGCAGTTCGGTGAGGGTATCGAAATCCAATTGTTCGGCGCTGCGGGGCTGCGTGGCGAGCAGCTCCGCGCGGCTTTGCCGGATGCGTTGCATCAGGCTCAGCGTGCCGCTTTCCAACTGACGGGCCAGTTGTGCGGCATCGGTTTCGTTGAGTGGGCGGCCTTGCCAGGGGGCGAGGAGTTCATTGACCAGCAACAGGCAAGGCATCAGCGTTTCCAGCAGCGTCGCGGCCCGCTGTTCGCGCAGCCGTTCGAGCAACCGATAGAGGGCGTGAAAGCGCGTGGTCATGAGCATGAATTCGCTGTTCAGGCGGCCCAGTCGACCGCTGCGCAGGCGCATCTGCGGGTCTTCGAAGGCGCTGCTGCTGCGTAGACTTTCCAGGCCCACCGCCTCGGCGGCGAAGCGCGCGCTGAGCTGTTCGAAGCGTGGGGCGGTGAGGCTGCCATCCAGACCGGCGCACGCCAGTCCGGCAAACTCGCCCAGACGATTGTTGATGACCCGGCGCAAGGCCGCGCTGCTGGTTTGCGGCAGGATCAAAGCACTCACCAGGCCGGAGCAGACAATCCCCAGACATATTTCCAGCACCCGCCAAAGCGCCTGCATAAAGGCGCCATCTGGATGCAGGGTGGCCGGAATGCCGATGATCGCCGTGGTGTAGCCGGCGAGTAGGCAGGCATAGGCGCGAAAATCCCGGTAGCGTGCGGCGCCGGCGGTGCACAGGCCCACCCACAAGGCCACGCTGAGCAGGAACAGCACCGGTTCGTTGGCCAGCAGCGCGATCATCACCAGCGTCGCGCCCAGGCCGACCAGGGTGCCGATGAGGCGGTAGAAGCTCTTCGCCAAGACCTGGCCGCTCTGCACCTGCATGACGATGAACGCGCTGACCAGCACGGTCCCCGGCTGCGGCAGTTCCAGGCGGTAGGCCAGCCACAGCGCGCCGAAAGCGGTGAGCAGCGCCTTGCCGATGAACGCCCACACCAACCCGTCGCTCTGCGCCCATTGGGTAAGGGCGCGGCGCAACTCGGCCGTGGTTGGCCAAGCCAGTGATACATCGCTCATGGGGGTTATCCGTTAACGGCTGGCAGGTAGCCACGCTGCGAGCGGGCGTCCCTGATTGGGCGGGGCTGGGGCGGCGATTCTAGGAGGCGTTCAGGCGGAAGATAAGCTGACGAATGAGTGATTCATTGTTGTCTGAACAGGCAATAATCAAGCGTTGCGGATATGTGAGAATCCGCGCCTTTGAGGCCCCTGGGGAGCGCGATGGATCTATTGCACAATATGCGCACGTTCGTGTGCGTCGCCGAGGCTGGCAGTTTCACGGCGGCGGCGCAGCGCATGGACCTGACCACCGCCTACGTATCGCGCACGGTGGCCAAGCTGGAAATGCGCCTGCATACCCGCTTGCTGCATCGCACCACGCGGCGGGTGGCGCTGACCGAGGCTGGTGAGCGCTATCTGCAGCGCTGCCAGCACATCCTGCGTTCCATTGAAGTGGCCGAAGCCGAGGCAGGTGAAGCGCAAGCGCTGCCCACCGGCACGCTCAAGGTGCACGCCATGACCGGCATCGGTCACCACTACCTGATCAAGGCCATCGCCAGTTATCAGGAGAGTTATCCGGAGGTCAGTTTCGACTTGAGTCTGACCAATCGCACCATCGATATCCTCGACCAGGGCTTCGATGTGTCCGTGGTGATCGCCGCCGAGCTGCCGGACTCCGGCTTCGTCTCCAAATCCCTCGGTCAGACCTTCAGCGTGCTCTGCGCGTCGCCCGACTACCTGCTCAAGCACGGCGCGCCCAGCACTCCGGCGCAGCTCAACGAGCATCGTTGCCTGCGCCTGGTCAACGCGGCGATGTCGCTGGACAAGTGGCTGTTCAGCGGGCCGCAGGGCGAAGAGCTGGTGACCATTCGCAAGACGCCGTTTCAGGTCAACACCGCCGATGCGATGACCGAGGGCGTGCGCGCCGGCATGGGCATCGGCGCGCTGCCGATCTATACGGCGACCAGCGGCCTGCGCGATGGCAGCCTGGTCCGCGTGCTGCCGGGCTACAGCCTCAACCACCTCACCGTGTTCGCGCTGTATGCCTCGCGGCAATACCTGGACGCCAAGATCCGCACCTGGGTCGACTTCCTACGCAAAGCGATGCCCGACTTGCTGGCCGCCGACGAGCGCTGCATCACCGAATTCAGCGGCTTGTCGCACACCGCTATCGCCAATAAATTGCGCTAGCACGGGTTGGGCAAGGAGTAGCGGGGAGGTGTTGCGCTGCGTATTCGCCGCTAGTAGTGTCGCTCCCGCCACGCAATTGAGCCGCAGCAAGGATTGCCATGCCCACCCTAAACCGCAGTGATGCCCAGCAACGCGCCGATGATATCGGTGTGTTCAACCGTGAGCTGGCCCGTCTCGAGACGGAGCAGGTGTTGCAACTGACGCCGGCACAGCACGCCAGCCTGCGCTGCCATCAGCAGCAGTTGCTCAGCAGCTACCTGGCCGCTTTCGATATCGATCACAGCCTGCAGGCCCGGCAGCTTTCGCTGGGCATGCGGATCGCCTCTTTCCTCGGCGCGTTGGCGCTGGCGGCGAGCGTGTTCTTTTTGTTCTATCAGTTCTGGGGCTTGTTCGGCGAATTCAGTCAGGTGGCGATTCTGCTGAGCGCCAGCCTCGTCTCGTTCGGCCTGACGCTGTGGGTGCAGCGCCGCGACAGCTCGGGCTATTTCAGCAAGCTGGCGGCACTGGTGGCGTTCACCTGTTTTGTTTTGAATATCGTCATGCTCGGGCAGATCTTCACTATCACCCCTTCGGACAAAGCGCTGCTGCCTTGGGCCGTTTACGCGCTGTTGTTGGCCTATGCCTGCGGGGCGCGGTTGCTGCTGGCGGCGGGGATTATCTGCTTGCTGGCGTTTATCGCCGCCCGTGTCGGTATTTGGAATGGCATCTACTGGCTGGGCTTTGGTCAGCGTCCGGAGAACTTCATTCCGGCGGCTTTGTTGATCTTCGCGGTGCCGCTGCTGATCGATCAGCGCCGCTTCGACGGTTTCAGCGTGATCTACCGGGTGTTCGCGCTGCTGGCGTTGTTCTTGCCGGTGCTGCTGTTGGCGCACTGGGGTGAGGGCAGCTACTTCGATTACCCCTCCAGCCATATCGAAAG
Organism: Pseudomonas sp. LS44; assembly: GCF_024730785.1. Classification (NCBI taxonomy): domain Bacteria; kingdom Pseudomonadati; phylum Pseudomonadota; class Gammaproteobacteria; order Pseudomonadales; family Pseudomonadaceae; genus Pseudomonas; species Pseudomonas sp. LS44. The sequence goes on from NZ_CP102830.1 coordinate 1,563,387, forward strand.
CGCTTATCAGTTGCTGGGTTTCATGTTGGCGGCTGCGGTGATTTGGCTCGGCGTACGCCGTGAGTGGCCGGATGTGGTGAATACCGGGCTGACGTTCTTTGTGATCTTCCTCTACACCAAGATGTTCGACTGGTGGTGGGAGAACATGCCCAAATACTTGTTCTTCCTGGTGCTGGGGTTGAGCGCGGTAATGATTCTGCTAGTGCTGCGCCGTTTGCGCAGTCGCCATGGCCTGCTTGCCGGAGGTGTGCGATGAACTGGAGTCGCAGTCATTATCTACTTGCCGGCCTCGGCCTGATCGGTCTGGTCAACGCCATTGCCCTGGCTGGGGTTTACTGGAATCGCCAGGAGCCTGCCGACAGTCGCCTGCAGCTGTCCAAGCGCGAACTGGACACCAGCTATTTCTCCTGGCGCAAGGAGAACAGCAGCGTCGCCCTGCGCCTGGCTTACCGCTGGCCCAGTCGCGGCGAGGATAACGGCTACTACCCGCCGATCAGTGCCGAGAAGATGGCGGAGTTGGGCTTCAGCGTGCCCAGTGAGGTGAACGAAGACAGCGTGCGCCGTTATCGCCATCAACTGGACCGCGATGCGCTGCTGGTACTGGAACTCGACGGGCCGGCCTATCAACGCGAGCTGGAGCTGGTTCGGGCGGAGTACGCCGAGGCCCAGCGTTTGCACAGCTTGGCCCCGGATAACCAGAATGCGAAGGATGCCGCCGAGCACGCGCACGATGCCCTGCTGCGTGAGCAGCAGATTGCCAGTCGCTTGCTGGTGGTCGATGTCGGCCTGGACCGGCAGGCTCTGCGCACGCGTTATCCCGACCGGCTGCGTTACGCCATCGTGCGTGGCAGCGTACGGGTGTATGCCAATCGGCAGTTGTCGGAGTGGCCGGGCGAAGGCGAGGACTCGCGTTCCGAAGGCCAGCGCTGGGTCTGGCAGCTCGGCGGCTCGGCAGATACCCCGGGCGTGCAGAGCATTAACCTGCCGCAGCGTGGTCAGCAGACCGGCCTGGACTACGCGAGTACCGACAAGCTGTTCAGCGCCGAAATTACCTTTGGCCGGCGGCTGGAACCCTGGGTTACCCAGTTGCAGGCGCGACAACCTTAGGCCAATAGCGTTTCACGCACCTACGACCTTGGTTGAATGGTCGGCCGGCGCTGCCAGGCGTACAACATGGCTCATTCAACTCCTGCGTTGGTTTTGAAGTAGTTGATCGCATTCCACTCTCCGGAATGATTTGGGCGGCCGCCAAGGCCGCTTTTTTTTTTGCCTGCGAAAAAGCCCCCACGGCATGTAGGAGCGAATTCATTCGCGAAAGGATTGGGCCGGTTTATCGAGCCTTCGCGGATAAATCCGCTCCTGCAAAACGCACAGTCCAGGCAGGGCGGTACAAAACCGGTCGCCTAGGGCGGTAAGACGATGGTCGAATTGTTGGTGAAAGCAGGGGTGGTACAAATGTCCGCACTCACAAGAACAACTGTCACCGAGGTCTAACCCATGAGTGCCGCTTCCCTGTATCCCGTGCGTCCTGAAGTCGCCGCCACTACGCTGACCGACGAGGCCACCTACAAGGCCATGTATCAACAGTCGGTGATCAACCCCGACGGATTCTGGCGCGAGCAGGCCAAGCGCATCGACTGGATCAAACCGTTCACCAAGGTCAAGCAGACCTCGTTCGACGACCACCACGTCGACATCAAGTGGTTCGCCGACGGCACCCTCAACGTTTCCGCCAACTGTCTGGACCGCCATCTGGCCGAACGCGGTGACCAGCTGGCGATCATCTGGGAAGGCGACGACCCGTCCGAGCACAGGGAAATCACCTACCGCGAACTGCACGAGCAAGTCTGCAAGTTCGCCAACGCCCTGCGCGGCCAGGACGTGCACCGCGGCGATGTGGTGACTATCTACATGCCGATGATTCCCGAAGCGGTGGTGGCGATGCTCGCCTGTACCCGCATTGGCGCGATCCACTCCGTGGTGTTCGGTGGCTTCTCGCCGGAAGCGCTGGCCGGGCGGATCATCGACTGCAAGTCCAAGGTGGTGATCACCGCCGACGAAGGCGTGCGCGCCGGCAAGAAGACGCCGCTGAAAGCCAACGTCGACGACGCGCTGACCAACCCGGAAACCAGCAGCATCCAGAAGGTCATCGTGTGCAAGCGCACCGGCGCTGACATCAAGTGGAACCAGCATCGCGACGTTTGGTACGAAGAGCTGATGAAGGTCGCCGGCAGCGTCTGCGCGCCGAAGGAAATGGGTGCCGAAGAGCCGCTGTTCATCCTCTATACGTCGGGGAGCACCGGTAAGCCCAAGGGCGTGCTGCACACCACCGGCGGTTATCTGACCTACGCCGCGCTGACCCACGAGCGGGTGTTCGATTACCGTCCGGGCGAGGTCTTCTGGTGCACCGCCGACATCGGTTGGGTCACCGGCCACACCTACCTGGTCTACGGCCCGCTGGCCAACGGCGCGACCACCCTGATGTTCGAGGGCGTGCCGAACTACCCGGACGTCACTCGCGTGTCGAAGATTGTCGACAAGCACAAGGTCAATATCCTCTACACCGCGCCGACCGCGATCCGCGCCATGATGGCTGAGGGCAAGGCCGCGGTCGTCGGTGCCGACGGCTCCAGCCTGCGCCTGCTCGGTTCGGTCGGCGAGCCGATCAACCCGGAGGCCTGGCAGTGGTACTACGAGTCCGTCGGCCAGTCGCGTTGCCCGATCGTCGACACCTGGTGGCAGACCGAAACCGGCGCCACCCTGATGAGCCCGCTACCGGGTGCTCACGGTCTCAAGCCGGGCTCCGCGGCGCGACCGTTCTTCGGCGTGCAGCCGGCGCTGGTCGATAACCTCGGCAACATTCTCGAAGGCGCCACCGAAGGCAACCTGGTGATCATCGACTCCTGGCCGGGCCAGGCGCGCACCCTGTACGGCGATCACGATCGCTTCGTCGACACCTACTTCAAGACCTTCCGCGGCATGTACTTCACCGGCGACGGCGCGCGGCGCGACGAAGATGGCTACTGGTGGATTACCGGTCGGGTCGACGACGTGCTCAACGTCTCTGGCCACCGCATGGGCACCGCCGAGATTGAAAGCGCCATGGTCGCCCACCCGAAAGTCGCCGAGGCCGCCGTGGTTGGTGTGCCGCACGACATCAAGGGCCAGGGTATCTACGTTTACGTCACCCTGAACGCCGGCGAGCAGGCTTCCGAGCAGCTGCGCCTGGAATTGAAGAACTGGGTGCGCAAGGAAATCGGCCCGATCGCCTCACCGGACGTGATCCAGTGGGCGCCGGGTCTGCCGAAGACCCGCTCGGGCAAGATCATGCGCCGCATCCTGCGCAAGATCGCCACCGCCGAGTACGACACACTCGGCGACATCTCCACGCTGGCCGATCCTGGTGTGGTGCAGCACCTCATCGATACTCACCGCGACATGCAGGCCGCCTGACCGGCGCCTGTTGACGACGCCCCGTCCGGCCACAAGCTGGGCGGGGCGTTGTTCTTTCCGGCCGAAGCATCTGCGTAGGATGGGGCGGACCGCGCAGCAAGCGTTGTAGCCCGGATGCAATCCGGGAGGCCGGGCGGATGTCCCCCGGATTACATCCGGGCTACGGGCAGCCGTACAGCCGGTAGGATGGGTTGGGGCGCGTAGTCTGAGCTTGCGATACCCATGTAGGGGCGAGGGTGATGGGTATTGCTTCGCTCAACCCATCCGAGCTACGGAGCTGCCGAAGCGCGGGGTAACACCATCCCAAGCACAGCAATGGGGCATACGGGAACGTTATCGGTGCTGGAAAGCACGGCGTCCTGTGATCGGTCCCATTAAAGCGGGCCGGCGGGCATGCGGTTCGAATATTGCTTCACTCATTGGTTCGCAATTCTTCCCTGTTTCGGCACTTTCCTGCCGGACTGTCAAGGCCTCGCGCCCGCACACCAGTGCTTCTGTAATTAGTTGTCGCATTGAGGAAATTTCGGCTCAGGGGCTGTCGTTAGAATGCCGCTCACTCAGCCGGAACCCTTTGCAGTCCGCTTCTTATCCTGCAAATCCGCCGCTGCTTTCTACAATTCATGCACGGGCCGAGCGAAGTCGTCGGTTGCCGGCCGCACGCCCTAGCTAATTCGCAGGAGTCAGAAAAATGAAGAAGATTGCACTTCTCGGCGCAGTGGCGCTTTCCGTCCTCTCGGTATTCGCCATCGCGGACGATGCCAAACCCCTGCGTATCGGTATTGAGGCGGCCTACCCACCGTTCGCTTCCAAGGCGCCGGACGGCAGCATCGTCGGCTTTGACTACGACATCGGCAACGCGCTGTGCGAAGAGATGAAGGTCAAGTGCAAATGGATCGAGCAGGAGTTCGATGGCCTGATCCCGGCGCTGAAAGTCCGCAAGTTCGACGCCATCCTGTCTTCCATGTCGATCACCGACGAGCGCAAACGCTCGGTCGATTTCACCGGCAAGTACTACGCCACCCCGGCCAAGCTGGCGATGAAAGCCGGCAGCACCATGAACGACCCGGCCACCGACCTGAAAGGCAAGAAGATCGGCGTGCAGCGCTCCTCGGTGTATGACCGTTACGCCACCGACATCTTCGCCCCGGCCGGCGCCGAGATCGTGCGCTACACCTCGCAGAACGAAGTGTTCCTCGACCTGGCTTCCGGTCGCCTCGACGGCACCATCGCCGACTCGGTGAACATCGACGACGGTTTCCTGAAAACCGCCGCTGGCAAGGGCTTCGTCTTCGTCGGTCCGGACTTCACCGACGAGAAATACTTCGGCGAAGGCCAGGGCATCGCCGTGCGCAAGGGCGACAAGGCGCTGCAAGAGAAGATCAGCGCCGCCATCCTGGCGATCCGTGCTAACGGCAAGTACAAGGCGATCCAGGACAAGTACTTCAGCTTCGACGTCTACGGCAAGTAAGCCGCGCAACGTCCTCTCCCATGCATGGGGGAGGGCAGAGAGGGTAGCCCGGCCGGCTAACAGGCCGTTGAAGAATGTAGGCGAGGCAGCCGAGACAAGGCAAAAACGGCCGAAAAAGCGCAGTTTACGTGTTGTAAATGAGCATTTTGAGGCCGTTTTTAACGCCGTATCGGCAACGTAGGTAGTTTTTCAACGGCCTGCTAGCCCTCTTCGCCGGCTCCACTCCCATAGGCGGGGATGGCGCAAAATCCCGCCCGGCACCAGGCTCTTCCGAGGATTGATTAATGCTTCACGGCTACGGCTCGACCATTCTCGACGGTGCCTGGCTCACCCTGTTGCTGGCTCTGTCGTCGATGGCTATGGCGATTGTGCTCGGCTTGCTCGGCGCGGCCTTTCGGTTGTCGCCGATCAGATGGCTGGCGCTGCTCGGCGAAACCTATGCCACGGTGATTCGCGGGATTCCCGATCTGGTGCTGATCCTGCTGATCTTTTACGGCGGTCAGGACATCCTCAACCGCGTGGCGCCGCTGCTCGGTTACGAGGATTACATCGACATCAACCCGTTCGCCGCCGGCGTATTCACCTTGGGCTTCATCTTCGGTGCGTACCTCTCGGAGACCTTTCGTGGTGCCTTCATGGCGATCCCCAAGGGCCAGGCTGAAGCGGGCGCCGCGTATGGCATGAGTGGCATGCAGGTGTTCTTCCGCGTCCTCGTGCCGCAGATGATCCGCCTGGCGATTCCCGGCTTCACCAATAACTGGCTGGTGCTGACCAAGGCCACCGCGCTGATTTCCGTGGTCGGGCTGCAGGACATGATGTTCAAAGCCAAGAATGCCGCCGACGCCACGCACGAGCCGTTCACCTTCTTTCTTGCCGTGGCCGCGCTGTATCTGGTCCTGACCAGTGTCTCGCTGCTCGCCCTGCGCGCGCTCGAGAAGCGCTATTCGGCCGGCATCAAAGTCGCCGAATTCTGACCGGAGAACCCGCATGATTTTCGATTTCTCCGTGATCTGGGACAGCCTGCCGTTGTACTTCGGCGGCGTGCTGGTGACCCTCAAACTGCTGCTGATTTCCCTGGCCATCGGCCTGCTCGCCGCCTTGCCCTTGGCGCTGATGCGGGTGTCCAAGCGGCCGGCGATCAATTTCCCGGCCTGGCTGTACACCTATGTGATTCGCGGCACGCCGATGCTGGTGCAGCTATTCCTCATCTATTACGGCCTGGCGCAATTCCCGGCGGTGCGTGAGAGCTGGCTGTGGCCGTATCTGTCCGACGCGACGTTCTGCGCGTGCCTGGCGTTCGCCATCAACACCAGCGCCTACACCGCGGAAATCCTCGCCGGCAGCATCAAGGCCACGCCGTATGGCGAGATCGAGGCGGCCAAGTCGGTGGGGATGTCGCGCTTCAAGCTGTACCGCCGCATCCTCCTGCCCTCGGCGCTGCGCCGGGCGCTGCCGCAGTACAGCAACGAAGTGATCATGATGCTGCACACCACCAGCCTGGCGTCGATCGTCACCCTGATCGACATCACTGGCGCGGCGCGCACGGTCAACTCGCAGTTCTATTTGCCGTTCGAAGCGTTCATCACCGCCGGGGCCTTTTACCTCTGCCTGACTTTTATCCTGGTGCGCCTGTTCAAGCTGGCCGAGCGCCGTTGGCTGGCCTATCTGGCCCCCCGCAAGCACTGAGCGAGAGCTGATTCCATGTACAAACTCGAAGTTCAAGACCTGTACAAGCGCTATGGCGATCACGAAGTGCTCAAGGGCGTGTCGCTGGCGGCCAAGGCCGGCGACGTGATCAGCATCATCGGCTCCAGCGGCTCGGGCAAAAGCACCTTCCTGCGTTGCATCAACCTGCTCGAGCAACCGCACGGCGGCAAAATCCTGCTCAACAACGAAGAGTTGCAGCTGGTCGCCAATAAAGACGGCGGGCTCAAGGCCGCCAACCCCAAGCAGCTGCAGCGCATGCGCTCGCGGCTGTCGATGGTGTTCCAGCACTTCAACCTGTGGTCACACATGAGCGCGCTGGAAAACGTCATCGAGGCGCCGGTGCACGTGCTCGGCATGTCGAAGAAAGAGGCGCTGGAAAAGGCCGAGCATTACCTGGCCAAGGTCGGCGTGGCGCACCGCAAGGATGCCTATCCGGCGCACATGTCCGGCGGCGAACAGCAGCGCGTGGCGATTGCCCGCGCCCTGGCGATGGAGCCGGAAGTGATGCTGTTCGATGAGCCAACCTCGGCGCTCGATCCGGAGCTGGTCGGCGAAGTGCTCAAGGTTATGCAGGATCTGGCCATCGAAGGCCGCACCATGGTGGTGGTCACCCACGAGATGGGCTTCGCCCGCGAGGTGTCCAATCAACTGCTGTTCCTGCACAAGGGCGTGGTCGAGGAGCGCGGATGTCCGAAAGAAGTACTGGCCAATCCGCAGTCCGAACGGCTCAAGCAGTTCCTGTCTGGCAGCCTGAAGTGAATGCGAGCGACTAGACTGCCGACATGACTGCCCATCGAATTGCCTTCCTACTCTGGCCCAGTACCAAGCCGCTGACTCTGGCTCTGGCCGAAGAAGCGCTGCGTGTTGCCCAGCGCGTGCATCCGGACGTCAGCTACGAGGTGTCGTTCCTGCAGGCTGAGCCGACCGAGGAGGGCGCCTGGCGTCTGCCGGGCGAGGCGTGGGCGGGCAAACTGGAGGGCTATCAGAAAATCTTTCTGGTTGCCGATGAACCGCCGGCGCCGTTGGCCAATGCATTGGCCAATGCGCTCAAGCAACTGGCGCGTTCCGGTTGCGTGGTCGGTGGTCTATCCGCGGGGGTCTATCCGCTGGCGCAGCTGGGCCTGCTCGACGGTTATCGCGCCGCCGTGCACTGGCGCTGGCAGGACGATTTCAGCGAACGCTTCCCCAAGGTCATCTGCACCAGCCACCTGTTCGATTGGGATCGGGACCGGCTGACCTCGTGCGGCGGCCTGGCGGTACTCGATCTGCTGCTCGCCGTGCTGGCCCGTGATCACGGTGCCGAATTGGCCGGCGCGGTCAGCGAAGAACTGGTGGTTGAGCGCATCCGCGAGGGCGGCGAGCGCCAGCGTATTCCGTTGCAGAATCGCCTCGGTTCCAGCCATCCGAAGCTCACCCAGGCGGTGCTGCTGATGGAAGCGAATATCGAGGAACCGCTAACCACCGACGAGATTGCCCAGCACGTGTGCATGTCGCGGCGCCAGCTGGAGCGGATCTTCAAGCAATACCTGAATCGCGTACCAAGCCAGTATTACCTGGAGCTGCGCCTGAACAAGGCACGCCAGCTGTTGATGCAAACCAGCAAGTCGATCATCCAGATCGGCCTGTCGTGCGGTTTTTCCTCCGGCCCGCACTTCTCCAGCGCCTACCGCAACTTCTTCGGCGCCACCCCGCGCGAAGACCGCAACCAGCGGCGCAGCGCCAGCCCCTTCGAGCTCAGCCCGGCGGTCGTCGAGCGCGGCTGAGTCCAGCATCGGCGTACTGCTGCGCGAGTACGCCCTACCACGTGGCCTTGCGTAGGGCGGACCGGAACGCCGGCCGCTTGAACAGGCGTGTAGGGCGGACTCAGGAGCGTCAGCGAACAGTCCGCCACGGGCTCGCCGTGACATGCGTGCAATTTTCTCTTGCGTCCCGCGCCACGTGCATCACCTGCGTTTAAACTGCGCCTTTCCGTCGTTTTGTGTCGCATCGATGCAAGCCTCGGGAAAATCCGGGTGGGCGCTATAAGAAGTTGTCGCATCGCGGTAATGCCGGCCCGGGATCAATCCCTACAATCCTTTCAGTACTCGCCAGTCAAGGCGGTACGCTTCTTCCAGGAGAGCTTCGATGTCCGTTCAGCACGATCCGGTGCAACGCGCCGATTTCGACCAGTACATGGTTCCCAACTATGCCCCCGCCGCCTTTATTCCGGTACGCGGCGCTGGCTCGCGAGTCTGGGACCAGAGCGGTCGAGAGCTGATCGACTTCGCCGGCGGCATCGCCGTCAACTCCCTCGGCCACGCACATCCGGCGCTGGTACAGGCGCTCACCGAGCAGGCCAATACGATCTGGCACGTGTCCAACGTGTTCACCAACGAGCCGGCACTGCGCCTGGCCAAGAAGCTGGTCGAAGCGACCTTCGCCGAGCGCGTGTTCCTCGCCAACTCCGGCGCCGAGGCCAACGAGGCGGCGTTCAAGCTGGCCCGTCGTTATGCCCATGACGTGCACGGCGCGGAGAAATTCGAAATCATCGCGGCCAGCAACAGTTTCCACGGCCGCACGCTGTTCACCGTCAGCGTCGGTGGTCAGCCGAAGTATTCCGACGGCTTCGGGCCGAAGATCGCCGGCATCACTCATGTGCCGTTCAACGATCTGGCGGCCCTGAAGGCGGCGATTTCCGACAAGACCTGCGCCGTGGTGCTCGAGCCGGTGCAAGGCGAGGGCGGCGTGTTGCCGGCCGACCAGGCTTACCTGGAAGGCGCCCGTGCGCTGTGCGACGAGCACAAGGCCCTGCTGGTGTTCGACGAAGTGCAGAGCGGCATGGGCCGTTCCGGCGAGTTGTTCGCCTACATGCACTACGGCGTGACGCCGGACATCCTCACCAGCGCCAAGAGCTTGGGCGGCGGTTTCCCGATTGGCGCGATGCTCACCACCAGCGAAGTCGCCAAGCACCTGGCGGTCGGTACCCATGGCACCACCTACGGCGGCAATCCGCTGGCCAGTGCAGTCGCCGGCGCCGTGCTGGATGTGATCAACACCCCGCAAGTGCTCAGCGGGATCAAGATCAAGCATGAGCGTTTCAAGGCGCGTCTGCTGGAAATGGGCGCCAAGTACGGCATCTTCACCGAAGTCCGCGGCCTCGGCCTGCTGATCGGCGCGCAACTCTCCGAGGCCTGGCTGGGCAAGGCCAAGGATGTCCTCAACGCCGCGGAGAAAGAGGCGTTGATGGTGCTGCAAGCCGGTCCGGACGTGGTGCGGTTCGCGCCGAGTCTGGTGATTCCGGATGCGGATATCGACGAAGGCCTGGCGCGCCTGGAGCGCGCCATCGCCAAACTGACTCAGGCGTAACGGCAAGGGGCGCAAGGACGCGCCAAAACTCAAGTTCTGTGTGTGCCATGCCCCTCAGGCATGGCTTTCTCTGGGCAGTTCCACGTGAGTGGCCCAGAGCTTTTCTTCCAAGGAGTACACCATGCTGGTGATGCGTCCCGCGCAAATGGCAGATCTGCAAGATGTACAGCGTCTCGCCGCGGACAGCCCGGTGGGTGTCACTTCGTTGCCCGATGACGTCGAGCGTCTGAGCGACAAGATTGTCAGCTCTGAAGCCTCGTTCGCCGCTGAAGTCAGCTTCAATGGCGAGGAAAGCTACTTCTTCGTCCTTGAAGACAGCAGCAACGGCCGCCTGGTCGGCTGCTCGGGAATCGTCGCCTCGGCCGGCTATTCCGAACCGTTCTACAGCTTCCGCAACGAGACCTTCGTGCACGCCTCGCGGTCGCTGTCGATCCACAACAAGATCCACGTCCTCTCGCTGTGCCATGACCTCACCGGCAACAGCTTGCTGACCAGTTTCTACGTCGAACGCCCGCTGGTGGACACCACCTACGCCGAGCTCAACTCGCGCGCTCGGCTGCTGTTCATGGCCAGCCATCCCGAGCGCTTCGCCGATGCGGTGGTGGTGGAGATCGTCGGCACCAGCGACGAACAGGGCGATTCGGCGTTCTGGGATGCCGTGGGCCGCAACTTCTTCGACATGAGTTACAGCGAGGCCGAGCGTCTGTCCGGGCTGAAGAGCCGCACCTTTCTCGCCGAACTGATGCCGCATTACCCGATTTACGTGCCGCTGTTGCCGGATGCCGCTCAGGAAGCCATGGGCCAGGTGCATCCGCGGGCGCAGATCACCTTCGACATCCTGATGCGTGAAGGCTTCGAGACCGACCATTACATCGACATCTTCGACGGCGGCCCGACCCTGCACGCGCGCGCCTCGGGCATCCGCTCCATCGCCCAGAGCCGCGTGGTGCCGGTACGCGTGGAAGAGGGCGGTCGCGGCGGACGTCCGTATCTGGTTGCCAACGGCCAGTTGCAGGATTTTCGCGCGGTAGTCCTCGAGCTCGACTGGGTGCCCGGCAAGCCAGTCAGCCTCAGTGCTGAAGCGGCTGAACTGCTCGGAGTCGGCGAAGGCGGCAGCGTGAGATTGGTCGCGGTTTGAGTTTTTGAGCCTTCTCCCCGCGAGAAGGTGGCCCGCTGGGCCGGGTGAGGGCGCTGCCCTCGCTGCCGTCCGCTCTCCGTCGGGAGAGGGAGAGTCTCTGGAGGCAACATGATCGTTCGTCCCGTCCGTAGTGCCGATTTGCCGGCGCTGATCGACCTGGCCCGCAGCACTGGCGCCGGCCTGACCACCTTGCCGGCCAACGAGGAGCGCCTCGCGCATCGAGTCGGCTGGGCGGAAAAAACCTTCCGCGGCGAAGCGGGGCGGGCCGATGCCGATTATCTGTTCGTGCTGGAAAACGACGACGGTCAGGTCATCGGCATCTCCGCGGTGGCGGGCGCCGTCGGCCTGCGTGAGCCTTGGTACAACTACCGGGTCGGCCTCACCGTCAGCGCCTCGCAGGAATTGCAGATCCACCGCGAAATTCCCACCCTGTTTCTTGCCAACGACCTGACCGGCAACTCTGAGCTGTGCTCGCTGTTCCTCCACGCCGGGTATCGCAGTGGCTCGAATGGCCGCTTGTTGTCCAAGGCCCGGATGTTGTTCATCGCCGAGTTCCGTCAGTTGTTCGGCGACAAGGTGATTGCCGAAATGCGCGGCATGTCCGACGAGAACGGCCGTTCGCCGTTCTGGGAAAGCCTCGGTCGGCACTTCTTCAAGATGGAATTCTCCCGCGCCGATTACCTGACCGGGGTTGGCAACAAGGCCTTCATCGCCGAGTTGATGCCGAAGTTCCCGCTCTACACCTGCTTCCTCTCGGAGGAGGCGCGCAACGTCATCGGCCGCGTGCATCCGGACACCGAGCCAGCGCTGGCGATGCTCAAGGGTGAGGGTTTCAGCTACCAGGGCTATGTCGATATCTTCGACGCCGGCCCGGCCATCGAGGTGGAAACCGACAAGATCCGCGCGGTGCGCGATAGCCAGGCGCTGATTCTGGCGGTCGGTACTCCGGGCGACGATGCGCCGATTTTCTTGATCCATAACCGCAAGCGCGAAGACTGCCGGATCACCGCGGCCCCCGCGCGTCTGGCGGCGGGCACCTTGGTGGTCGATGCGCAGGTCGCCAAACGCCTGCAATTGCGCGCCGGCGATCAGGTGCGGGCAGTGGCCTTGTCGGCCCGGGAGAGCGTGTGATGAGTACCCATTACCTCAATGGCAGCTGGGTCGATGGTCAGGGCGAAGCCCTGGAATCGCTGAATCCCGTCACCCAAACAGTCGTCTGGAGTGGCCGCGGCGCCAGTGCCGCGCAGGTCGCCGCTGCGGTGCACGCGGCGCGCTTGGCCTTTCCGAGTTGGGCGCGGCGCTCCTTGGATGACCGTATCGGCGTGCTCGAACAATTCGCCGCCTGCCTCAAGGCGCACGCCGACGAACTGGCCCAGGCGATCGGCGAGGAAACCGGCAAGCCGCTCTGGGAGTCGGCCACCGAAGTGACCAGCATGGTCAACAAGGTGGCGATTTCGATCCAGAGCTACCGCGAGCGCACCGGCGAGAAAAGCGGTCCGCTGGCCGATGCCACCGCGGTGCTGCGCCACAAGCCGCACGGCGTGGTCGCGGTGTTCGGCCCATACAATTTCCCCGGCCACTTGCCCAATGGACACATCGTCCCGGCGCTGCTGGCTGGCAACACGGTGATTTTCAAGCCCAGCGAGCTGACCCCGAAAGTCGCCGAGCTGACGGTCAAGTGCTGGATCGAGGCGGGGCTGCCGGCCGGCGTGCTCAATCTGGTCCAGGGCGCGCGCGAGACCGGCATGGCGCTGGCCGCCAATCCGGGCATCGATGGCCTGTTCTTCACCGGTTCGAGCCGCACCGGCACGCTGCTGCACAATCAATTCGCTGGTCGTCCGGACAAGATTCTCGCCCTGGAAATGGGCGGCAATAACCCGCTGATCGTCGATCAGGTGCAGGACGTCGACGCGGCGGTCTACACCATCATCCAATCGGCGTTCATTTCTGCGGGCCAGCGCTGCACCTGCGCACGCCGCCTGTTGGTGCCGCAAGGCGCGTGGGGCGATGCGCTGCTGGCGCGCCTGGTGGCGGTCAGCGCCAGCCTGCGGGTCGGCGCGTTCGACGAGCAACCGGCACCGTTTATGGGCTCGGTGATCTCCCTGGTCGCGGCCGAACATTTGCTCAAGGCCCAGTTGCATCTGATCACCCACGGCGCGCTGCCATTGCTGCAGATGACTCAGCCCCTGGCCGGCGCGGCGTTGCTCACCCCGGGCATTCTCGATGTCACGGCGGCGGCTGAACGTGCCGATGAAGAGTTCTTCGGCCCGCTGCTGCAAGTGATCCGCTATGTCGATTTCGACGCCGCCATCGCGGAAGCCAACGCTACCCAATATGGCCTGGCTGCCGGCCTGCTGTCGGATTCGCGCGAGCGCTATCAGCAGTTCTGGCTGGAAAGTCGCGCCGGCATCGTCAACTGGAACAAGCAGCTCACTGGCGCGGCCAGCAGCGCGCCGTTCGGCGGCGTCGGCGGGTCCGGCAATCATCGCGCCAGCGCCTACTACGCGGCGGACTACTGCGCCTACCCGGTCGCCTCGTTGGAGAGCGACAGCCTGAGTCTGCCCGCCACTCTGACTCCGGGAGTAAGCCTGTGAAAGCCTATGAAGTGAACTTTGATGGCCTGGTCGGGCCGACCCACAACTATGGCGGGCTCTCCTACGGCAACGTCGCCTCGCAGTCCAACAGCCAGGCCTCGTCCAACCCGAAAGAGGCCGCCAAGCAAGGGCTGGCGAAGATGAAGGCGCTGATGGACATGGGCTTCAAGCAGGGCGTGCTGGCCCCGCAAGAACGTCCGGATGTGGTCGCGTTGCGCAGTCTCGGCTTTACCGGGACCGATGCCCAGGTCGTCGAAAAAGCCGCCAAAGAGGCCTTTCCGCTGCTTGCCGCGTGCAGCTCGGCGTCCAGTATGTGGACGGCCAACGCTTGCACCGTCAGCCCCAGCGCCGACACCGCCGATGGCCGCGTGCATTTCACCGCCGCCAACCTCAACTGCAAGTTCCACCGCAGCATCGAGCACCCGACCACCAGCCGCGTGCTGGCGGCCATGTTCGCCAGCGAACCGCACTTCGCCCACCACGCGGCGCTGCCGGCGGTGGCGCAGTTCGGCGACGAAGGCGCGGCCAACCACACGCGCTTTTGCAAAAGCTACGGCGAAGCCGGCGTGGAATTCTTCGTGTTCGGCCGTAGCGCTTTCGACAGCCGCTTCCCCGCACCGCAGCGTTACCCGGCGCGGCAAACCCTGGAGGCCTGCCAGGCCGTTGCCCGTTTGCACGGGCTGGACGAGCAGGGTGTGGTCTACGCGCAACAGAACCCGGCGGTGATCGATCAGGGTGTGTTCCACAACGACGTGATCGCGGTCGGTAACGGCGAAGTGCTGTTCCATCACGAAGATGCCTTCCTCAATACCGAACACGTGCTCGCCGAGCTGCACGGCAAACTCAGCCAGCGCGGCGCACGCTTCCAGGCGTTGTGCGTGCCGCGTGATGCGGTCTCGGTGGAAGATGCGGTGGGCTCCTATCTGTTCAACAGCCAACTGTTGACCCGCGCCGATGGTTCTATGCTGCTGGTAGTGCCGGAGGAGTGCCGTTACAACGAGCGCGTCAGGGCCTATCTGGCGCAACTGACCGCCGACGACGGGCCGATCAGCGAGGTCAAGGCGTTCGACCTCAAGCAAAGCATGCAGAACGGCGGCGGGCCGGCATGCCTGCGCTTGCGCGTGGCGCTCAACGAGCAGGAACTGGCCGCGGTCAATCCGAACGTGGTGATGACGGCGTCGCTGTACGAAACCCTCAATCAGTGGGTCGACAAGCATTACCGCGACCGCTTGAGCGAAAGCGATCTGGGCGACCCGCAATTGCTGAATGAATGCCGTACGTCATTGGACGAGCTGACGCAGATCCTTAAACTTGGCTCGGTTTATCCTTTCCAACTCACTTAAGAGTACTTACACCATGTCCGATGCCCTGCAACTGATCCTCGAAGATACCGACGGCACTCAGCTGGAAACCTCCTGCACCCGCTTTGCCGTCATGTGGCAGGGCAAGGAACTGTGGTTTCAGCAAGACGGCAGCGGCCAGCTGATCATCGGCGTCGATGTCGCGGAAGGCGATACCGAGTACGCCAACCTGCTGCTGCGTCCGCTGGCTACCAACCTGGTCAGCCTGCAGCTGGAAATGGAGCCGGCCGATGCGGGCGACGATGACGACCACGTGCATGGTCCGGACTGTAATCACGACCATTGAAAGCTGACTTCAAAATGCCTGCGCGTGCTGAAGCTGCGTTAAAAATGACTTTGAACTGCTCATTTACAGCTCGTAAATTCCGCGTCCTCAGCCATTTTTGCCTTGTCTCAGCTGCGCTCGGCTATTTTGAAAAAAGCTTTCTGAAAGAGGTAGCGCGATGTTAGCCCTCGGCAAGCTGCTTGACCTGACTCTGGCCGGACATGAGCCGGCCGCCAAAGTCCAGCTCACCAGTGAGGGCGCACGCTTGCGCTGGCTGGCCGAGGGCGTACTGGAAGTCACCCCGCCCGCCGATGCCGACAGCGGCCTCGACCTGCTGTTGTCCGCCGGTGTGCATGGCAACGAGACGGCGCCGATCGAGCTGCTCGATCGCTTGTTGCAGGATATCGCCCGCGGCGCCTTGAAGCCGCGCGCGCGGCTGCTGTTCCTGTTCGGCAATCCCGAGGCGATGCGCCGCGGCGAGCGCTACATCGAGCAGGACATCAACCGTTTGTTCAACGGCAAGCACGAGCAAACCAGCGGTTTCGAAGCGCTGCGGGCCGGCGAGTTGGAGCGCCTGGCGGCGAATTTCTTCAGCAAGGCGGAACGCACCCGCCTGCATTACGACCTGCATACCGCCATCCGCGGCTCGAAAATCGAGCAATTCGCCCTCTATCCCTGGGCCGAAGGGCGCGCGCACTCCACTCATGAGCTGGCCCGCCTGTACGCCGCGGGAATCGAGGCGGTGCTGCTGCAGAGCAAGGCCTCGATCACCTTCAGCTCCTACACCTACGCCCGCCTCGGAGCCGAAGCCTTCACTCTGGAGTTGGGCAAAGCGCGGCCGTTCGGGCAGAACCAGGTGGTCAGCCTCGATCGCCTGGACGCGCGCCTGCGCAGTTTGATCAGCGGTACCGAGCCGGACGTGGCGAAGAGTCTCGATGGCTTGCAGCTGTTCGCCGTGGCGCGCGAGGTGATCAAGCGTAGCGATGAGTTCAAGCTGCACGTCCCGGCCGATATCGAGAACTTCAGCGAGCTGCCGCAAGGCTATTTGCTTGCCGAAGATATTGCCGGCATGCGCTGGGTCGTCGAGGAAGAAGGCGCTCGCCTGATTTTTCCCAATCCCAAGGTCAAGAACGGCTTGCGCGCGGCGATTCTGGTCGTCCCGGGCAGCTTACCGGCCTGACGCCCAGGTTCGGGTTGGGCGTCCTAGATAGATTTTGGAAGGCCTTAGCTTGGCTTTCCGACTCCCCCGAAACTTCCGAACGTGCAAGTTAGCCGACGAAGCATGCGAAACGGGCGTGTTCGCCGCAAAAAACTGTGACATTCTCCACCAAAAATCTAAGTCGGACGTTCGTGCAGGATGTACCGATCAGGAGTAGTTGCGTGGGGCGATGCGGGCAGGGCGGGGATAGCCGATTTCTCTCGATATTGAGGGGATCACAACTGGGGCTTACGGGGGTGCAAAGCCTGTCGGCGTATTCAGACTATGCAGACGGGGTGCAGGGATGAACCGCATCTTCAGTCTGGTCTGGAAGCCTGGGCTGGGTGGCGTTGTCGCCGCCAGCGAGCATGCGCGGCGCGGTACTGGCCCAGCAGGTGCCAACCCCGCCAATCGACTGAAGACAGTCGGCCTGCTCAGCTTGTTGTTGCTGGAGGGACTGGCCGGATCGTCGGCGTTGGCCGCCACTCGTCACTGGGACAGCAACACGGCCGCGGCCGGCCTGGGTGGTAGCGGAGCCTGGAACGCCAGCAACAACCTGTGGGGCGGCATGGATGGCGTCAATGGTCCCTTCGCCAGTTGGAACAACGCGGCCTTGGACGATGCAGACTTTCGCGGTACCGCCGGCACCGTCACCCTGAGCGGAGCGCTCACCGCTCATAACCTGATATTCAATACCCCCGCTTATATCCTCACCGGCGGCACCCTTACGCTGGGCGGCAGCACCCCGACCATCAACACCGCCGCCAACGCCACGATTAACTCGGTGGTCGCGGGCAGTGCCGGACTGACCAAGGACGGCGCGGCGACCCTGACCTTGGGCGGCGTCAGCACCTACACCGGGGCTACCACCATCAGCGGCGGTGTGTTGCAGTTGGCCGCAGGCAACAACCGTTTGCCGACCGCGACGGATGTGAATATCGCCAATGCCGCTGGCGTTGCGCTCAATCTCAATAATCGCAACCAGCAGATTGCTTCCTTAACCGGTGGCGGTGCCGCCGGGGGCGCGGTGACGCTGGGCAGTGGCACGCTGACCATCAACAAAGCCAGCGGCAGCAGTGCCTTTGCCGGGATTATCAGCGGCACGGGCGGGCTGACCAAGGCCGGCGCTAGCACGCAGATTCTCTCTGGCAGCAATACATACAGCGGGCTTACCACGGTGAGCGCCGGCATTCTCAATATTCAGAACAATACGGCGCTGGGTGCCACCAGCGGCGCGACTACAGTCGCCGTTGGTGCCGAGCTGCAACTGCAGGGCGGCATCACAGTTGGTGCCGAAGCGCTGACCCTGAACGGTACGGGGATCGGCAACGGCGGTGCGCTACACAGCGTGTCCGGCAACAACAGCTATGCCGGCGCGGTGACCTTGGCCGGCAACAGCCGGATCAATTCGGATGCCGGTCTGCTTACCCTCAACGGCGCAACCATCAGCGGCGCAACCCGCAGCCTTACGGTTGGCGGCGCGGGCGACACCACGATCAACAATGTCATCGCCACCACCACCGGTGGCTTGACCAAAGACGGCAGCGGCACCTTGATCCTGAATGGCGCGAATACCTATAGCGGGGCGACCACGATCAATGCCGGAACGCTGCAACTGGGTACTGGCAACAACCGCTTGTCGACCGCGACCGCAGTGACCATCGCCAATGTGGCTGGCGCCACGTTGAATCTGAACGGTTTCAATCAGCAAGTGGCTTCATTGGCTGGCGGTGGCTCTACTGGCGGCGCAGTGGCGTTGGGCAGCGGTACCCTGACCATCAACAAAGCCAGCGGCAGCAGCAGTTTCGCCGGCACTATCGGCGGCACGGGCGGGTTGACCAAGACCGGTGTCGGCACGCAGATTCTTTCCGGTACCAACACCTATGGCGGCGCGACCACGGTCAGCGCCGGCATTCTCAATATTCAGAACAGCAATGCCCTCGGCACCACCAGCGGCGCGACCACCGTGGCCAGCGGTGCGGAACTGCAACTGCAAGGCAACATTGCAGTGGGTGCCGAAGCGCTGACCCTGAATGGTACGGGGATCGGCAACCGAGGTGCGCTGCACAACGTCTCCGGTAATAACAGCTATGCCGGTGCGGTGACCCTGGGTAGCAACAGTCGGATGAATTCGGACGCCGGCTTGTTAACCCTGAACGGCGATACCGTCAGTGGCACGACTCAGACCCTGACGGTCGGTGGTGCCGGCAATACCCTCCTGAACAACAGCATAGCGACCACCAGCGGCGGACTGACCAAGGATGGCACCGGCAAGTTGACCCTCACCGGCGCCAGCACCTACGGCGGCGTCACCACGGTGAGCGCCGGGGCGCTGAACATTCAAAATAGCCTTGCTCTCGGCTCCACCAGTGGTGCGACGACCGTCGCCACGGGCGCCGAACTGCAACTGCAGGGTGGGATCAGTGTCGGGGCCGAAGCGCTAACTTTGAACGGCACGGGGATCGGCAACGGCGGGGCGCTGCACAATATTGCCGGCGACAACAGCTATGCCGGTGCGGTGACGCTGGCCGGCAATAGCCGGATCAATTCGGATACCGGCCTGTTGACCCTGAACGGCGCGACGCTCAGCGGTGCTACCCGTACATTGACGGTCGGTGGCGCGGGCAATACCGCGATCAACAACGTCATCGCCACCACCACGGGCAGTCTGACCAAAGATGGCAGCGGTACGCTGACGTTGATGGGGGCGAATACTTATAGCGGTGTCACGACGGTGAGTGCCGGCATTCTCAATATCCAGAACGCTGCGGCGCTGGGCGCCACCAGCGGCGCGACCAGCGCGACCAGCGTGGCCAGCGGTGCCGAGCTGCAGCTGCAAGGTGGTATCACGGTCGGCGCCGAAGCGCTGACCTTGAACGGCACCGGCGTCGGCAATGCCGGCGCGTTGCATAACGTATCTGGCAACAACAGCTATGCCGGTGCGCTGACCTTGGCCGGCAATAGTCGGATCAATTCGGATGCCGGTCTGTTAACCCTGAACGGCGCGACCATTGGCGGCGCTACCCGCACCCTCACGGTCGGCGGCGCGGGCAACACCACCATCAATAATGTAATCGCCACAACTACCGGTGGTTTGACCAAGGATGGCAGCGGTACGCTCATTCTCAACGGGGCCAGTACGTTCACCGGGGCGACCACCATCAATGCCGGGACGCTGCAGCTGGGCACTGGCAACAATCGGCTGTCCACCTCGACCGCCGTGAGCATTGCCGATGTGGCCGGCGCCACGTTGAATCTGAACGGCTTCAACCAGCAAGTGGCCTCGTTGGCTGGCGGCGGCGCTACGGGTGGTTCGGTGGCTTTGGGCGGCGGCACGTTGACGGTCAACCGAGCCAGCGGCAGCAGCAGCTTCGCCGGCGACATCAGCGGCACGGGTGGTCTGACCAAGGCTGGTGTCGGCACGCAGATTCTCGCGGGTAACAACACCTACAGCGGTGCTACGACGATCAACGCCGGGGCGCTGAACATTCAGCATGGCAACGCGCTCGGTGCCACCAGCGGCGCGACCAGCGTGGCCAGTGGTGCCGAACTGCAACTGCAGGGCGACATCGTCGTGGGTGCCGAAGCGCTGACCCTGAATGGTACGGGGATCAGCAGCCGTGGTGCGCTGCATAACGTCGCCGGCAATAACAGCTACGCCGGTGCGGTGACGTTGGCCGGCAACAGCCGAATTAACTCGGATGCCGGCTTGTTGACGTTGAGCGGTGCGACCCTCGGCGGTGCTACTCGCACCCTGACGGTCGGCGGGGCAGGCAACACCACGATTAACAACGTCATCGCCACCACTACCGGTGGTCTAACCAAAGACGGCAACGGCACGCTGACCCTGGTCGGGGCGAATACCTACAGCGGCTTGACCACCATCAGCGCCGGAGCGCTGAACATCCAAAATGGCAACGCGCTTGGCACAACGAGCGGCGCGACGACCGTGGCCAACGGCGCTGAACTGCAACTGCAGGGCGACATCGCGGTGGGTGCCGAAGCGCTGACCTTGAACGGTACCGGCATTGGCAGCGCCGGCGTGCTGCACAACGTATCCGGCAACAACAGCTATGCCGGTACGGTGACCTTGGTCGGCAATAGCCGGATAAATTCGGATGCAGGCCTGTTGACCCTGAACGGCGCGACCCTCAGCGGCGCCACTCGCACCCTCACGGTCGGCGGGGCGGGTAATACCACCATCAACAACGTCATCGCGACCACCACAGGCGGCCTGGTAAAAGAAGGCAGCGGCAATCTGAGCCTTAACGGCCTCAACACCTACATCGGTGTCACCTCGATCAGAGGCGGTAATCTGCAGATCAGCACCCTGGCAGCTGGCGGGGCGACCAGCGCCATCGGCGCCTCCAGCAGTGCGGCCAGCAATCTGTTGATTGATGGCGGAGCGCTGCGCTATATCGGCGGCGCAACCGCGACCAACCGCAACTTCACCATCGGCGCTGGCGGAGCGACGCTCGATGCCAGTGGTAGCGGCGCTTTGACCTGGAGCGGTGGTCCCGCTTACAGCTTCGCCAACACCGCCGCCAACCTCACGTTGACCGGCACTGCGGCGAGCAATGTGTTTTCCGGAGCATTGCTGAATAACGGCTCCGGCGGTTTGGCCGTAACTAAAGCTGGCAGTGGCAGTTGGAACTTGACTGGCAGCAGTTCCAACTTCGCCACCTTGCAGATGCAGCAGGGCATGCTGGGGGTTAATGGCTCGGTTGCAGTCACCAATACCAGCTTCTTGGGCGCGGATACGACCCTGAATATCGCCAGCGGCGCCACCTTGCAGGCGAGTGCCACTACCGCCACCAATCTGCTCGGCAGCACCGGCCAGGACACCATCAATGTCGCCACTGGCGGCTTGTTGCGGGCAGCGGGCGACTTGGCGGATGGTGATGACCAACTGCTTCTCGCGGGTGCTCTGGATACCGGTACGGGCGGCCTGAGCATGGGTGCCGGCAATGACTGGCTAACCCTCAGGGACGGAGCTTCCTTAAGCGGCCTGCTGGATGGCGGCTCGGGCGACGATACGGTGCTGCTGGACAATGTGCTGGCCGTGTCGATTTCTGGTGCGGGTCTGATCGGCTTCGAACATTTGAGCAAACAGAACGTAGGCACCGTGAGTTTCACCGGCAGCAGCACGATTGCCGCCATGGATATCGCGGTAGGCACCTCCGCTATTGGCGCGGCTGACAGCGTCACGGGGGTACAGAACACTAACGTGGCCAGCGGCGCGACCTTACGGGTCGACGGCAGCTACAGCGGCAGCGCGGGGGCGGACAGGCTGGTCGTCAGCGGTACGATCAGCGGCAGCGGCAGCGTCGACCTAGGGGCTGGCGACGACAGTCTGACCCTCAACGACGGCGCTGATTTGTCAGCGCTGAGCGCCGGTTTGAGTGCCGGGGCTGGCGACGACAGTCTGATCGCCAACTTCACGGGTGACGCCACGCTGGGTGGGGTGAGCGATTTCGAGCGGCTGAACAAAACCAACAGCGGCATCCTGCACATCGACGGTACGGCGCCTTCTGACTTCGTTGAGGTGGCCATCGATGCCGGCACTCTCGCGATCGGTCCGGCCGGCAGCGTTACGGGCGCGCAAACCACCCGCGTAGCGAGTGGCGCCACCTTGCAGGTCGATGGTAACTACAGCGGCAGTGCAGGAGCGGACAGCCTGCTCGTCGGCGGGGTGGTCAGCGGCAACGGCACTATCGATCTAGGTGATGGCGATGACCGTCTAGCCGTTACCGACGGCGCCGATCTATCCGCGCTGAGTTCGGCCCTGATGGGTGGTGCCGGTAACGATATCGTGGTGGCCGACATTGCCAGTAGCGCGCGCCTGGGCGCGGCAGTGGGCTTTGAATCGCTCGAAAAGTTGGGCGTGGGTACGCTCGGTATCTACGGGCCGGTCACTTCGGTGTTCGATCGGGTGCAGGTCAGGGCCGGGACATTGCTGGTGGCCTCCGGGGTGACTGTCGATCCGCAGGCTACCGTGGTCGCCGGCGGCGCGACGCTGCAAGTGGATGGTAATTACCTGGGCACGCTGGGCGATGACACCTTCGATGTGAGCGGCGCGGTGACGGGCAGTGGGAACATCGATTTGCTTAGCGGCGCCGATGTACTGACGCTGCGCAACGGTGCCAGTCTGATCGGTTTCACTGGTCCGTTGGATGGCGGCAGCGGTGTCGATACCGTTCGCCTCGATGGATTCCAGGGCTCGCTGCCCAGCTTGATCAACTGGGAAGGCGTGCTGCTGAATAACAGCGCGCTCACCCAGCGCGCAGCATTGGATCTCGGTCAGGGCACGCTGGACATTGGCTCCGGGTCCAGTTGGCAGCCGGGCAGCTTTGCCCTGGCTGGCAATGTGAACAATGGCGGGGTAATCCATGCGGCGGCGAATCGGGTAGCGATCAGCGGCAATTACCGTTCACCCAACGATCAAGGGCGGCTCGAGGTGCTGGTATCGCCTGCCACGCAGAGTGCCGGTGGTTTAGCGGTGGCAGGGGACGTGCAGGGCAGCACGCAGGTGCTGTTCGGCAGTGATAACTCTCAGCAAACCAGCCCTGGCGAGATCTTAGTCATCTCCAGTCCCAACGACGACTTGGCGACTGCCGCTAGTTTCGTGCCGTCCACGCTGGATAGCGGCATGGTCCGCCTCAACGGCAGCCTGACGCCCTGGAACTTTGCCCAGCAGGCCGATCGGAACTGGTACCTCACGCCACTGAGTGGACAGAGCTTGCCAGAAGTCTCCGGCTACAGCGGCACTACGACATTGGGCAGTGTGTTGGCCGAGCAGGCGCTGCATAGCTCCGACGAGCGCTTTGCCGAAGTCCGTGCCTGCCAGCAGGGTGTGCGTGAAGGGCGCTCCAGTCAGGCATGCGGCCGCAGTTGGTCACAAGTCAGCTACAGCGACGCGAATCTGGCCAGCTCAGGGGATGTGCTGGACGGCAATGTGAGCACCGCTTATCTCGGTTATGACCAGTTGCACCAGGGCCAGACGGGCGAGGTGGATGTGCTGCTGGGCGCCTACTTCGGTTATCAGGATGCGGATTTTGATGCCCGATCTCCTGGGGCGAGCAGCGCGCAAATTGACGTTTCCGCGCCCACTGCGGTGGTCTATGGCAGCTTGTCGTGGGCCAACCAAACGTATCTGGACCTGAGCCTGAGCAGGGCGTGGCTGGATTCGCAGATTAAAACGCCGGATGCCTTCAGTCAGACGTTGCATGGCCGTTCCTGGGGCGCCAGCGCGAAACTTGGTCGGCATTTCCCCATGCGTGGCAGCTGGTCGCTGGAGCCGCAAGTCGAGTTGGATCTCAGTCACCAGGATTGGGATTCCGGCACCGATCCCAGTGGTAAGCGCGTTGAACTGGATACCGATTTGCGCAGCCGTCTGGAGACCAGCCTGCGGGTGGACAACCGGCTCGACGCCTCTGCTGGCATGACGCTACGGCCATGGGCGAAAATCGGCGCGAGCTACGTGCTCAGCGGCGAGAGCGGCACGGTGCAGCTCAGCGCCGGCAACGACCAGCAGCGTATCGATGGGCTGGATCTCGGCGGAGCGCTGAGCTTGTCCGCTGGGATGTTGCTGGAGTTGAACGAGCAGCTAGGCGTTTTCGCGTCGGTCAGCCATAGCGAGGAGCTCAGCGGCGCCGATTATCAGAGCACCGAAGGCCGAGTCGGTGTGCAGCTGAGCTGGTAATCCGCGCCGGTCATCTAGCGCGGACGAGCTGCGTGCCGGTTGAATTTGGCGCTGCAATCGACTTGGCCCCGCGACCGGTCGGCTGATGACAGGCGCTGGCCGCCAGGTTATCTGGCAGAAACCCCCTATACCCGAGCTCCAAGGCCGATATAATGCGGCCCTTTGCCGGCGATTCGTGGCCGCAGTTCCGTGGAAAACACTATGAAAAGCGCTGAAATCCGTGAAGCCTTCCTCCGCTTCTTCGAAGAGAAGGGGCATACCCGAGTCGCCTCCAGCTCGCTGATCCCGGCGAACGACCCGACTCTGCTGTTCACCAACGCCGGGATGAACCAGTTCAAGGACTGTTTCCTCGGCCTGGAAAAGCGCGCCTACACCCGCGCCACCACCAGCCAGAAGTGCGTTCGAGCCGGTGGCAAGCACAACGACCTGGAGAACGTCGGTTACACCGCACGTCACCACACGTTCTTTGAAATGCTGGGTAATTTCAGCTTCGGCGACTATTTCAAGCGCGATGCAATTACCTTCGCCTGGGAATTTCTGACCTCGGACAAATGGCTGAATCTGCCCAAGGAAAAACTCTGGGTCACCGTCTACGCCACGGATGACGAGGCCTACGAGATCTGGAACAAGGAAGTCGGTATCCCAGCCGAACGGATGATTCGCATCGGTGATAACAAGGGCGCGGCTTACGCATCCGACAACTTCTGGGCGATGGGCGATACCGGTCCCTGTGGTCCGTGCACCGAGATTTTCTTCGACCACGGCGATCACATCTGGGGCGGCCCACCTGGCTCGCCGGAAGAAGATGGCGATCGCTACATCGAGATCTGGAACAACGTCTTCATGCAGTTCAACCGCACCGCTGACGGCGTGATGCATCCTCTGCCGGCGCCGAGCGTGGACACTGGCATGGGTCTCGAGCGAGTCAGTGCGGTGCTCCAGCACGTCAACTCGAACTATGAGATCGATCTGTTCCAAAGCCTGCTGGCGGCATCTGCCAAGGCCATCGGTTGTGCCAATGACGGCGCGCCATCGTTGAAAGTGGTGGCGGATCACATCCGCTCCTGCGGCTTCTTGATCGCCGATGGCGTCACGCCGTCCAACGAAGGTCGCGGTTACGTTCTGCGTCGCATCATCCGCCGCGCTTGCCGTCACGGTAACAAGCTGGGCGCCAAAGGCGCGTTCTTCCACAAGATCGTTGCCGCTTTGGTTGCCGAAATGGGTGAAGCCTTCCCGGAACTGAAGCAGCAGCAAGCGCACATCGAACGCGTGCTGAAAATGGAGGAAGAGCAATTCGCCAAAACCCTTGAGCAGGGTCTGAAGATCCTCGAACAGGACTTGGCGGAGCTGCAAGGTACGGTGATTCCTGGCGACGTGGTGTTCAAGCTGTATGACACCTACGGCTTCCCGGTCGACCTGACTGGTGATATCGCCCGCGAGCGCGAGCTGACGCTCGACGAGGCCGGTTTCGAGCGTGAGATGGAAGCCCAGCGCGAGCGCGCGCGTTCCACCAGCTCGTTTGGTATGGATTACAACAGCCTGGTCAAGATCGACAGCGACACCCGTTTCCTGGGCTATGAAGGCACCAGCGGCACCGGACAAATCATCGCACTGTTCAAGGATGGCAAAGCCGTCGACGTGCTCGGCGAAGGCGAGGAGGGCGTAGTGGTGCTCGATCAGACGCCGTTCTACGCCGAGTCTGGCGGGCAGATCGGTGACTGTGGGTTTCTTAGTGATGAGGCGGGGTCAGGCGCCGGCGTTCGCTTCGATGTGCGTGACACCACTAAGGCTGGCGGCGCCTATCTGCACCATGGCGCAGTCGTTAAGGGCAGCTTGAGCGTTGGCGCTTCGCTGGCAGCTGAGGTCGACGCTTCGGTACGCCAGGCCACGGCTCTCAACCATTCCGCCACGCACTTGCTACATGCGGCCTTGCGTCAGGTACTCGGCGAGCACGTGCAGCAAAAAGGTTCGTTGGTCGACAGTCAGCGCCTGCGTTTCGATTTCAGCCACTTCGAGGCGATCAAGCCCGAGCAACTGAAAGAACTGGAAGACATCGTCAACGCCGAAATTCGCAAGAACAGCGTCGTCGAAACGGAAGAGACCGATATCGAGAGCGCCAAGAATAAAGGCGCGATGGCCCTGTTCGGCGAGAAATACGGCGACGAAGTGCGCGTACTGAGCATGGGCGGCAGCTTCTCCGTCGAGCTGTGCGGCGGTACTCACGTGGCGCGTACCGGCGATATCGCGCTGCTCAAGATCACCAGCGAAGGCGGTGTGGCTGCCGGCGTACGGCGTATCGAAGCGGTCACTGGTGCTTCGGCATTGGCCTATCTGAACGGTGCCGAAGAGCAGTTGAAAGAAGCGGCGGCGCTGGTCAAGGGCAGTCGCGACAATCTGTTGGACAAGCTCTCCGCAGTACTTGAGCGTAACCGCCAGCTGGAGAAAGAACTGGAGCAGATGAAGGCCAAGGCCGCCAGCGCTGCTGGTAACGATTTGGCTGGTTCGGCGGTGGAGGTCAAGGGTGCGAAGGTGCTTGCCGCGCGTCTCGATGGCCTGGATGGCAAGGCGCTGATGGCGCTGGTCGACCAATTGAAGAACAAGCTCGGCAGCGCCGTAATTCTGCTCGGCGGCGTGCAGGACGATAAAGTCGTGTTGGTCGCAGGCGTCACTCAGGATCTGACCGGCCAGCTGAAAGCCGGTGAATTGATGAAGCAGGCCGCTGCGGCGGTCGGCGGAAAGGGTGGTGGTCGCCCCGATATGGCCCAGGGTGGCGGCACCGATGCCGCTGCCGTGGACGCCGCTTTGGCACTCGCCGTACCGTTTGCCGAGCAAGGTCTGTAAACCTAGTGCAGCTGGGTCGCGGCTAAGTCCGGCGGCCCTTGGCAGTCTGGTGTGTTAACTGTTTAATGGGCGCCCTTCGCGGGCTGAGGCGGCTTTGAAATGGCTTTGATCGTACAGAAATTCGGAGGCACCTCCGTCGGCACCGTCGAGCGAATCGAGCAGGTTGCTGAGAAGGTGAAGAAATTCCGTGAAAGCGGCGACGATATCGTTGTCGTCGTCTCCGCCATGAGTGGCGAGACTAATCGGCTCATCGACTTGGCTAAGCAAATCGGTGATGAGCCAGTGCCGCGTGAGCTAGACGTGCTGGTGTCCACTGGTGAGCAGGTGACCATCGCGTTATTGGCGATGGCGCTGATCAAGCGTGGTGTACCGGCGGTGTCCTACACGGGCAATCAGGTGCGCATTCTTACCGATAGCGCGCACAACAAAGCACGAATCCTGCAAATCGATGACCAGAAGCTGCGCGCCGACCTCAAGGCAGGTCGCGTCGTGGTAGTCGCCGGTTTCCAGGGCGTGGACGAGCACGGCAATATCACCACGCTTGGTCGTGGTGGTTCGGACACCACCGGTGTAGCCCTTGCGGCGGCTTTGAAAGCTGATGAGTGCCAGATCTACACCGATGTCG
Organism: Pseudomonas sp. LS44; assembly: GCF_024730785.1. Classification (NCBI taxonomy): domain Bacteria; kingdom Pseudomonadati; phylum Pseudomonadota; class Gammaproteobacteria; order Pseudomonadales; family Pseudomonadaceae; genus Pseudomonas; species Pseudomonas sp. LS44. Next base: position 1,591,084 of record NZ_CP102830.1, read on the forward strand.
ATGGCGTCTACACCACAGACCCGCGAGTGGTGGCCAAGGCTCAGCGACTGGATAAGATTACCTTCGAGGAGATGCTGGAAATGGCCAGCCTCGGCTCCAAGGTATTGCAGATCCGATCTGTCGAGTTCGCCGGTAAGTACAACGTTCCGCTGCGCGTGCTGCACAGCTTTCAAGAGGGGCCGGGCACCCTCATTACCATTGATGAAGAGGAATCCATGGAACAGCCGATCATTTCCGGCATCGCCTTCAATCGAGACGAGGCCAAGCTGACAATCCGTGGCGTGCCGGATATTCCTGGCGTGGCCTTCAAAATCCTCGGGCCGATCAGCGCCACGAATATCGAAGTCGACATGATCGTGCAGAATGTCGCGCACGATAACACCACCGATTTCACTTTCACCGTGCATCGCAATGACTACAAGAGTGCGCTGCAGGTGCTGGAGCAGACCGCACGCGAAATTTCGGCGCGCGAAGTCAGCGGTGATATCAATATTGCTAAGGTTTCCATTGTGGGTGTTGGTATGCGCTCCCACGCGGGCGTCGCCAGTCGGATGTTTGAAGCATTGGCGAAGGAAGGCATCAATATCCAGATGATCTCTACCTCGGAAATCAAGGTATCCGTGGTGATTGAGGAGAAATATCTCGAGTTGGCTGTACGCGCATTGCATACGGCTTTTGAGCTCGACGCCCCCGCCCGTCAGGGCGAGTAAGGCAGGTAGCCCGGAAAGGCGCGGTTTTGACCGCGCCTTTCGTCTTTTTGGCCGTAGGAGCAGAACTTTCTTTCTGCTCACACTAGTCAATACTGGGGTGAGGGTCGTTGCACTTGAGAAACGTGACGGTCGTCACCATCTTATTTTTGCAGACTGTTGTTGTCCTGAACTGTTTATCCGTGAGGAGAAAGGAATGCTGATTCTGACTCGCCGGGTCGGAGAGACCCTGATGGTAGGTGACGATGTCACCGTCACTGTACTGGGTGTGAAAGGTAATCAGGTGCGTATCGGAGTTAATGCCCCGAAAGAGGTGGCCGTGCATCGCGAAGAGATTTACCAACGCATCCAAAAAGAGAAAGACCAAGAACCAAGCCACTAATTTTTCTCAAATTTTTGACTTTGCAAACCGGGAAAACATGGGTATCATGCGCCCCGTGTTGCGGAGAGGTGGCCGAGTGGCCGAAGGCGCTCCCCTGCTAAGGGAGTACATCTCACAAGGGTGTCGGGGGTTCGAATCCCCCCTTCTCCGCCATTATTTAGCGTTACAGAGAGTGATGTTCGTAAGGCCGATAAGTTATTGAAAATAATCGGATTAACGCTTGAACATCATATAAAGCTCTCTATAATGCGCACGCTCAGTGCACTCATAGCTCAGCTGGATAGAGTACTCGGCTACGAACCGAGCGGTCGGAGGTTCGAATCCTCCTGAGTGCACCATTTTAAGTTGGTCTCTAGCGATAGAAAATCAACGGTTTTAACCAGTGGCGACCTGGTATATAAGTCACCAAATTGCACTCATAGCTCAGCTGGATAGAGTACTCGGCTACGAACCGAGCGGTCGGAGGTTCGAATCCTCCTGAGTGCACCATATAAAGAAAGGCCTGCAGAAATGCAGGCCTTTTTTTATTTCGGCTTTTTATTTTCGCATACCACGCACGCAGCCATTTTCATCAAAGCTGACCTGCCGGCTGTGGCCTTGCTTGTCGTTGTACTGATAGCGCGTTTGGCCGTTCTGGCTGCTGACTTTGTCAGGCTTGCCGAGTGTGCTTTCGATGTCCGAGCGTGTCATGCCTGCGCGAACCTCTTTGCGGATAATCGCTTGGCGTCGCGCACTTCCGGTGACTTGGTTTCCGCATCCATCCTGACGCTCAGCGATTACTGCAACATTTTCCTTCTTTTTTGTTTTCGCTGATTTTGAGTGGCTTTTCTTGGTGGCTGCCATGGCGACGGGCTTGCCACTGCCTGGTGTTGGGTTGTGGGCGTCTTGCAGGCTTTGCGCTTGCGTGTCGATGCAGCCCTGCGAGGTAAAGGTCACCTTGCCGCTGGCGTCCTCACAACGAAAAACTGTTGCGGCCAGGGTGGGTTGGATGGTGGTGGAAAGCGCTGTG